>NZ_JAHHWP010000008.1:0-418525 GCF_018729305.1 Phycicoccus mangrovi | reverse complement strand
CCGAATGGGCCTACCGGCAGGTCTTCACCAGCAACCAAGCCCGCGCCGACGCCCTTGCCCCCTGGCTCGAGCTGTACAACACTCAGCGACGCCACACCGCCCTCGGCGGACTCCCACCGACCAGCCGCCTGTCACCAACCTGATGGCCGGGTACAGCTAGAGCTTCTCGAGCGGGGCGAAGCGCAGGACGAACCGCTTGACGCCGAGCTCGCCGCCGAAGTCGACCTCGGCCTGCGTCTTGTCTCCCTCGCCGAGGGTGCGCACGACCGAGCCGAGCCCGTAGGTGTCGTGGGTGACCTTGTCGCCGGGCGCGAGCTGGATGACCGGCCGGTTGCCGGGCGAGCGCACCCCCGGCCGGGCCGCGAGGGTCGCGACGGCGGGCCGCTGGTCGCGACGCCCCACGGCCGCCGCCCCGGAGAGCTCGCGCTCCCACTCGAGCAGCTCGGCCGGGATCTCGTCGAGGAAGCGCGACGGAGGGTTGTACTGCGGTGCGCCCCACGCGGACCGGACCGCCGCGCGCGAGAGGTGCAGCCGCTCGCGGGCCCGCGTGATGCCGACGTAGGCGAGCCGCCGCTCCTCCTCGAGCTCCTTGGCGTCGCCGAGGCTGCGCAGGTGCGGGAAGGTGCCGTCCTCCATGCCGGTGAGGAACACGACGGGGAACTCCAGCCCCTTGGCCGTGTGCAGCGTCATGAGGGTGACGACGCCCTGCTCCTCGGCCTCGGCGCTGTCGGGGATCTCGTCGGCGTCGGCGACGAGCGAGACCCGCTCGAGGAAGTCCTCGAGGCTGATGACCTCGCCGGTCTCGCGGCGCGCGTCGTCGAACTCACGGGCGACGGCGACGAGCTCGGCGAGGTTCTCGACGCGGGTCTCGTCCTGCGGGTCGCGGCTCTCGCGCAGCTCGGTGAGGTACCCCGTGCGGTCGAGGATGGCCTCGAGCAGGTCGGCGACCCCGGTCTCTTCGTCGTCGCGGACGCGGCCGAGGTCCTCGAGGATCTGGGTGAAGCCGCGGATGGCGGCCACCGACCGCGTCGCGATGCCCGGCGCGTCCTCGGGCCGCCCGAGGGCCGCGACGAACGGGATGCGCTCACGCTCGGCGAGGGCGGCGACGCAGGCCTCGGCGCGGTCGCCGATGCCGCGCTTGGGGACGTTGATGACCCGCCGGAGGTTGACCGTGTCGGTGGGGTTGGACAGCACCCGCAGGTAGGCGAGCGCGTCCTTGACCTCGCGGCGCTCGTAGAACCGGGTGCCGCCGACCACCTTGTAGGGCAGCCCGACCCGCACGAACACCTCCTCGAGGGCGCGGCTCTGCGCGTTGGTGCGGTAGAAGACCGCGACGTCGCCGGGGCGGGCCTCGTGCGCGTCGGTCAGCCGGTCGATGGTGCGCGCGACGAACGAGGCCTCGTCGTGCTCGTTGTCGGCGACGTACCCGATGATCCGGGCGCCGTCGCCGCTGTCGGTCCAGAGGTTCTTCGGCCGCCGGCCCTCGTTGCGCGCGATGACGGCGTTGGCCGCCCGGAGGATCGTCTGGGTCGAGCGGTAGTTCTGCTCGAGGAGGATGGTTCGCGCCTGCGGGTAGTCCTCCTCGAACTCCTCGATGTTGCGGATCGTCGCGCCGCGGAAGGCGTAGATGGACTGGTCGGCGTCACCGACGACGACGAGCTCGCTCGGCTCGACGCCGTGCTCGGTGCGGGTCTCCTCCGACCCGACGAGCTCCTTGACCAGCTGGTACTGCGCGTGGTTGGTGTCCTGGTACTCGTCCACCATGACGTGCCGGAAGCGGCGCCGGTAGTGCTCGGCGACGTCGGGGAAGGCCTGGAACATGTGGACCGTCGTCATGATGAGGTCGTCGAAGTCCATCGCGTTGGCCTGCCGCAGCCGCCGCTGGTACTCGGTGTAGGCCTCCGCGAGGACCTGCTCCTGGTGGGTGCCCTCCTGCGCGACCCGGCTCGCGAAGGTCTCCTCGTCGACGAGCTCGTTCTTGAGGTTCGACACCTGGTGCCCGAACGCCCGCGGGTTGTAGCGCTTGGGGTCGAGGTCCATGTCGCGCAGGACCATCGCCATGAGCCGCTGGCTGTCGGCGGCGTCGTAGATGGAGAACTGCGAGCGCATCCCGACCTTGTCGGCCTCGCGGCGCAGGATGCGGACGCACGCGCTGTGGAAGGTCATGACCCACATCGCCTTGGCGCGCGGGCCCACGAGGTCGGCGACCCGCTCGCGCATCTCAGCGGCGGCCTTGTTCGTGAAGGTGATGGCGAGGACCTGGCCGGGCTGCACGCCGCGGTCGGCGAGCAGGTGAGCGATGCGGTGGGTCAGCACCCGCGTCTTGCCCGAGCCGGCGCCGGCGACGATGAGCAGGGGCGGGCCCTCGTGGAGCACTGCCTCGCGCTGCTGCGGGTTGAGCCCCTCGAGCAGGGCCGCGGCGTCGAGGCGGCGCCCCGGTCCGCCGTCGGGACCCCGCCCCTCGGCGGCCGCCTCGGCCCACGTCGGCACCCCGGCGGCGTTGACGAGGGCCGCCTGGGCGCTCGCGTGGGTCGCGGGGTCGGCAGGGTGGGTCTGGCCGAAGTCGAGGCCGTCGAAGAGGGTGCTCATCTCGGGGTCCACCCTACGTCGCGGCGCCGACGGCCCGGACATGGCGGACCCCCGGAGCGCTCGACCGGTGCAGGGGTTCCGATCGGGGCGACCCGGGGGTCTTGGCACCACGGTAGAGCCGACGCGAGCACGCCGTCTAGGGTTTGTCCAAGCAAAATTCCTCAGGGTGGAACAGCGCGGTCCGGTCAGAACCGCCGGCGGTTGCCAGTTCCCGCGAGGAGGGAGCGGACCCGGGCCCACCACGACCGGTGGTCGGCCGGCGAGCGCGGCATCGTCTGGGCCCCCGGCGAGGGCAGCACGAACGAGAGCGCCATCCCGCCGAGCCCCACCGCGAGCAGCACCCAGCGCGGGACCGAGATGAGCGTCCGGCCGTCGCCGTCGGGTCCCAGGACCCGCTGCACGACGACGAGCACGAGCACGATCAGCACGGCCCAGGCGAGCACGGCGACGACGGCGTCGAGCGGGGACCGGCCCCTCCCGACCCGGCGCCCGGCTCGCCGCTCGAGCCACAGCCCGACCGTCCACGGGTAGACCCCGCCCGCGACCGCCGCCCCGGCCACCGCCGACACGAGGAACGGGGTGACCGGGACCGCGCCGGCCCACGGAGCGGGCGAGGTGAGCGCCGTGAAGGCCACGAAGATCCCGGGGAAGGCCACGGCGGTGGCGACCATCAGCCCCAGCACCCTGAGGACACCGGGCGGTCGGGCCCACTGCGCGGCGTAGTCGGTGGGCTGGCCGAACGCCTCGACCGGGTCCTCCCCGGTGGCCTCGACGTGGGCCAGCACGTCCTGGACGACGACGCGCACCCGCGCCTCCGGCAGGCCGGCCAGCCGCAGCTGGCTCGCGAGCACCCGGCAGTACTCGAGCACGTCGACGCGCATCCCGTCGACCGGTCGCATCCCCTCCACGTCAGACCTCCAGCGCTCTCGTCATCCGGTCGGCGAAGGACGACCACCCGTCGCGGCCCTCGGCGAGGACCTGTCGCCCCGCCGGGGTCAGCGCGAAGTAGCGGCGCGCCGGGGCTCCGTCGGCCACCGTCCACTCGCTCTGCACGAGGCCGTCGTCCTCGAGCCGGCCGAGCAGCGGGTACACCGTCCCGCCGCGCAGGCCGGGCAGCCCGGCCTCGGCGAGCGAGCGGAGCAGCGAGTACCCGTACGCCGACCCCTCGCGGGCGAGCACGGCGAGCACCGCGAGGTCGAGGACCCCCTTGAGCCACTGGCTCTCGCGGTCCGGCCGCACCACCTCCCCCATGCCGCCCAGTGTCGGGCCCCTAGGTAGCGGTGTCAACTAGTCGGTGATGCGACTGCCCGACGCGCGACCGCGCGCTCCGGACCGCCCGTCGGTGCCAGGCCCTAGCGTGGGCCCATGGCCTCGCGCAAGGGTGAGTTCGGGGAGCCCGTCGTCCTCGACGTCGACGGCTTCGACGTGCGCGTCTCCAGCCCCGAGCGGGTGTACTTCCCGGCCCGCGGCGAGACCAAGCTCGACCTCGTGCAGTACTACCTGTCGGTCGGCGACGGCATCGTCCGGGCGCTGCGCGAGCGCCCGTGCATGCTCCACAGATTCCCCGACGGCGTGGCCGGCGCCAAGGTGCACCAGAAGCGGCTGCCGCGCGGCGCCCCGCCGTGGGTCGAGACCGTACGCCTGCACTTCCCGCGCTACGGCCTCCACGCGGACGAGCTGTGCGTCACGCGGCTGGCCGACGTCGCCTGGGCCTGCCAGATGAGCACCGTCGAGTTCCACCCGTGGAACAGCCGCCGCGCCGACACCGAGGCACCCGACGAGTGGCGCATCGACCTCGACCCGATGCCGGACGCGCCGTTCTCGCGGGTCCGGCGGGCCGCCCACGTCGCCCACGAGGTCCTCGACGAGCTCGGGGCCGTCGGGTGGCCGAAGACCAGTGGCGGCCACGGCCTGCACGTCTACGTCCGCATCGCGCCGGAGCACGGCTTCACCGACGTGCGCCGGGCCGCGCTCGCCTTCGCCCGCGAGGTCGAGCGGCGCCTGCCCGACGAGGTGACGACGACGTGGTGGCGCAAGGACCGCGACCCCGCCGCCGTGTTCGTCGACTACAACCAGAACGCCCGCGACCACACCATCGCCGCGGCGTACTCGGTGCGCGGCAACGAGATCGGCACGGTGTCGGCCCCGCTGCGCTGGGACGAGGTCGACGACGCCGAACCCGACGACTTCACCATCGCGACGATGCCCGCCCGCTTCGCCGAGCTCGGCGACCTCCACGCCGGCATCGACGACGCCGTCTTCGACATCTCGCCGCTCCTGGAGTGGGCCGAGCGCGACGAGGCCGCCGGGGCCGAGCCGCCGCCGGAGCCCGAGGACGACACCGGGAAGCCCTGATGGACCTCGTCGTCGCGCCCGGGCCCGGCGTGCCGCAGGGACTCACGGTCCCGGGGGCCGACCTCGTCGAGCGCTTCTCCCGCGCGTCCGGTCCCGGCGGACAGGGCGTCAACACCACCGACAGCCGCGTGGAGCTCGAGCTCGACCTCGCGGTCGTCACGGGCCTGACCGACGCCCAGCGGCGCCGGCTCGAGCGCGGCCTGGGGGCGCGTCTCGTCGACGGGCGGCTCGTCGTCACCGCCTCCGAGCACCGGCAGCAGCGGCGCAACCGGGCGGCGGCCCGCGAGCGGATGGCCGAGCTGCTGCGCGAGGCACTGGCGCCACCGCCACCGGCCCGGCGCGCGACCCGGCCGACCCGCGGCTCGGTCGAGCGGCGGCTCGACGCCAAGCGCCGACGGGCGCTCACCAAGTCCGCGCGCGGCCGGCTGCGTCCCGACGGCTGACCTGCGCGATTCGGTCATCCGGCGGCCACGGGTTACGGTCGACGGGTTTGTCCAGAGGAAGGCACCCGATGTCCGTGACCACCCGATCCGCCGAGAGCAGCCGCAGCGACCGCGGCTTCCTGGGGCACCCGACGGGCCTCTCGACGTTGTTCTTCGTCGAGCTGTGGGAGCGCTTCAGCTACTACGGCATGCGGGCGATCCTCCTGTACTTCCTCGTCGACACCGCCGCCAACGGCGGGCTCGGCATCGACGAGGCCACCGGCACCTCGGTCGTCGCGATCTACGGCTCGGCCGTCTACCTCCTCTCGGTCCTCGGTGGCTACGCGGCCGACCGGCTCGTCGGCGCGCGGCGCTCGACGCTCTACGGCGGCGTCGTCATCATGGCCGGCCACCTCAGCCTCGCCGTGCCCGCGACGCCGACCGCGTGGCTCGGCATCGCGCTGGTCGCGCTCGGCACGGGCCTGCTCAAGCCCAACATCTCGGCGATCGTCGGGCGCCTCTACGCCGACGACGACCCCCGTCGCGACGCCGGCTTCTCGATCTTCTACATGTCGATCAACCTCGGCGCGCTCTTCTCGCCGCTCGTCGTCGCCTTCCTGCGCGACCGCTTCGGCTACCACGCGGGCTTCTCGGCCGCGGCCGTCGGGATGGGCGTCGCGCTCGTCTGGTTCGTCCTCGGCCGGCGCACCCTGCGCGGCGCCGGCGACGACGTCCCCAACCCGCTCGGCGGCACCGAGCGCCGCCGGCTGCCGCTGCTCGTGCTCGGCGCGGTGGTCGCCGTCGCCCTGCTCGTCGCTCTCGCCTCGACGTGGCGCGACAGCGTGCTCCTCGCCGTCATCGACGCCATCTCGGTCCTCGCCCTCGCGACGCCGGTGGCCTACTTCGTCGTGATGTTCCGCAGCCGCAAGGTCGACGCCCAGGAGCGCACGCACCTCGCGGCGTACATCCCGCTGTGGGTCGGCGCGGTCGTCTTCTGGATGATCTTCGAGCAGGCCGCGGGCAAGATGGCCCTCTTCGCGCAGGAGCGCACCGTCACCTCCGTCGGTGGGGTGCAGGTCAACCCGGAGTGGTTCCAGTCCGTCAACCCGCTCGCGATCATCGCCCTGGCGCCGCTCTTCGGGCTGCTCTGGGTCAGGCGCGCCGGCCGCTTCCCCTCGACCCCGATGAAGTTCACCATCGGCGTCACCCTCATCGGCGTCTCGGCGCTGGCGATGGCGTGGGCCTTCGCGACCTACCAGGGCAACACCTCGCCGGTGTGGGTCCTCGGGGGCGTCTTCGTCCTCCAGACCGTGGCCGAGCTCTTCCTCTCCCCCGTCGGGCTGTCGGCCACGACGCGCCTCGCGCCGACCGCCTTCGCCTCGCAGGCGATGGCCCTGTGGTTCCTCGCCACCGCCGCCGGCCAGGCCGTGGCCGCACAGCTCATCACCGCGATGAGCGGGCTGGGCGACTCGACGTACTACCTCGTCAACGCGGCGATCACCCTCGTCGTCGCGGCCGCGATGCTCGCGCTCGTGCCGTGGGTCCGGTCCCGGATGGCCAGCGCCGAGGTCACGACCGTCTGAGGCGCACCTGCCGGGTGCGGCGTCAGCCTCGGACGAGGTCGCCCACCAGGCCGGTGACCTCCTCGGCGCAGCCCCAGGACAGGGTGACGCCGGCGCCGCCGTGCCCGACGTTCGTCACGACCGGGCGCCCGCCGACGTCGTGGACGCGCAGGTCGACGGCGGGCGCCACGGGCCGCAGCCCCACGCGCGCGCCGAGCACCTCGGCGTCCCGCAGCGCGGGGACGGCGCGACGGCACCGCTCGACGATCTGCTCGTGCTCCTGCGGGTCGGGCTCGTCGCGGTCGCCCGCGGCGTCCGACCCGCCGCAGACCACCCAGCCGCGGTGCGGCAGCACGTAGGTCATCCCGCCGGGGGCGCCGTCGTCGACGAGCCAACGGTGGAGCCCGGGGTTGGCGAGCAGCGCCACCTGGCCCCGCGACGGCGAGACCTCGAGACCCGGGAGCAGGGCGGGAGCCCGCAGACCGGCCGCGAGGACGACGACGTCGCCCGGCTGGTCACCGAGATCCTCGACGCGGCCGTCGACCAGCTCGACCCCGGCTGCGACGCAGGCGCGTTCGAGCCAGTCGAGGTACACGACCATCGCGACGAGCGGTACCCGGGCCACGACGCCGGAGGGCGCGCCCTCGGGCAGCTCGTCGGGTGTCGCGTCGCGCCATCCGGTGAGCCCCTCGGTCCACCACCGGTCGGGCCCGGCGCGCTCGACGAGGAGGCCTTCGCGCAGGGCCACCCCGGCGCCGGGGTCGGCCGCGAGCATCGTGAAGTGCCGCAGCGACGTGAGCCCCCAGCCGACGACCCGGTCGCGGGGCTCGACGTGGTACGGGAACCACAGGCCGCCGGCGACCGCCGAGACGGTGCCCGGCGACGGGACGTCCCGCACGCACCGCACCTCGTGCCCGGCGCGCGCCAGCAGCAGGGCGGACGTCAGGCCCACGACGCCACCACCGACCACGGTCACGGCTGCCACGCACCCATCGTCCCCCGTCCCGCCCCTGCGCGCAGGCAGCCCGCCACGATCCGGGCGGCGGCCGTAGAGTCACGGGATGGAGCCGCTCGACCCGCACCCCGTGACGGGCGAGCTCCTCCCCTCGCCCGTACCGCCCGGCGCCGGCTGGCCCGGTGACCCCGCCGACGCCGACACCCCCGTGGCGCGGACCGCCGCCGCCGTGCGTCGGCTCGCGGTGGCGGCGCCGGACGTGCCCGAGCTCCAGGCGCGGGTCTCGGTGTGCCGGGCCTGTCCCCGGCTCGTGCGCTGGCGCGAGGACGTGGCGACCTCCGGGCGGCGGGCCTCCTTCGCCGACCAGCCCTACTGGGGGCGGCCGGGGCCGTCGTTCGGCGACCCGCGGGCCGGCGTGCTCCTCGTGGGCCTCGCCCCCGCGGCCAACGGCACCAACCGCACCGGTCGGATGTTCACCGGCGACTCCTCGGGCGACTTCCTGTGGGCTGCGCTGCACCGCACCGGTTTCGCGGCCAAGCCGACCTCCGTCGCCGCGGGCGACGGCCAGGCTCTGACCGACCTGCGCATCGTCGCCGCGGTGCGGTGCGCGCCCCCGGCCAACAAGCCGACACCGGCCGAGCGCGCCACCTGCTCGCCGTGGCTGGAGCGCGACCTGCGGTTCGCGGAGCCCCACCTGCGGGCGATCCTCTGCCTCGGGTCGATCGGGTGGGACGCGGCGCTGGCCGGGGCGCGCGCGGTTGGGTGGGAGGTGCCCGCGCCGAAGCCGAGGTTCGGGCACGCGGCCGAGGCGACGCTCGGGCTCCCCGGGGGCCGGAGCATCCGCCTGGTCGGCAGCTACCACGTGAGCCCGCACAACACCTTCACCAAGCGGCTGACCCCCGACATGCTCGACGAGGTCCTGACCGGGCTGCGCGCGTAACCCGTTGGCGCCGTTCGACGTCGGTGGCTAGCGTTCCGGGATGATCTCCCTCGCCGCCCCGGACGTCCGCTTCCACCGGTCCTACCTCGCCGCGCAGGACGAGTTCGACGCGGCCGGCGAGGGCACCCGCGACGGCGACGGGGTCTGGGTCGAGGCGCCCGAGGGTGACTTCGCGGGGGTGGAGTTCACGCGCGCCGAGCTCGAGACGCCCGCCGGCTTCGAGCGGTTCGTCGCGCACCGGCGCGGCCAGGTCCTCGAGGACGCGCCGCGGACGCCGGGGCACGTGCCCTGCACGTTCCTCTGGGTCGTCGACGACGAGCAGCCCGACGAGCACCTCGGGTCACTCGCGATCCGGCACCGCCTCACCCCGTTCCTCATCGAGATCGGCGGCCACATCGGCTACTCCGTCCGGCCGTCGGCCCGCGGCCGGGGCATCGCCACGGAGGCGCTGCGTCTCTCGCTGCCGCTGTGCCGCGAGCTCGGGATGGACGAGGTGCTCGTGACCTGCTCCGACGACAACCTCGCGTCGGCGAGCGTCATCGAGGCCAACGGCGGTGTCCTCGAGGACGTCCGCCACCTGATGCGCCGCTACTGGATCGACCTCGCCCCCCTGACCCCTCCGCCTGCGCGGGCTACACCGCAGTAAGTGTCGTCACAGCAGCACGTACTGCGGTGTAGTGCGCGATGCGGCGCGCGCTGGAGGGGCTGTCGGACGACCGGGCCGTCCTAGGGTGGCGGCATGAGCGAGCTCCACGGACCTGCCCTCGTCGTCACCCGCGCGGGGGGCTCAGACGTCCTCGCCGTCGAGGACCGCACCGCGCCCGAGCCCGGGCCGGGCGAGGTCGTCGTCGAGGTCGCGGCGGTCGGCGTCAACTTCATCGACGTCTACCAGCGCGAGGGCGTGTACCCGATGGAGACGCCGTACGTGCTGGGCAACGAGGGCGCCGGCACCGTCGCCGCGGTCGGCGACGGGGTCGAGGACCTCGCCGAGGGCGACCGCGTCGCCTGGGCGATGTCGGTCGGCAGCGCCGCCCGGTACGCGGTCCGCAACGCCTCGACGCTCGTCCCGGTACCCGACGGCGTCGACCTCGAGACCGCGGCCGCCGTCATGCTCCAGGGGATGACCGCCCACTACCTGACGACGAGCACTTTCTCCGTCGGCCACGGCACGACGGCCCTCGTGCACGCAGCGGCCGGCGGCGTCGGCCAGCTGCTCGTGCAGATGGTCCGCGCCCGCGGCGGGGTCGTCGTCGCGACGGCCGGCGGGCCGGAGAAGTGCGCGACCGCCGAGCGGCTCGGGGCGCAGCACGTCATCGACTACCGCGCCGTCGACGACCTCGCCGCCGCCGTGCGCGAGGTCGCGCCGCAGGGCGTCGACGTCGCCTACGACGGTGTCGGGCGCGACACCTTCGACGCCTCGCTCGCCTCGCTGCGACCCCGCGGGATGCTCGCCCTCTTCGGCGCGGCGAGCGGCCAGGTGCCGCCCTTCGACCTGCAGCGCCTCAACGGCGCCGGCTCCGTCTTCGTCACGCGGCCCAGCCTCGGCCACTACCTCGCGAGCCGCGACGAGCTCGAGTGGCGGGCGCGCGAGGTGCTCGCGGCGGTCGCGGACGGCTCGCTCGAGGTGGCGGTCGGCGGCCGCTACGGGCTGGCCGACGCAGCGCGCGCGTACGACGACCTCGAGGGCCGGCGCACCCAGGGCAAGCTGCTCCTCACGCTCTGACCCCGATCCAGACCACGTGCGTATCGGGTGACCCGATACGACCGCGCTTCACCCGGGAACGGTTGTCGGGTCCAGCGCACCCGTATCGGGTGACCCGATACGCGTGTGACTCGGGGTGGGGGTTCAGGAGGCGCTGGTCCAGAGGACCGCGACGGCGGCGTTGAGGACGGCCAGCCAGCCGGCGACCTGGACCAGCTGCGGGCGCGAGCCCTGGCCCTTGCGCTCCTTGGCGGCGGCGATCTCGGCGCACGCGGCGACGGCGATCGCGACGAGCAGCTTGACGCCGATCTTCGCGTGGTTGACCGGCTCGTCACCGGCCTCGACGACGCCGACGAGCAGCAGCCCGGTCACGAGCTGGGCGCGCGCACCCCAGACGAGCGCGGGCGTGACCTTCCCCCGCGCGACGAACACGGCGCTGCCGATGATCGCGGCCATGCCGAGGAGGTGCAGCAGGACGAGGACGTGCTCGACGAACTCCATGGGCGCCAGCGTAGGGCCTGCGCCCGCACCACCCGGCGAGGCCCCGGAGCCTCAGACGAGGCGCCGCCCCATCGCCCACGCGGTCAGCTCGTGGCGCGAGGACAGCTGGAGCTTGCGCAGCACCGACGACACGTGCGTCTCGACGGTCTTGACCGAGATGAACAGCTCCTTGGCCACCTCCTTGTACTGGTAGCCGCGCGCGATGAGGCGCATCACCTCGCGCTCGCGCGCCGAGAGCCGGTCGAGCTCCTCGTCGACCTCGGCGATCTCGCCGGCCGCCGCCCCGAACGCGTCGAGGACGAACCCGGCGAGGCGCGGCGAGAAGACCGCGTCACCGTCGGCCACCCGCCGCACCGCGGTGAGCAGGTCGCGCGCCCCGATCGTCTTCGTCACGTACCCGCGCGCCCCGGCGCGGATGACCGCGATGACGTCCTCCGCGGCATCGGACACCGACAGGGCGAGGAAGCGCACCGGCGCCCCCGACGCCGTCTCGACCCCGGCGCACCCGCGGATGACGTCGCCGCCCCCGTTGCCGGACCCGCCGGGCAGGTGCACGTCGAGCAGCACGACGTCGGGCGTCTCGGCCCGGATGACGGCGATGGCGGTGTCGACGTCCGGTGCCTCGCCGACGAACTGGCACAGCGGGCTCCCGCCCGCCATCGCCTCGGTCAGCTCGGCGCGCACTCCCGTGCGAAACATCCGGTGGTCGTCGACGAGCACCACGCGGACGGGGGCCGTCGGGGCAGGGGTCTGGGCGCTGCTCATGTGTCGTCTCCTTCGATCGGTGGCAGCCGCAGCTCCACCTCGGTCCCGTCGTCGCGCCGGCGCACCCGCGCGCTGCCGCCGTGTCGTTCCATCCGCTCGAGGACCGAGCGGCGCACACCGAGCCGGTCCTCGGGCACCGCGTCGAGGTCGAAGCCGGCACCGCGGTCGCGGACGAACGCCTCGACCCCGGCCGGCCCGATCTCGACGTAGGCCGTGACCGGCGGCGCGCCGTGCCGGACGGCGTTGAGCAGCGCCTCGCGCATCGCCCGTGAGAGCGCCACCCCGTGCTGCTCGAACGGCCGGTCGCCGGTGACGACGAGGTCGACCGGCACGCCGTGGAGGTCCTCGACCTCGTGCGCGACCTCGGTGGCGAGCGCGGCGAGCGAGGCCTGCGACCCCTGCGGCCCGTCGTAGAGCCAGCTGCGCAGCTCGCGCTCCTGGGCGCGGGCGAGCCGGGTGACGGCGGCGGGGTCGGCGGACTGGCGTTGGATGAGCGCGAGGGTCTGGAGCACGGAGTCGTGCAGGTGCGCGGCGATGTCGGCCCGCTCGGTGGCCCGGACGGCGGCGTCCTGCTCGCGGCGGAAGTCGGCCCACAGCCGCAGCGCCCACGGCGCGGCGAGGATGAGCGCGCCGACGAGGACGGCGAGCGCCGCGAGCACGGCGTCCCAGAGGACGCTGACCGAGCTGCCGCGTGTCACGAGGACGAGGACGCCGACGAGGGCGAGCCCCGAGCCGAGCAGCACCCGGACCCAGCCCATCCCGTCGGGACCGCCGGTCAGCCACCGCGAGCGCTGCGTCGCGTCGAGGTTCGACCACGCCACGACCGCCCCGACGCCGATGACGAACAGCGGCAGCAGGACCGACCCGCGCGCGGTCACCCCGACCCCGGGCACGAGCAGCGCGCCACCGGCGACGACGAGGACGACGCCCGCGACGAGGAGGACGGCCCAGCGGCGGCGCTCGGACCAGGCCCGCGCCTGCACCGGGCCACCCGCGCCCGCCGGGCCGTCGGCCTCGGGGGTCAGGGCCCAGAGGAAGAGGTAGGCCGCGACCCCGGCCCCGCCGGAGAAGGCGAGGACGACCGCGGCGACGCGCACGAGCCGGCGCGAGACGCCGAGGTGGCGGGCGACGGCGTCGCACACCCCGGGCGTCCAGCCCGCCGAGCGGTCGCGGACGAGCGGCGGGCGCGACGGCGGCGGCCCGGGGAGGGGGCCTGCGTCGGTCCGCACGCGGGTCGCGGCGGGCTCGTAGGGCGTGGGCACGACTCCATCCTGACGCACGACCGGCGCCTGCGACCCGCCCGCCGGGGTCCGGTCAGGGGGTGCTCAGGGTCGACCCTCATGGCCGCCCCCCGCCCCGTGCGGCCACAGTGGTGCCATGACCGAGAGCTCCACCTCCCAGATGCCGCCGACCGGCGCGCCGTCCGCGATCGACGACGGGCTCGCCCGCCTGCGCCGCTCGAGCGTCCGCCGCGACACCGAGCGCCGCTGGTTCGGGGGCGTGTGCGCCGGCGTCGCCGCCCGCTTCGACGTCGACCCGCTCCTCATCCGGGCCGCGGCGATCGCGCTGACCGTCGCCGGCGGCATCGGGATCCCGCTTTACCTCGTGCTGTGGCTCCTCCTGCCGGACGCCCGGGGCGAGGTCCTCGCCGAGCGCGCAATCAGGGGCAGCGACGCGTGGGCCATCGTCCTGCTCGTCCTCACCGGGATCGTCCTGCTCGTCGGCGCCGTCTCGGTCCTCGGCGACGGCAACTCCTGGGGCGGCTCGCTCTGGCTGCTCGTCCCGGTCGGCCTCGTCGTGTGGTTCGTCGCGACGCGCAGCCGCACCGCCCCGACCCCGTGGGCCGGCCAGGCCCCGCCCCCTCCCCCCGCAGGAGCGACGATGTCCGCACCGCCCCCGGCGCCGCCCGCCGGCGACCCCTCGACCGCCTACCGGTACCCGCCCACGCAGCAGCCGGCCTGGGGCACACCGCCGCCGCCTCCCGGCGGGGGCTGGGCACCCCGACCCCAGGGCCCCTCCGGCGGGATGCCGGTGCCGCCGGCCCCGCCGCAGCCCCTCGGCCCGCCGCCTCCCCCGGCGCCCCGCCGGCGCCGCCCCAGCGGCTTCGTCGGCCTCGTCTCGCTCGGCCTCGTCATCGCGGTCGTCGGCCTCGTCGCCGCCGTCGCCGAGCCCCTCGGCTTCACCGGCGAGCCGGTCGTCCTCGGCCTCGCCCTCGCCCTCGCCGCGGTCTCCGCTCTCGTCCTCGGGCTCGGGGCCACCGGCCGGGCCTCCGGCTTCAGCGGGTTCCTCGTGATCGTCCTCGGGCTCGTGACGGTCGCCGCGTTCGGCGCGACGCACTCGACCGCCCGCGGCGGGGTCGGCGACCGCGTCTGGACGCCGACGGCGACCGCGCTCCCGGCGACCTACTCTCTCGGCGCCGGCGACGCGACGCTCGACCTCGGCGGCCTCGCGGCGCTGCCCGCCACCTCCGACCCCGCGACCGTCTCGGTGTCGGTGGGCGTCGGCGAGCTGACCGTCCGCGTGCCCGACGGCCTGGACGTCCGGGTCGAGAACCGCGTCGGCGTCGGCGAGCTGCGCCACGACCGCGAGAGCACCGACGGCGGGCTGGAGATGCTCGAGACCCGCTCGGGCACCGACGTCTCGCGCACCGTCTCGGTCGGCGACGCCGACCGCCCCGACCTCGTCGTGACGACCGACGTCGGCATCGGCGACGTGACCATCATCGAGGAGAGCTGACCATGACCGACGACACCACCCGCCCCCTGCGCACCGAGCTCGGGCTCGACGAAGACCCATCCACCACCACCAGCCCGCGACCGGAGCCCACCCCGACCACGCAGGGTCCTGCCCTCGGCGCGGACGAGGGGCGCACCCACCTCGAGACCGCCCCCGGGCCGGTCGAGCCCCGCTGGCGCCGCGGGCCGGCCCCCTTCGCCCTGTTGCTCGGCGTCCTCGGGCTCGTCACCGCCGGTGCGGTGCTCGTCTCCGAGGTCGCCGACGTGAGCATCCCGTGGTCCGACCTCGGGCCGTGGACGGTGGTCGCCGGCGGCGTCCTCGTCGTCCTCGTCGGCCTCCTCGGCCTGCGCGGCAGCCGGGAGCGCGAGCCCCGGGCCTAACGGCGCGGCACGAACCCGGTCGCCCGCAGCGCGTACGAGACGGTCGGCACGAGGTCGTAGCCGCCGAGCCTCCCGAGCGGGACCCACGCCGCCTCGGACGTCGACCCGCCCACGTCGTGCACGACGGGGCGGGTCGGCCGCGGGCAGCGGGCGGTGTGCAGCAGCCGGACCGCGTGGTAGTCCTCGGCGCCGCGCTCGGAGCGCCCCACCCAGTGCTGGGTCATGACGTCGACGTAGCGCACGTCGTCGACGTCCTGCCCCGTCTCCTCGTGCACCTCACGGACGACGGCCTCCCGCGGGCTCTCCCCCGCGTCGACGCCACCGCCCGGCAGGGTCCAGCGGCCCTGCGCCCCGGTGAGCGGCGCGAGGCGCGTGAGCAGGAGCCGGCCGTCGTCGACGACGACCGCGTAGGCCGCGACCCGCTGCCGCGGCTCCACGCGCGCCCGGTCCGCCTCGGAGAGACCGGGACCGCCGGGCGGCGCCGGCACCCTCGAGGTGACGGCCTCGACGCGGAAGGTGAGGACGATCGACGGCAGGACGCCCTCCACGGACGACCCCAGCGGCTCCCAGCCGCGCGCCGCGAGGCCCGCCGCCGGGTCCTCCCCGTGCGCGAGCACGAACGACACGACCTCGCGCCCTCCGCGCACCCCCCGGACGGTGATCACGGCGCGCCGGCCCGCCGGTACTCGTCGAGCGTCGCGGCGACGGTCGAGGGCCAGTCCTGGCGGGGCGGCCGCTGCCGCAGGTGCGCGCGCATCCGGCCCCGCAGGGCGTCGTCGCCGGCCAGCCGGGCGACGGCGTCGGCCACACCGGTGTCGGTGCTTGCGAGGAGGCCGTCGAGCCCGTCCTCGACGACGTCGTCCACCCCGGTGCCGGCCGGCGCGACGACGGGCAGGCCGGCGGCCCGCGCCTCGAGGGCGGCGATGCCGAACGCCTCGAGCCGCGCCGTCGTCACGTACAGGTCGCCCGAGTGGTGCAGCCGCCGCAGCCCCTCGCGGTCGAGGCGTCCGGGCATCGAGACCCAGTCGAGCTCGCGGGCGCGCAGGTAGGCCTCCATCGCCCGGCGCTGCGGACCCTCGCCGGCGACGGTGGCGCGCAGCGGCACCGCGGGGTCGAGCCGTCGGCGGGCCTCGTGGAGGGCGCCGAGCAGGGCCAGCGGCCGCTTGCGGCTGACGAGGCGCATCGCGGTGACGACGTGGACGCCGTCGTGGGTGTCCGCGGGGTCGCCCGGGTCGCCCGTGTCGTCCGGGGCGGCCCACCACGCGGCGTCGATCCCGTTGTTGAGCACCCCGACCGGGGCGCCACCCGCCGCCTCGCGCACCTGCGCCGCGGCCATCCGGGACACCGCGGTGAGCGCCACGCCGCGACCGGCCCACCGGCGCAGGTGCCCGGCGGCGCGGAAGAGCGGCACCCACCGCCCGAGCACGCAGTGCACCGTCGCGGCGACCGGCATCCCGACCCCCAGCGCCACCCGCACCGCGTCGGTGGCGAACGGGCTGACCACGCCGAGGTGTGCGTGCGCGACGTCGAACCGGCCGGCGAGGAGACGCCGGCGCAGCTCGGGCGGCGCGAAAGGGTTGACGGGCACGCCGTTCGGCAGCGGGATGGCCAGCCGGTGCACCGCCACGCCGTCCTCGACCGTGATGACGCCACCGCGCTCGCCGGCCGGGCCGGTCGTCGCCGTGAAGACCTCGACCTCGTGACCGGCCGCGGTCAGCGCGTGCGCGAGGTCGTGCACCTGCCGCTCGATGCCACCGAGCCGCGGCGGGTAGCAGTCCGACAGGAGGGCGACCTTCACGAGGGTCCACCCTGCCATGCGCGAGGATGGGCCCGATGTCCCGCACGCTCGTGGCGTTCCACGCCCATCCCGACGACGAGGCCCTCCTGACGGCCGGCACGATGGCGAAGGCCGCCGCGGAGGGCCACCGGGTCGTGCTCGTGCTCGCCACCGACGGCGGCGCGGGCCTGGCCGCCGACGACCTGCGCCGCGACGGCGGGCTCGGCACCCGCCGCCTGCACGAGGCCGAGCTCTCGGCCGCGGCGCTCGGGGTGGCCCGCGTCGAGTGGCTCGGGTACGCCGACAGCGGCTCCGGCCCGGAGCCCGAGCCGGACGCCCCGGGCCTCACCCGGTTCTGCCGGGCGCCGCTCGAGGAGGCCGCCGAGCGCCTGGCCGCCGTGCTGCGCACCGAGCGAGCCGACGTCCTGCTCTCCTACGACGTCAACGGCGGCTACGGGCACCGCGACCACCGGCGCGTCCACGAGGTCGCCGCCCGCGCCGCGGTCGTCGCCGGCACCCCGCGGGTCCTCGAGGCCACCGTCCCGCGCGACACGATCGTCCGCGCGATCCGGATGCTCACCCGGGTCTACCGCTTCCCCGCCGAGTTCGACCCGACGAGCTTCGAGCGCGCGTTCTCTGCGCGGCGCGACATCACCCACCGCGTCGACGTCCGCCGCCACGTCGCGGCCAAGCGGGCCTCGATGCGCGCGCACGCGTCGCAGGCCACCGGCGGCGGCGCGGCCGAGGTCGGCGCGGGCGGGCAGACCGGCGACCGCACCCTCGCGGCGTTCCTGCGCATCCCGCGTCCCCTCTACGATCTCGTCTTCGGGCGCGAGTGGTTCCGCGACCCGTCACGACCGGCAGGGGGACCCGTGGCCACCGACGTCTTCGAGGGGCTGCCGTGAGCGCGCCCTCCGCCACGGCGCACCGGCACGGCCGCCAGCTGCTCCAGTTCGGGCTCGGGCTCGCCCTCGCCGTCGTCCTCCTCGTCTGGGGCCTGCCGTTCTTCGCGAAGACCTCGTGGGGCGACATCTGGGACGTCATCCGCACCGTCCCGCCGCTGCACGTCATCGGCTTCCAGCTGCTCATGCTGCTCGGCCTGTACTGCTACACCTTCACCTTCACCGGGTCGCTGCGCGGGCTGACGCACGGCAAGGCGCTCATCATCAACCTCTGCGGCTCGTCCGTCTCGAACCTGCTGCCCGGCGGTGGCGCAGTCGGGCTGGCCGCCACCTACGCGATGTGCCGCTCGTGGGGGTTCTCGCGACGCGCGACGTCGACCTCGGCGATCGTCACCGGCGTCTGGAACGTCCTCGCCCGGATCGCGCTGCCGGTCGTCGCGATCCTCGTCCTCGTCGTCGGGGGCGTCACGCTGCCGCAGGCCCTCTCCGACCTCGCCGTCGCCGGCTCGCTCACCGGACTCGCCGTGATCGGCGCCGTCGCCGGGATGCTCGCGAGCGAGCGGGTGGCCCAGCGGGCGGGGGCGCTCATCGACCGCGCGCTGCGCCCGCTCGTGCGACGGCGCCGGCCGGACTCGACCATGAGCGTCGCGGACCTCGTGAGCGACCTGCGCAGCCGCATCATCGACGTCGTCCGCTGGCGCTGGTGGTCGATGACCCTCGGGATGGTCGGCTTCTTCGGCGCGTACTACGTCCTGTTCGTCCTCGTGATGCGCGAGACGGGGGTCATGCTCCCACTCAACCTGCTCTTCGCGGCGTACGCCATCGGCCGGTTGCTCACAGCCGTCGGCATCACGCCCGGCGGGGTGGGCGTCACCGAGGCCGCGACGACGATCGTCCTCGTCGGGTGGGGCGCCGGCAACGCCGAGGCGACGGCCGGCGTCGTGCTCTTCTCGATCATCACCCACCTCATGGAGGTGCCCCTCGGCGGGCTCGGGTGGCTGCTGTGGTCGCTCAGCGCCAAGTCCGAGCCCCCCGCCGAGGGCGAGGAGCCGGTCTTCGCCCGACCCGCCTGAGGGGTTCTCGGGCGCGGGTCAGCCGGCGAGGAAGGCCGCGACCGCGCCGTGCAGCGCCGCGAGGTCGTCGACGTGCACGAGCTCACGCGTCGAGTGCATCGAGAGCAACCCGACGCCGATGTCCAGGGTCGGGATGCCGAGCCGGGTCGCCGCGATCGGGCCGATCGTCGAGCCGCCGGGGATGCTGTTGGGGTTGACGTAGTGCTGGAACGTCACGCCGGCGCGGTCGCAGGCGGCGGCGAAGAGCGCCTCCCCCCGGGCCTCGGTCGTGTAGCGCTGGCGGGCGTTGACCTTGAGCAGCGGGCCGCCGCCTGGGCGCGGCCGGTTCGTGGGGTCGTGCTTCTCGGGGTGGCCCGGGTGGACGAGGTGCCCGGCGTCGCTCGAGAGCAACCACGAGGCGCGGAAGGCCCGCGCCACCTCGGAGCGCCCGGCGCCGAGTCCCTCGAGGACCCGGCCGAGCACGTCCTCGAGGAACGGTCCGCCGGCGCCGGTCACGGAGTCCGAGCCCACCTCCTCGTGGTCGAACGCGGCGAGCACGGGGATGTGGTCGGTGTCGGGCGCGTCGAGGAGGGCGCGCAGGCCGGCGTGGACGCTCGTGAGGTTGTCCATCCGCCAGGACGCCAGCAGGTCGCCGCGGGCGCCGATCCGGGCCGGCTCCTGGGTGTCGGCGAGGAAGAGGTCCCAGGCGACGGCGTCACCGACGAGCTCGCGCAGCCAGTGGGCGGCGTCGTCGGGGCCGGGGCCGTCCGCCGTCCCGACGACCGGCAGGAGCTGGCGCTGCACGTCGGGGGCGAAGCCGTCGTTGACCGCGCGGTCGAGGTGGATCGCGAGGTGCGGGATGCGCGCGACCGGGCCGGAGCGGACGAGGCGCGTGCTGCCGTCGGCGTCCACGACGCGGCCGGCGACGGCGAGGTCGCGGTCGAACCACGACGGGAAGGTCGGGCCGCCGTAGACCTCGACGTTGAGGCGCTCCCAGCCGTGCTCGCGCACGACCGGGTTCGGCTTGAGGCGGAAGGTCGGGCTGTCGGTGTGCGCGCCGAGGATGCGGAAGGGCGTCGTCGCGCCGGCCCCCTCGGGGACGCGCCAGGCGATGACCGCGCCGTCCCGGACGACGACGTACGCACCGGGCGCGCTCGGCCAGGCCTGCGTCTCGTCGAGCTCGGTGAACCCGCCCGCGACGAGGTGGTCACGGGCGACGGCGGCGGCGTGGAAGGCCGTCGGCGACGCGATGACGTACTCGGCGAAGGCGGCGGCGACGGCGTCCGGGGTGCTCTCACTCACCCGGCCATCCTGTCAGCCGCGCCCGTCACGCACCCGCCCCACCCCGTCCCGGCGCCGGCTACACCGCAGTAAGTGTCGCCACAGCAGCAGTTACTGCGGCGTAGCCCGCGATGGGGGGGCGCGGGTGGGTCAGCGGGCGCCGACGAGGCGGCGCACCTGACGCTCGCGGGCCTGCGTCGCGAGGGGGTCGTCGAGCTCGGCCGGCTCGAAGGGGCGCCCGGTCGCGCGCTCGGCGGCGACGGCGATGAGCGCGTCGGAGACCATCGGGTTCGCGGGCAGCAGCGGGCCGTGGAGGTAGCTTCCGATGACGTTGAGGCGGCGCGCGCCCTCGGTGCCGTCCTCGCCGTTGTTGCCGTGCCCGGCGAGCACGCGCCCGAACGGCTCCTGGCCGCTGCCGAGCACGGTCGAGCCGGAGTGGTTCTCGTAGCCGACGACCCGGCCGAGCTCGGTCTCGAGGCAGACCGGCCCGATCATCCGCTTGTCGTTGCCGCGGGTCGTCACGTCGAGGATGCCGAGCCCGGGCAGGACCTGGCCGCCGACGGTGTGGAAGCTGTTGCCGAAGAGCTGGTACATCCCGCAGATCATGAGCATCGGGACGCCGTCCTCGGCGAGCGACTTCAGGGTCGGGCCGATCGCCGCGAGGTCGGCCTCCACCCGGGCCTGGCCGGAGTCCTGGCCGCCGCCGCCGGTGAAGAGGTGTGCGTCGCGCCGGAAGTCGCTGCCCGGGTCGTGGAGGACGACCTCGGCGGTGTACCCGTGCCGGCGGATCCGCCCGGCGAGCGCGTGCGTGTTGCCGCGGTCGCCGTAGATGCTCATCTCGCGCGGGTAGAGGTGGACGAGGGTGATCGTCCCCTTGCTCGTCCCGGCCGGCTCGTGGCGCTCGGTCGTGCTCATGCGGGCGTCTCCTCCCCGAAGCGGTCGAGGCCGTGGCGGGCGGCGAGGGTGCGCCGCAGCGCCATCATCGCCGTGTAGGTGCAGAAGATGCGCTTGGGCTCGTCCGGGTGGGTCGCGAGCAGGGCGTCGAGCGCCTCGTCGAGGTCGGGGACGACCCGGTCGGTGTGGACGTCGTCGTAGTGCAGGCGCAACGCCATGTCGTAGGCGCGCACCCCGCTCGTCAGGGCGACGCCGCGCTCGCGCAGGCTCGCGAAGCTCACGTCGTAGAGCCACGAGACGTCACGGCCGTCGGCGTCGTTGTCGTTGATGGCGACCATCGTCGCGACGGGCGTCGTGCCGTACGTGCTGAGGGCGACGCCGAAGCCCGCCGGGTTCTTGACGAGGACGAGCTCGAGCGGCTGGCCGTCGACCATGACGACCTCGCCGCGCCCGAACGGCGGGCGCACGGCCGCGAGCGCCTCCGCGGCGGTGGCGGCGTCGAAGGCGTCGCCGAGCAGCAGGCGAGCGGTCGTCGTGGCGGCGGTGGCGTTGATCATCGCCGCGAGGCCGCGCTGCTGGAGGGTGACCGGGCCGACGACGACGTCGTCGAACACGACGTCGAAGGCGCGCTCGTCGATGGGGCGCAGGCGGGCGTCGCCCGGACCGGGCTCGTACGTCGTCGGCTCGTCGTCGAAGCGTGCGTCGTGCTCGGTCAGCTCGGGCAGCCGGTCGGCGATGGACGCGTCGAGCCCGAACCAGCGCACCGGCACGTCGACGGCGCCGGCCGCCCGGGAGATGAACGGGTCGTCGGCGTTGGCGACGACGCCCTCGGTGCTCGCGGCGCCGAGCCGCGCGAGGAGGTCGGCGGTGTGGTCGATCTCGGCGAACCGGTCGAGCTGGTCGCGCGCGACGTTGAGCAGGAGCGAGTGGGTCGGCGGGACCTCGGCAATGAAGCGCATCGCGTGGGCCTCGTCGAGCTCGACGACGGCGAGGTCGCTGCGCAGGCGGCCGCTGACCGGCAGCTGCGGGAGCATCTCGGAGAGCACACCGCGGGTGAAGTTCGAGCCCGTCGGGTTCGTGAAGACGGTGCGACCGTGGGCCCGCAGGAGCGCGACGAGCATCTTCGTCGTCGTCGTCTTGCCGTTGGTGCCGCTGACGACCACGATGCCGCCGCGGACGTCGGCGAGGGCGTGCCGGAGGATGCCCGGGTCGATCCGCTCGGCGACGAGGCCCGGGAAGGCCGACCCTCCGCCCCGGCGGCGGGCGAGGGCTCGCGCGGTCTTGCCCGCGACGACGGCGGCGGCCGTTCTCAACACGCGGCCAACCCTAGCCAGAGACGCCGCCGAGCCCCGCATCCGACCCCGGCCCCCGGGCGCCTCGACTTTTCGGGGTCACCCCGAAATGTCCACGAGACCCCGGTTCGGAACCGGGGTCTCGTCGACGAACCGGGGTCTCGGGCCGACGCCCCGCCCGGATGGCGCCGGCCGGTCAGCCGGGCAGGTGCGCGTCGAGCCAGCGGACGACGTCCTCGGTGACCTCGTCGCGGTTGGTCTCGTTGAACAGCTCGTGCCGGGCGCCGGGGTACAGCGTGCAGGTGACGTCGGTCAGCCCGGCCTCGCGGTACTGCTGCGCGACGGCCCGGGGGCCCTTGCCGCCGTCGCCGACCGGGTCGGCGTCGCCGCTGACCAGGAGCACCGGCAGGTCGCGGCGCACCCGCGCGACCTTCTTCGGGTCGTTGATGCCGGCCAGCCCGCCGAGCAGGTCGACGAAGAACCCGGAGGTGAAGGTGTTGCCGCACAGCGGGTCCGCGACGTAGGCGTCCACCTCGTCGGGGTCGCGCGAGAGCCAGTCGAAGTCGGTCCGGGTGGGCTTGAAGGCGGCGTTGTACTGGCCGAAGGTCAGCTTGTCCATCAGGGCGCTCTGGTGCCGGCGCCCGCGCAGCCGGGCCTCACCGGCGGCCACCGCCGCCCCCACCTTGCCCAGCAGGCCGGGGTCGCCGGCGGTCCCGGACAGGACGAGCCCCGCGAGGCCGCTGGAGTCCTCGACGACGAGCGAGCGGCTGAGGAAGGAGCCCATCGAGTGCCCGAGGAGGAAGACCGGCAGGCCGGCGTGCTCGGCGCGGGCGTCGGCGATGACCGCGCGCAGGTCGGCGACGACGGTCCCCCATCCCCCGCGGTCGGCGAAGTAGCCGTGGTCGGCGGCCGACGCGGTGCGCCCGTGCCCGCGGTGGTCGGGGGCGTGGACGGCGTAGCCCGCGGCGGTCAGCGCCTCGGCCAGGCGCGCGTACCGGGCGGAGTGCTCGGCCATCCCGTGCGCCACGACGACGACGCCGCGCGCGTCACCGTCCGGCAGCCAGCGGTGGACGAAGACGGCCGTGCCGTCGGTGGCGGTGACGCTCGTCGTCGAGCTCTCCATGGATGACCGTCCTCGGGGGTGGGTTACCGGCGGGTACTGCCGCCCAGCCTGCCACGCCGCGCCCCGCTCGGGGAGCGCGTCCCGCGGGTCACTCCCACTCGATGGTGCCGGGCGGCTTGCTCGTGACGTCGAGCACGACCCGGTTGACCTCGCGGACCTCGTTGGTGATGCGCGTCGAGATCTTCGCGAGCACGTCGTAGGGGATGCGGGTCCAGTCGGCCGTCATCGCGTCCTCGGACGACACCGGCCGCAGGACGACCGGGTGTCCGTAGGTGCGCCCGTCGCCCTGGACGCCGACCGAGCGGACGTCGGCGAGCAGCACGACCGGGCACTGCCAGATCTCACGGTCGAGGCCGGCGGCCGAGAGCTCCTGGCGGGCGACCTGGTCGGCGGCGCGGAGGATGTCGAGGCGCTCGCGGGTCACCTCGCCGACGATGCGGATGCCGAGGCCGGGGCCCGGGAACGGCTGGCGCCAGACGATGCCCTCGGGCACGCCGAGCTCGAGGCCGACCTGGCGCACCTCGTCCTTGAAGAGCAGCCGCAGCGGCTCGACGAGGCTGAACTGGAGGTCGTCCGGCAGGCCCCCGACGTTGTGGTGGCTCTTGATGTTCGCCGTGCCGGTGCCGCCGCCGGACTCGACGACGTCCGGGTAGAGCGTGCCCTGGACGAGGAACTCGACCGGGTGCTCGCCCTCGTGCGAGCCGACGATGTCGCGCGCCGCCTGCTCGAAGACGCGGATGAACTCGCGGCCGATGATCTTGCGCTTCTCCTCGGGGTCGCTGACCCCGGCGAGCGCGGAGAGGAACTGCTCGGAGGCGTCGACGGTCACGAGGTCGACGCCGGTCGCGGCGACGAAGTCCTGCTGCACCTGCTCGGCCTCACCGGCGCGCAGCAGGCCGTGGTCGACGAACACGCAGGTCAGCTGGTCGCCGACGGCGCGCTGGACGAGCGCCGCGGCCACCGACGAGTCGACCCCGCCGGAGAGGCCGCAGATGGCCCGCTTGTCGCCGATCTGCTCGCGCACGGCGCCGACGAGCTCCTCGACGACGTTCGCCGCCGTCCACGAGCCCGAGAGGCCGGCGCCCTTGCTGAGGAAGTTCTCGAGCACGCGCTGCCCGAACGTCGAGTGCATGACCTCGGGGTGCCACTGGACGCCGTAGAGCCGGCGCTCGTCGTCCTCGAAGCCGGCGACGGGGGCGCCGGCCGTCGTGGCCGTCACGCGCATCCCGGCCGGGGGCTCCTCGACCGAGTCACCGTGGCTCATCCACACCGACTGGTCCGACGGCTGGCCGTTGAAGAGCGTCGAGCTCGTGTCGGTGATCGTCGCGGGCGTCGCGCCGAACTCCGAGAGGCCGGTGCGGGCGACGCTGCCGCCGAGCGCGAGGGCCATCGCCTGGAAGCCGTAGCACATGCCGAAGACCGGGACACCGGCCTCGAGCACGGCCGGGTCGAGGCGCGGGGCGCCCTCCTCGTACACCGACGACGGCCCGCCGGAGAGGATGATCGCCGAGGGCTGCTTCGCGAGCATCTCGTCGGCCGACATCGAGCTGGGCACGACCTCGCTGAAGCAGCTGGCCTCGCGCACGCGCCGGGCGATCAGCTGCGCGTACTGCGCGCCGAAGTCGACGACGAGCACGGGCCGGTCGGCGAGGTGGATGGGCTCACCCCCCTCGACCACGGCGTGGGAGGGGTCGACGGGCGAGGGGTCGGCGGGCAGCTCCGGGGCGTCGCTCACGGCGTCAAGGCTATCGGCGCGCGGCGGCGAGGCTCGCCTCGACCTCGCCGGCGACCCTGCGCTCCACCCAGAAGGAGAGGAACGGCACGCAGCCGGCGAGCATCACGAGGACCATCTTCCCGAGCGGCCAGCCGACCTTGAAGCCGAGCAGCGCGGTCGCGACGAGGTAGACCATGTAGATGAAGCCGTGCGGCTGCGGCCACCAGTACAGCGGGTTGTCCTGGCCCTTCATCTGGAAGCCGTAGGACAGGACCATCTCGACGACGAGCACGAGCAGCCCGATGCCGACGATGAAGGCCATCACCTTGAAGAAGGTGAGGCGGGGGCGGACGGCGTCGACGTCCTCGGGGGCGATCGCGGTGCCGGCGCGGCCGGCCTCAGGAGTGCTCACGGGCTCCATTGTCACCCGCCGTCGCGACGACGGGTGCAGCGGTCCGCTCGTGCGCCTCGCGCACCATCCGCCACCACAGCCAGAGCGCGAACGCGGCGAAGACCCACCACTGGACGGCGTAGGCGGCGTTGCGCCAGGTGACGCCGGTCGGCGCGAGCGGGGTCGGGACCTTGGTCAGCTGCGGGCCGGTGGCCGGGCGCTCGGCGGACAGGAAGACGAAGGCGTTGTAGAGGTCGCCCGACCAGGTGTTGACGAGCACCGAGGTGTCGACGGAGGCGATCTCGCCGGGGCCGGGGGTCACGGCGTCGGTCGGGGACTCGGAGGGGGCGAGACCGCCCTCGAGCGTCAGGGTGCCGGTGGGCGGGGCGCCGGCCTGCGCGGGGTCGGTGACGAAGCCGCGGAGCACCGGCAGGGTGCCGCCGGTCGCATCGACGAGGAAGGGGGTGACGACCCACGAGCCGGCGCGGCCGTCAAGGCGCCGGTCGGGGACGAGGACCTGTCCGTCGACGTAGTGGCCGGTGACGGTGACGGGCCGTGACGACAGCTCGCCGGGGAAGGGCTCGTGCGGGCCGAGCACCTCGGTGAGCGCGGCCGGCTTCGCGGCGCGGGCCGCCTCGACGGCCTCGCGCTGGGCGTTGCCCTCGGCCACCCCGAGCTGCCAGCGGCCGAGCTGGACGAACACGACGCCGACGACGAGGACGAGCCCGAGCAGCCCGAGGAACCTCGGGGTCAGGGCCGTCCGCAGCACGCTCCCGAGGGTACGTGAGCCGGCTGGACGCCCGGTCCGGCGGCCGGGCGAGCCGCCGAGGGGAGGCGACACGCAGGCCGGCGGCCGGCATCCTCTGCGTGTCGCCTCCTCTCGATGCGGGCCGGCGTGCGGGTGACTGGGCGCGCAGCAGGCGGCGGCCCGGGACACGAGCTCGTCCACGAGACGCCGGAACCGAGCCGGGGTCTCGTGGACATTTCGGGGTGACCCCGAAATGTGGAGGCGCGAGGGGGTGTTGGGGCTCGTGTGAGCAGCAGCCCGGACGCCCGCGTCGTCACCGCCCTGCACGTCGCCCCGGGGCGCCGGCTGCCGATGCGCGCCCTCGCCGCCGTGGACGCGGAGGCGGGCGCCGGCCTCGTCGGCGACCGGTACCACGGCTCCCGCCACCGCCACGTGACCGTGCAGTCCGCCGAGCAGCTCGCCGAGGCGGCCGCGCGCCTCGGCGAGCCGGTCCCGCCCGAGGGCACCCGGCGCAACGTCACCGTCTCGGGCGGCCGCGTCGTCTCCGTGCCGGGCGCCCGCGCCCGCCTCGGCGCGACGCTGCTCGAGGTCGTCCGCGTGGCGGCGCCCTGCCGCATCCTCGACGACGAGGTGGCTCCCGGGGCCGCGGCCGCCCTGCACGACCGCGCCGGCACCGTCTTCCGGGTGGTCGAGGGCGGGCGCATCGCCGTCGGCGACGCCTACGAGGAGCTGCCCTTCGACCCGGCCGAGGCCGCCGAGCGCGCCGCCCGCTCCCGCGCCGCCGCGACGCCTCCGCGCGCACACCGCCTGCCCTGACCGAAAACCGTTGGCTCGAGCGCCGACCCGGCCTCTAGCGTGGAGAGCACCATGCCGACGCACCCCTCCCCCTGGTCGTACGGTGTGCGACCCGACGACCTGCCGCCCACCGGCGCCGACCGCCTCCTCGTCTGGCTCGCACGCCGTCAGTGGCGCACCCTCGTCGCGGGCGCCTGCTTCGGCATCCCGTGGATGCTCTCCGTCGCGCTCGTGCCGGCCGCCGTCGGCCGCGCCGTCGACGACGGCATCGTCGCGCGCGACGGCCGCGCCCTCGTGCTCTGGTCGCTCGCGGTCGTCGGCCTCGGCCTCGTCTCCGCCGCGGCCGGCAACGGGCGCCACCTCTTCGCGGTCCGCAACTGGCTGACCGCCGCGTTCCGCGCGGGCACCGTCGCCGACCTCGCCGTCCGCCGCGCCGGGCCGGCGCTCACCCGGCGGATGCCCGCCGGCGAGGTGCTGGCCAGCTTCACGAGCGACTTCGGCCGGATGGGCCACAGCTTCGACGTCTTCGCCCGCTTCATGGGGGCCGTCGTGTCGTTCGTCGTCGTCGCGGTCATCCTCCTGCGCGGCTCCGTCCTGCTCGGGCTCATCATGCTCGTCGGCGGTCCGCTGCTCGTCGCGTCGCTCGCGTTCGTCATGAAGCCGCTCCAGCGCCGCCAGACCGCCCAGCGCGAGGAGGCCGGCCGGCTCACCGCGCTCGGCGCCGACACGGTCTCGGGGCTCCGCGTGCTGCGCGGCATCGGCGGCGAGGACACCTTCCTCGAGCGCTACCGGAGCCAGTCGCAGACCGTGCGCCGGGCCGGTGTCCGGGTCGCCGGCACCCAGGCGACCCTCGACGCCGCCCAGGTCCTGCTGCCCGGGATCTTCGTCCTGGTCGTCACCGGGGTCGGCGCGCACCTCGCCGTCGACGGGCGGATCAGCGCCGGCCAGCTCGTCGCCTACTACGGCTACACCGCCTTCCTCACCATCCCGCTGCAGACCGCCGTCGAGATGGCCGACAAGCTCATCACGACGCGCGTGGCGGCGCGCCGCATCTCGCGCATCCTCGCCGTCGAGCCCGACCACCCGGTCGGCCCGCTCGAGTCGGACTCCGGCGCAACGGTTCCCGCGGGCACGCTCGTCGACCCCACCTCGGGCGTCGTCGTCGAGCCGGGGCGCCTGACCGCCCTCGTCGCCGCCCGCCCCGAGGACACGGCCGCCGTCGCGACCCGGCTCGGCAGGGCGGTCGCGGGCCGGCACGGCGTCACGTGGGGCGCCACGGCGCTCGACGACCTCGCCGTCGCCGACGTGCGCCGGCTCGTGCTCGTCTCGCAGCCCGACCCCCGCCTCTTCAGCGGTCCCCTGCGCGAGGCCCTCGGCGGCCCGGACGACGACGCCCGCCGGGCCGCGCTCGACGTCGCCGACGCGGCCGACGCCCTCGCCGCCGTCGAGGGCGGCCTTGACGGCGACCTCGAGGAGCGGGGCCGCTCGCTCTCCGGCGGGCAGCGCCAGCGCCTGGCCCTGGCCCGCGCCCTCCTGCGCGACCCCGAGGTGCTCGTCCTCGTCGAGCCGACGAGCGCGGTCGACGCGCACACCGAGGCCCGCATCGCCGAGCGCCTCGCGGCGCACCGCGCCGGCCGGACGACCGTCGTCGTCACCGCGAGCCCGCTGCTGCTCGACCGCGCCGACGTCGTCCACCTCGTCGAGGACGGCGAGGTCGTCGCGACCGGCACCCACCGGCAGCTCTCGCGGGAGTGCCCGGCCTACCGGTCGGTCGTCGTCCGCGGGGAGGAGGACTGATGTCGCCCCTGCGCGGGAACACCGACCACGCGCGCCGGACCCTGCCCATCGCGCCCGGGCCGGTCGTGCGCGCCCACGTGCGCGTCCTGCTGCGCGAGCACCGTGGGGCGCTCGGCCTCGTCCTGCTCTGGCACCTGCTGGCGGCCGTCGTCGGGCTCGCGGCGCCCTGGGTCGTCGGCCAGGTCGTCGGGCTGGTGACGACCGGCCGCGCGAGCATCGACAGCATCGACGTGCTCGTCGGCCTGCTCGCCGCCGCGCTCGTCGCCCAGACCGCGACGACGTGGGTGGCGCGGCGCAGCTCGTTCGTGCTGTCCGAGCAGGTCTTCGCCCGGCTGCGCGAGGACTTCGTCGCCTCGGCCGTGCGCCTGCCCCTCTCGACCGTCGAGCGGGCCGGCACCGGAGACCTGCTCGCCCGCACGACGAACGACGTCGACGCCATCAGCTACGTCATCCGCTTCGGCGTGCCGACGATGGTCGTGTCCGTGACGACGGTGCTCGTCACGGGCGTGGCGACCGTCGTGGCGTCGCCCCTGGCGGCTCTCCCCCTGCTGTTGACACCACTCGTGTGGTTCCTCCCGACCCGCCGCTACCTGCGTCTCGCCGGCCCCGGCTACCTGTGGGAGCACGCCTCGTACGCACGCCTCAACGGGGTCGCGGCCGAGACCGTCGAGGGCGCCGCGACCGTCGACGCCCTCGGGCTCCAGGCCGAGCGCGGCGCGCGCTTCGACGAGGCGCTCGCCGAGGCCCACGACGCCGAGCGCTACACGATCGGGCTGCGGCTGCGCTGGTTCCCGTGGCTCGAGGTCGGCTTCTTCGCGCCGGTCGCCGGCGCCCTGCTCTGGGGCGGCTGGCTCGCGTGGGAGGGCGTCGTCCCGGTCGCCACCGCCACCGCGGTCGTCCTCTACGTCCAGCGGCTGCTCGACCCGCTCGGCGAGCTCATCGAGCTGCTCGACGAGATCCAGTTCGCGGCGACCTCGATGTCGCGCATCCTCGGCGTCGGCGAGGTCCCGGCCGACCGGGTCGCCACCGGCGCGAGCCCGGAGGGCGAGGACCTGTCGGTCGAGCACGTCCGGTACGCCTACCGGGAGGGGCAGGACGTCCTCCACGGCGTCTCGCTCGACCTGCGCCCCGGGGAGCGGCTGGCCGTCGTCGGCCCGTCCGGGGCCGGCAAGTCGACGCTCGGGCGCCTCCTCGCGGGGGTCGACGGCCCCCGCACCGGCCGCATCACGGTCGGTGGCGTGCCGCTCGTCGACCTCGAGCTCGACGCCCTGCGCGGCGAGGTCGCCCTCGTCACGCAGGAGCACCACGTGTTCGTCGGCACCCTCGCCGAGAACCTGCGGCTGCCCCGCCCCGCGGCGGACGACGACGAGCTGCGCGCGGCGCTCGACGCCGTCGACGCCCTCGACTGGGCGCAGGCCCTCCCCGAGGGGCTCGCGACCCGCGTCGGCTCCGGTGGGCACCCGCTGACCGAGGCGCAGGCCCAGCAGGTGGCGCTCGCCCGGCTGGTCCTCGCCGACCCCCACACGCTCGTCCTCGACGAGGCGACCTCGCTGCTCGACCCGCGCGCGGCGCGCCACCTCGAGCGTTCGCTCGGCGCGGTGCTGACCGGCCGGACCGTCGTCGCCATCGCCCACCGGCTGCACACGGCGCACGACGCCGACCGGGTGGCGGTCGTCGACGACGGACGGGTCCGCGAGCTCGGCACGCACGACGAGCTCGTGGCGGCCGACGGCGACTACGCCGCCCTGTGGCGCTCCTGGCGCGACGAGGGCTGAGCGAGCCCGGTCAGTCGCGGGCGGACGCGGTCTCCGGCGCCTCGTCGTCGTCGGTCGGCGGCTGGTAGCGAGGGTGGAAGTGCGCGGGCTCCTCGCCCGCCTCGACGGCCCGCCGCTGGCGCACCCGGCGCACGACGAGCCAGACGAGCACGAGCAGGAGGACGGCGACGACGCCGCGGCTCACCGGCGAGACGTACTGCTCGACGACGTCGTAGTTCTCCTGGAGGCGAAAGCCGAGCGCGATGAAGGCAGCGTTCCAGATGCCGCTGCCCACGGCCGTCAGGGTGAGGAAGCGCGGCAGGGGCATCTGGTCCATCCCGGCCGGGACCGACACGACGGACCGGATGAAGGGGATGAACCGGCCGACGAGGACGACCACCGAGCCGTGCCGGTCGAAGAACCGGAAGCCCCGGTCGAGGTCCTTCTGCCCGAAGAGGAGGAACCAGCGCTTGCCGGCCAGCTGGTAGAGCCGCTCGTAGCTGAGGGCGTAGCCGACCCAGTAGAGGACCGCGGCGCCGAGGAGCGAGCCGATCGTCGCGCACACCCAGGCGAGGGGGGCGTTGAGCCGGCCGTCGGCCGCGGCGAACCCGGCGAACGGCAGGATCACCTCCGACGGGATCGGCGGCAGGATCGTCTCGAGGGCGATGAGCCCGCCGACCCCGACCTCGCCGACGGACCCGATGATGTCGACGACCGGACCGGTGATGCTCTCCACGGGGACAACGCTACGGGAGGTCGACGACCCCGCCGGACGTCGCGACGCCCACCGGTCGGTGACGGACGTCGGCGGCCGTCACCCGGCGAGGGTCAGCACGACCCGGACGGGACCACCCTCGGCCAGCCCCTCGGCGGCCCGGACGGCCTTCTTGACGGGCAGGACGTACGCGGCCTGCTCGGCCGACGGGAAGAGGCTCGTCAGCCAGATGGTGCCACCGACCCGCACGCGCACCCGGACCGACCCGAAGCCGCCGGCCGCGTCCCCGACCGCCTCGTCGACCTCGTCGCTCACCTGCGCCGGCACCGTGACGAAGTGCCACGAGCCGTCACGCCACCGCCACAGCGTCGCCTCGAAGGACCAGGTCCGCTCGTCCGCCACGACGGCCATCATGGCGCGGCCCACCGACGAGCGGCCCGCGCACCGGCGTCCGGCGTCCGCGGGTCAGGGCGAGGGGACCTCGTGCACCGCCGACGGGCCGGCGATGGGCAGGTCGCCGGCGCCCGCGGGCGTGGCGAGGAGCAGGACCGAGACGGCGCTCGTCGCGGCGATGGCGGCGACGAGGCGCGCTCCGAGCGGGCCGAGGCAACGGCGATCGCCGTACGCACCGGGGGTGGCCCGGTGGTGCGGGGGCTGGAACACGACGACCTCCGGCGACGGACGACTGGGGTCCCGCCACGGTAGGACCAGGACGCCTGCGGGCGCGCGCCGTGTCCCCACGGGACGGACGATCAGCCGGGACGACCGGCCGTTCGGTCAGCCCGCCACCCGAACGGGTGCCCCGGTGGTGGCGGAACGGCCGCGGCGCGCCGCCTTGACGTCCGCGCCCGCGAGGAGCTCGGACTGGGTCGGACGACGGTCCGGCTCCCCCGCCGCCGGCCACGCGGACATCGCGAGCTCGGCCTGCGCCGTGATGGTCAGCGACGGGTTGACCCCGAGGTTGGCCGAGACCGCCGAGCCGTCGAGCACCGAGACCCCGGGGTGACCCCAGACGCGCTGGTGCCGGTCGAGCACCCCGGTCTCCGGCGACGCGCCGATGGGGACGCCGCCGAGGAAGTGCGCGGTCATCGGGACGTCGAGGACCTCGGGCCACGAGCCTCCGGCCACCGTGTACTCCCCTGTCGTGGAGGCGATCCGGCCGGCCAGCGCCTCCATCGCCCGGTGCCCCTGCGGGATGTACGTGGGGTTCGGCTCGCCGTGCCCCTGCTGCGAGGTGAGGACCCGGCGCCCGAGCCGCCGGCGCAGCGAGACGCGAATCGAGTTGTCGCGGCTCTGCATGACGAGGCCGACGACCATGCGCTCGCTCCACCGGCGCGCCGTCGGCTGCATCCGCAGCAGCGGGCGCGGGTCGCGCGCGACCATCCGCACGAACTCGCGCCAGCGCGGGTGGCCCGTGCCGCCGGGGACGGCGAGGGTCGCGAGCAGCCCCATCGCGTTGGAGCCGACGCCGTAGCGGCAGTTCTCGACGTGCGTGTCGGCGTCGACGTGGAAGCTCGTCGTGATGGCGACGCCGCGGGTCAGGTCGACGTCGCGGGGCGCGTGCTGGGTCATCGCGCCGACGAGCGCCTCGGAGTTGGTGCGCGTCAGGTGGCCGAGTCGCGGTGAGAGGGAGGGCAGCTCGCCCTCGTCGCGCATCGCGTGCAGCAGCGTCTGCGTGCCCCACGTCCCCGCGGCGACGACCACGCGCCGGGCCGTCACGACCCGCCGGTCGCGGCCGCCCCGTGGGCCGGTGCGCTCGTGGAGGACGCGGTACAGGGGCTCGCCGTCGCCGCCGTCGGAGCCCGGTACCGGCCCGAGGCGCGTGACGGTGCGCATCGGCCGGATCTCGACCCCGAGCCGCTCGGCGAGGGCGAGGTAGTTCTTCATCAGCGTGTTCTTCGCGCCGACGCGGCAGCCGACCATGCAGTTGCCGCACTCGATGCAGCCGGTGCGCCGCGGGCCGGCGCCGCCGAAGAAGGGGTCGTCGACCGTCTCGCCGGGCTTGCCGAAGTAGACGCCGACCGGGGTGTGCCGGAACGTGTCCGCGACACCGAGGTCCTCGGCCGCGCCGCGCATCGCCCGCTCGACGGGGCCGTCGCAGCGGTTGGTGACGACCCCGAGCATCCGGCTCGCGGTGTCGTAGTGCGGCGCGAGCTCGGCCTCCCAGTCGGCGAGGTCGCGCCACTGCGGGTCGCGGTAGAACGCCGACGGCGGGCGGTAGAGGGTGTTCGCGTAGTTGAGCGACCCGCCGCCGACCCCGGCCCCGGCGAGGACGACGACGTCGGGCAGCCGGTGGATGCGCTGGACCCCGTAGCAGCCCAGGCGCGGCGCCCAGAGGAAGCGGCGCAGGTCCCAGGAGGTGCGGGCGAAGTCCTCGTCCTCGAAGCGCCGGCCGGCCTCGAGCACCAGGACCCGATGGCCCTTCTCGGCTGCCCGCAGCGCGGCGACCGAGCCGCCGAACCCCGACCCGATGACGACGACGTCGACGTCCGGCTCCGCGCCCGGGGACGTGCTCACGGCAGCCTCGCCGCCCGCATCGCCCGGAGCGCCCCGGTCAGGGCGGAGGCGTAGCGGGCGCCGCGCAGCCCCGGGAGGTCCGCGACGTTGACGAGCCCCTGGACGGTGACGTTCTGGGCCTCGGTGTACTTGAGGATGCCCTCGCGCCCGTGCCGGCGGCCGAGCCCGGAGGCCTTCATCCCGCCCATCGGGGAGCCGATGCTCCCCCACGCCGCGGCGTAGCCCTCGTTGACGTTGACCGTGCCGGCCTGGATGCGGGCGGCGAGCGCGCGGCCGCGGCGGACGTCACGCGTCCAGACCGAGGCGTTGAGGCCGTACTCGGTGTCGTTGGCGAGGGCGACGGCGGCGTCGTCGTCGGCCACCCGGTAGAGCGAGACGACCGGCCCGAAGGTCTCCTCGTCGCGGCAGGCCATCGCGGAGGTCACGCCGGCGAGGACCGTCGGCTCGACGACGTACGGCCCGATCTCGGGGCGCGCCCGACCGCCGGCGAGCACCGTGGCGCCCTTGGCGACGGCGTCGTCGACGTGCCCGAGCACGCGCTCGAGCTGCGCCGGCCCGACGAGGCTGCCCATGTCTGCGTCCCAGTCGAGGGCGGTCGAGAGCCGCAGGCCCGCGACGGCGTCGAGGAAGCGGCCGACGAACTCGTCCGCGACGGCCTCGTGGACGAGGAGCCGCTCGGCGCTGACGCACAGCTGGCCGGCGGAGGCGAAGCAGGCGCGCAGCACGCCGGGCACGGCGCGGCGCAGGTCGGCGTCGTCGGCGACCAAGACGGCGTTCTTGCCGCCGAGCTCGAGGCTCGCGCCGACGAGGCGGCGCCCGGCCGCGGCGGCGACCTCGCGGCCGGTCGCGGTGGAGCCGGTGAAGCACACGTAGTCGGTCTGGGCGACGACGGCCCGGCCGGTCTCGCCGGGGCCGAGGACGACCTGGACGAGGTCGTCCGGGAAGCCGGCCTCGACCATGAGGGCGACGGCGGCGAGCGCCGTGAGCGTGCCCTGCGGGTCGGGCCGCAGGACGACGGCGTTGCCCGCGAGCAGCGCCGGGAGGGCGTCGGTCACCGCGAGGCTCAGCGGGTAGTTCCACGGCGAGACGATGCCGACGACGCCCTTGGCGCGGTGGTGCTCGGTGCTGCGGGTCAGCAGCGGGAAGACGCCGAGGTGGCGCTGCGGTGCGAGGTGGCCGGGGCCGCGACGCGCGTAGTGCCGGCAGACGATCGCGACGTCGGCGACCTCCTCGAAGGCGTGGCTGCGCGCCTTGCCGGACTCGAGCTGCACGAGGTCGAGCAGCTCGGTGCGCCGCTCGAGCACGAGGTCGTGCAGGGCGAGGAGCAGCCGGGAACGCTGCGCGAGCGGGACACCCGCCCAACGGCGCTGCGCGGCACGTGCCCGGGCCACCGCGACGGTGACGTCGGCGGCGGTCGACGTCGGCAGCGTCGCGAGCGGCGCGCCGGTCATCGGGGTGTGCGTCGTCAGCGGCTCCCCCGAGGCGACGACGCGCGCGGTGAGGGCGCGCACCCGCGCCGGGTCGACCGCGTAGGTGGCGCGGGGGTCGGTCTCCGGGTCCACGATGACGTCGGGCATTACCGCAGGGTAACCACCGGCCGCGCCGTCGTCACCTGCTCCGGCGAAGCCCCCGGTCAGCGGCGTCGCGGGCGCCGTCTCCCCGGGGCTGCGACCCCGGGGAGACGTGCTGGACGGTGGTCAGGACGCGAGCATGGCCGTCATCTCGTCGATCTCGCGCTGCTGGGTCTCGATGACGGCGGCGGCGAGCTCGCGGGTGCCCTCGTGGCGTCCGGCGCGCAGGACGTCCTGGGCCATCTCGATGGCGCCCTCATGGTGCTCGACCATCATCGTCAGCCAGCGCCGGTCGAACGCCGCGCCCTTCAGCGACGCGAGCTCGGCCATGTCGCCCTCGGACATCATCCCGGTCATCGAGTGACCCATCGAGCCCGTGCCGGAGGTGGAGCCGGCACCCCAGGAGTCGAGCCAGCCGCGCATCCGGTCGATCTCGGGCTGCTGCTCCTGCTCGATGCGCTGCGCGAGGTCGCGCAGGGCGGGGTCGTCGGAGCGGGAGGGGACGAGCTCGGCCATCTCGAGGGCCTGCTCGTGGTGCGGAACCATCATCATCGAGAACATGACGTCGGCCTGGTCGTGGCCGGCGGAGGGGTCGGCCGAGGTGGCGGCGCCGCTCGTGGGGTGCATCGACCCCTGGCGCATCGGGCTGCCGGCGGTGACGTCGTGGTCGCCGGAGCAGCCGGCGAGGGCGAGCGCGAGCACGGCGCCCGCGGCGGACAGGGCGCGACGGCGCGTGGTGGTGGACATGGGGGACTACCTCTTCTCTGCGGGGACGTGCGGGACGGGAGCCGGGGTCGGCCTAGGTCCGCGAGACGCAGAGGAGGTGTCGGAGCGGGGCGGGGGGAGGGGCGCGGGTTGCCCGGTGCCCCGGGTGGCGGAGGCGGTGAGGGGCCCGTGGGCCGGTCACGGGGGTCGAGCGGAGGCCGAGGAGGGCCAGCACGAGCCCGGCGGTGACGACGGCGAGGCACATCCCGAGGAGGGAGCTGGGGTCGGTGCCCGCCACGTCGCGCGCGAGCACCGCCGCGGCCGTCGCGACGACGTCGGTCGTCGCCGCGCCCTGGACGTGCTCGGCCACCGCGTCGGCCATCGGCATCGCCGGCATCACTGCCATCGCCGACGTCGCCGACATCGAGGGCATGGCGGCCATCGGTGCGCCGTCGTGCCCGGCGTGGTCGGCCCCGCCGTCGGAGCAGAGCAGGAGCACGTGCATCGCGAGGACCCCGGCCAGCAGCGGCAGGAGCAGCGCGGCGCGGAGGGCACGCCGAGGACCGGCCACGGGCGGAACGGTCCTCATACCCCCCGAGGGTACCCGCTCACGCTCGGGCAGCACGCTCTACCCGGGAACCCTGCGCCTTCCCGGGGAACGGTTCCCGGGTGCAGCGCGGCCGTATCGGGTCACCCGATACGCGCGTGACGGATGGGACGGACCGTGCCCAGGCCGGGCCGTCGCCGAGCGGGTGCGCGTCAGCTGCGCTGGTAGGGCGCGACGACGACCTCGACGCGCTGGAACTCCTTGAGCTCGAGGTAGCCCGACGTCGCCATCGCGCGGCGCAGTGCGCCGACGAGGTTGGTCGTGCCGTCCGCGACGCGGCTGGGGCCGAAGAGGACCTCCTCGAGCGGCGCGACGGCGCCGACGTGCACGCGGTGGCCGCGCGGCAGCTCGGGGTGGTGCGCCTCGGCGCCCCAGTGGAACCCACGGCCGGGGGCGTCGGTGGCACGCGCCAGGGCGGCCCCGAGCATCACGGCGTCGGCGCCGCAGGCGACGGCCTTGACGATGTCGCCGCTCGTGCCGACCCCGCCGTCGGCGATGACGTGCACGTAGCGGCCTCCGGACTCGTCGAGGTAGTCGCGGCGGGCGGCGGCGACGTCGGCGATCGCGGAGGCCATCGGGGCGTGGATGCCGAGCGTCACGCGGGTCGTGTGCGCCGCGCCGCCGCCGAAGCCGACGAGGACGCCGGCCGCGCCGGTGCGCATGAGGTGCAGGGCCGCGGAGTACGAGGCCGCGCCGCCGACGATGACCGGCACGTCGAGCTCGTAGATGAAGCGCTTGAGGTTGAGCGGCTCGGCGCGCCCGGAGACGTGCTCGGCCGAGACCGTCGTGCCACGGATGACGAAGAGGTCGACCCCGGCGTCGACGACGGTCTTCCACAGCTGCTGGGTGCGCTGCGGGGTCAGGGCGCCGGCGACCGTGACGCCCGCGGCGCGGATCTCGCGCAGCCGCTCGGTGACGAGCTCGGGCTGGATCTCGGCGCGGTAGATCTCCTGCATCCGCTGCGTCGCGAGCGCGGGGTCGAGGGTCGCGATCTCCGCCAGCAGCGGCGCCGGGTCCTCGTAGCGGGTCCACAGGCCCTCGAGGTCGAGCACCGGCAGGCCGCCGTGCTGACCGAACGCGATGGCCGACTGCGGCGACATCACCGAGTCCATCGGGGCGGCGATGACCGGCAGGTCGAAGTGGTACGCGTCGATCTGCCAGCCGGTGGACACCTCCTGGGGGTCGCGCGTGCGCCGCGAGGGCACGATGGCGATGTCGTCGAAGGAGTACGCCCGGCGACCGCGCTTGCCACGGCCGATCTCGATCTCGGTCACCCGCGCAGCCTACCGACGTCCGCATCGGCCGTTCGGCCCGCTCCCCCGTGACCGGGAAGACCGGGGCACCGGAAATGGTTACCTGCCTGTCGGTGGGCTGCGTCACACTGGTCCACGGCACCGTCGCCACCCGCCCGTGCGGGTCCGGCGACCTCTCGCCGCCCGGCGCGGCCACCCGCCTCTCGACCCGACATGGAGCCCACGTGTCAACAGCAGCACCCGCCCCCGCGGCGCCCCCGGAGTATCCCGAGAAGATCGACGCCGCGGTCCTCAAGATCGCGGGCGTCGTCGTCCTCGGGGCGATCATGTCCATCCTCGACATCACCGTCGTCAACGTCGCGCTGCGCACGCTGCAGCAGGACTTCGCGGTCGACGGCGTGCCGCTCGACTACTCCACCGTCGCGTGGACCGTCACCGGCTACACCCTCGCGCTCGCCACGGTCATCCCCCTCTCGGGGTGGGCCGCCGACCGCTTCGGCACCAAGCGCCTCTACATGACGGCCGTCGCGCTGTTCACCGCCGGCTCGGTCCTGTGCGCCGCCGCGACGAGCATCGAGATGCTCGTCGCCTTCCGTGTGCTCCAGGGCCTCGGCGGCGGCATGCTCATGCCGCTCGGCATGACGATCATGACCCGGGCCGCCGGCCCGAAGCGGATGGGCCGGCTCATGGCCGTCCTCGGCATCCCGATGCTGCTCGGCCCGATCTTCGGCCCGATCCTCGGCGGCTGGCTGATCGACCACTTCAGCTGGCACTGGATCTTCCTCATCAACCTGCCGATCGGCCTGCTCGCCCTCGGGTACGCCTTCTTCGCACTCCCGGCCGACCGCCCGCACCCGTCCGAGTCGCTCGACTGGCGCGGCGTGCTCATGATGTCGCCCGGCCTCGCGCTCTTCCTCTACGGCGTCTCCTCGATCCCGGAGCAGGGCGGCGTCGGCCACGCCAAGGTCCTCGTCCCCGGCATCGTCGGTGTCGTCCTCATCGTCGCGTTCGTGCTCTACAGCTTCCGTCCGCAGCACCCGCTGCTCGACCTGCGGCTGTTCCGCAACCGCAACCTCACGGTCGCGATCATCACGATGTTCATCTTCGCGGCGGCGTTCTTCGGCGGGCTGCTCCTCATCCCCCAGTTCCTCCAGCAGGTGCAGGGCGAGACGCCGCTCTCGGCGGGCTGGATCCTCGCCCCGCAGGGCCTCGGCGCGATGCTGACGATGCCCGTCGCCGGCGCCCTCGTCGACCGCTTCCCGGTCGGCCGGATCGTGCCGTTCGGGCTGCTGCTCATCACCGGCGGCATGTTCGCGCTGACCCAGATCGAGGCCGACTCCTCGCACTGGGGCTTCATCATCCCGATCCTCTTCGTCATGGGCCTCGGGATGGGTGGCACGATGATGCCGATCATGACCTCGGCGCTCAAGACGCTCAACCACCACGAGGTCGCCCGCGGCACGACGCTGCTCAACATCACGCAGCAGGTCGCCAGCTCGATCGGCGTCGCGATCTTCTCGGTCATCCTCACCAACGCCTTCAAGGACCGGCCGCTCGTCGGCCAGGGCGGGCTCTACCTCGAGACCCTCCAGACCAAGGGTCCGGAGGCCGCGCAGGGCGTCCTCGCGCAGGTCCCGCTCGTCGGGCAGTTCCTCCAGCAGCAGGCCGGCGACCCGCAGGCGGCCGTCGCGGCCCTCGGGGCGCGGGTCGCGGAGGTCGCGGCCGACGCCTACGCGCACACCTTCTGGTTCGCCGCGGGCTTCGTCACCCTGACGCTCGTCTCGGCCGCGTTCCTGCCGCGCAAGCACGAGGAGTCGCACCTCCTCGAGGGCGCGGACGCCGACGAGGTGGCGCCCCCGGTCGTCATCCACTGACGCACCCCGCCCCACCCGTGCCGATGCCGGCCCCGCAGCCCGCGGGGCCGGCATCGGCCATGCTGGGGGCGTGCGACCCGGGACCCACAACGCGATCACCGACGTCGACGGCGTCCTCGTCGGCCACGCCACCCGCGACGAGCCGGGCTGGCTGACCGGCGTCAGCGTCGTCCTGCCGCCGCCGGGGACGGTCGGCGGCGTCGACGTGCGCGGCGGCGGGCCGGGCACCCGCGAGACCGACCTCCTCGACCCCGCGAACGCGGTCGACGCCGTCGACGCTGTCGTCCTGGCCGGCGGCAGCGCCTTCGGGCTGGCCGCCGCCGACGGGGTGGCCGACGCCGTCTGGGCGGCGGGTCGCGGCTGGCCGGTCGGGCCGGGCCCGGACGAGCGGGTGCCGATCGTCCCGTCGGCCATCGTCTTCGACCTCGGACGGGCCGGGGTCTGGCGGCACCACCCGGGGCCGGCCGACGGTGCGACCGCGCACGCCGCCGCGGCGTCGGGCCCCGTGGTGCAGGGGTCGGTCGGTGCGGGCACCGGGGCGCGGGCCGGCGGCCTGCGCGGCGGGGTGGGGACGGCGTCCGCGGTGCTGGCGTCGGGGGTGACGGTCGGGGCGCTCGTCGTCGTCAACGCCGTCGGGTCGCCGCTGGCCGCCGACGGGTCGCTGCTCGGGGCGGCGTGGGCGCTCGGCGACGAGCTCGGGGCGGTACCCGCGCCGTCACCCGCGGCGCTGGAGCGTCACCTCGCCGCCCGGCGCGCCGAGGTCGAGGCCATCCGCGCCGGCCGGGCCGAGGCGCCGCGTCCCGGGCGCGCCACGACGCTCGCGGTCGTCGCCACCGACGCGGCCCTCGGCAAGGCCGGGTGCCGCCGGCTCGCCACCGTCGCGCACGACGGGATGGCCCGCGCGCTCTCGCCCGTGCACACGGCCTTCGACGGCGACACCGTCTTCACCCTCGCGACCGGAGCCCGCCCGGCCCCGGACCCGTTCGACCTCGTCGAGCTCCACGACGCCGCCGCGGGCTGCGTCACCCGGGCGATCGTCCACGCCCTGCTCGCCGCCGACTCCGTCGACCGGTGCGGGGACGGCGGGATGGCCGCCCTCTCCTGGCGCGACGCCCTCACCACCCCCTGACTCCCCCGTGCAGCAACTGACGAATGTGTCGATTTCTGCACACCCGCTCACCGGTAGACCGTGCAGCAACTGACGAATGTGTCATTTCTGCACACCCACCTGACCGGAAGCCCGTGCAGCAACTGACGAATGTGTCAATTCCTGCACACCCACCTGACCGGAAGCCCGTGCAGCAACTGACGAATGTGTCGATTCCTGCACACCCGCCTGACCCCGGCCGGGCGGGCGGCGTCAGCGCAGGCGGGTCGCGAGGATCGCCGCGAGCCGGTTCATCTGCTCGACGTGCGCCGCGTCGCCGTCGGTCTGCACGACGGCCGGCCCCTGGCCGACGGTGATGATCGCGACGGCGTACCCGTCGACGATGCCCATCTGCCGGGTCTCCGACGACGGCGTGAGCCAGCCGCCCTTGAACGTCGACGCGCCGATCGTCCCGAGGCCCCAGCGGTGCTGCGGGATCGGGCGCATCTGCTCGAGGAGGAACGCGCTCGCCTCGGGGCTGACGACCCGGCCCGCCGCGAGTGCCGCCATGAAGCGCACCTGCTCCCGCGGGCTCCACGACATCGCGCCCTGGCTGCGGTCCGGCGCGACCGTGCTCGTGTCCCCGATCGAGCGCAGGACAGCGGTGATGGCCGCACCGGGGCTGCCCGGGATGCGCTCGCGGACGGCGACGACCGCGTCACCGTCGCTCGCGGTGAGCGCGGCCCGGATCCAGCCCCGCTCGGTCGACGGGATGCGCGACGGGTCGCCGTCGACGACGGTGTCAAGGTAGGCCGCGACGACGAGCACCTTGGACGTCGACCACGCCTTCGTCGAGCCCACCGAGCCCTCCGACCGCACGGCCGAGGGGTCCGACAGCGGCGCCCAGACGACCTGGTTGCGGGTGTCGCCGACGAGGCTCGCCGACCCCGCCTTCCCCGACGTCCCGGAGGCGCCGGCGGCGGGCGACGAGCCCGTGGGTGTGACCGGCGTCGGGCGGGGGACGGCGCTCACGAGGCCGCCCTCGACCGGCACCGGTGAGGGGGTCGGGGCCCGCTCGGGCAGCGCCGGCCCTGACCGGGTGGCCGCGCGCGACGGCTCGGCCGAGCCGTCCGCGCTGCCGCAGCCGCCGGCCAGCGCCGCGACGAGCAGCGGCAGGAGGACGAGGACACGGCGCATCCGCCGCACCCTACGTCGTCCGGGCGCACGGCACGAGCCGGTCGCCGCTCAGCCCTTCGAGCTGTAGTTCGGCGCCTCGACGATGCCGGTCACGTCGTGCGGGTGCGACTCGCGCAGGCCCGCCGTCGTGATGCGGATGAAGCGGCCGCGCTCCTTGAGCTCGGGGGTGGTGCGGGCGCCGACGTAGAACATCGACTGGTGCAGGCCCCCGACGAGCTGGTGGACGACGGCGCCGACCGGCCCGCGGTAGGCGACCTGGCCCTCGATGCCCTCCGGGACGATCTTGTCGTCGGAGGTGACGTCGGCCTGGAAGTAGCGGTCCTTGGAGTAGGACTTCTTGCCGCGCGAGGACATCGCGCCGAGCGAGCCCATCCCGCGGTAGGCCTTGAACTGCTTGCCGTTGATGAAGACGAGCTCGCCGGGGCTCTCCTCGCAACCGGCGAGCAGCGAGCCGACCATGACGGTGTCGGCGCCCGCGACGAGGGCCTTGGCGATGTCGCCGGAGTACTGGAGGCCGCCGTCGCCGATGAGCGGGACGCCCGCCGGGCGGCACGCGAGGGACGCCTCGTAGATCGCGGTGACCTGCGGGACCCCGACCCCGGCGACGACACGCGTCGTGCAGATGGAGCCCGGCCCGACACCGACCTTGACGGCGTCGACACCCGCGTCGACGAGGGCCTGCGCCCCGGCGCGCGTGGCGACGTTGCCGCCGATGACCTGGACGTGCCGCAGCGCCGGGTCCTTCTTGACCCGCTCGATCATCTCGAGGAGGAGCCGGGCGTGGCCGTGCGCGGTGTCGACGACGAGCACGTCGACCCCCGCCTCGACGAGCGTCGTCGCGCGCTCCCAGGCCTCGCCGAAGTAGCCGACCGCCGCACCGACGAGCAGGCGCCCGTCGGCGTCCTTGCTCGCGTTGGGGAACTGCTCGGACTTGACGAAGTCCTTGACGGTGATGAGCCCGCGCAGGCGCCCCTCGGTGTCGATGATCGGCAGGCGCTCGCGCTTGTGCTGGCGCAGCAGGCTCGTCGCCTCCTCGTGGCTGATGCCGACGTGGCCGGTGATGAGCGGCATCGGCGTCATCACGTCGCGCACGAGGGTGTCGGCCCACTCGGCGACGGGCGTGAAGCGCAGGTCGCGGTTGGTGACGATGCCGAGCAGGTGCTCGCCCGGGTCGACGACCGGCAGCCCGGAGACGCGGTAGCGGCCGCAGATCTCGTCGAGCTCCTCGAGGGTGGCGTCCGGCCCGATCGTCACGGGGTTGGAGATCATCCCGGTCTGGGTCCGCTTGACGAGGTCGACCTGGTAGGCCTGGTCCTCGATCGAGAGGTTGCGGTGGAGGATGCCGAGGCCGCCGTTGCGGGCCATGGCGATGGCCATCCGGGCCTCGGTGACGGTGTCCATCGCGGCGGACACGAGCGGCACGCGCAGCGAGATGCCGCGGGTCAGGCGCGAGGTGGTGTCGACCTCGCTCGGGATGACGTCGGTCTCGCCGGGCTGCAGCAGGACGTCGTCGTAGGTGAGGCCGAGGGCCGCGAACGGGCCGGCCGGTGCGGGCTCCGCCGAGGCCGCGGTGACGGCCGGGGCGTCGGGCGCCGCAGGGGTGGTGGTGTCGCGCGTCTCGTCGAGTCCGAGGCTCATCACCCGATTCTACGTCCCCCGCGCGCTGCCCCCGGACGGGCCGCTCGGCCCTCCCGGGCGGGCGCGCGCGGGCCGCTCCGGTTGCGGACCTGAGGCCCCCGCGCAACCCTTGACCAAAGCCTTACCCGACGCTTGCCCTGCCATCGACAAACCGCCCATACGGTGAAACCCGTGCCGCCCGAGGGGGTCGGCACACGATCATCGTGGAGGTGGAGCATGGCCGAGATCACCCGGCTCCCGGGCCCTGTCGCGGACCTGTGGGACTGGCAGCTCGAGGGCTCCTGTCGTCGGGTCGGTCCCGAGGTGTTCTTCCACCCGGAGGGCGAGCGCGGCAGCAAGCGCTCCCGCCGCGCCACCGCGGCCAAGGAGATCTGCCTCGCCTGCCCCGTCATCCAGCAGTGCCGCGAGCACGCCCTGGCCGTCCGCGAGCCCTACGGGGTCTGGGGCGGTCTCACCGAGGACGAGCGCGAGAGCGTCTACGCCCGCCAGCGTCACCTGGCGTCCTGACCGACGCCACCCGATAGCCGGCTCCCGCCCCACGCGGGAGTCCGGTCGGCCCTCCGGGGGTCGGCCGAGGAAGCGGTGGACCGTGGGGGCGAGAGCCCACGGTCCGCCGCTCCTCACCAGCGCGGAACCGTTCGTGGGGGCGAGAGCCCACGGCCGGCGACCGCGACCGTGGGACCGCGCCCGGACGGCACTCGTGCTCGCCGTCCGGGCGCGGCCACGCGTAGCCTGACCCGGTGCCCGACGACGCCCTCGAGGTCCCCATCCGTGACGAGTCCATCCGGCTCGGCCAGCTGCTCAAGCTGAGCGGCCTCGTCGACGACGGCGCGACCGCCCGGGAAGTCGTCGAGCGGGGGCTCGTCTTCGTCAACGGCGAGGTCGACACCCGCCGCGGCCGCCAGGTGCGGGTCGGTGACGTCGTCACCCTCGACGGCTGCGGGAGCCTGCGCGTCACCTCCGCCTGACCCCCTCACCCCACTGATTGCCCATCCGCCACCTCCGAGGGTCCCGGATCGGGGCCTGGAAGTGGCGGATGGGCAAGAAGTCGCGGCTCGGGCAGGGCTCCCGGTCAGGGGGTCGTGCAGAGCCAGTCGACGCCGGCCGCGACGTGGAGCGCCGTCGTGTCGACGAGCGGGACCCCGGCGTCGCCGTCGCGCAGGAGCAGTCCGATCTCGGTGCAGCCGAGGACGACCGCCTCCGCCCCGTCGGCAACCAGCTGCTCGACGACCCCGAGGTAGGCGGCGCGCGACTCCTCGCGGACGACGTCGCGGACGAGCTCGTCGTAGATGACCCGGTGCACGAGCTCGCGGTCGGCCTCCCCGGGCACGATCACGTCGAGGCCGCGGGCACGGAGCCGGTCGGCGTAGAAGGCCTGCTCCATCGTGAAGCGGGTCGCGAGCAGGCCGACCCGTCGGTGGCCGCCGGCCAGCAGCGCGTCGGCCGTCGGGTCGGCGATGTGCAGCAGCGGCACGCCCGCCGCGGCCTCGATGTCCTCGGCGACCCGGTGCATCGTGTTCGTCGCGAGGAGCAGCGCCTGCGCTCCCCCGGCCGCCAGCCCGCGGGCGGCATCGGCGAGGAGCGCGGCCGTGGCGGGCCAGTCGTCGGCGTGCTGCGCGGCGGCGACCGGTGCGAAGTCGACCGAGTGCAGCAGGAGGCGGGCCGAGTGCAGCCCGCCGAGCCGCGCCGCGACGCCGGCGTTGAGCCCCCGGTAGTAGGCCTCGGTCGAGGTCCAGCTCATCCCGCCGAGCACCCCGAGCAGCCGCATGCGCCCGACCCTACGCCGCGGCGGCGACGCCGACCGGCACGACGACGCCGCCCGGCCCCCTGACGGGGACCGGGCGGCGTGCGGTGTCGCGGGAGGTGGGGCTCAGTGGCCGTGCCCGTGGCCGTGGCCACCGGCGGCAGCCGGCTCCTCCTCCTTCTTCTCGACGACGAGGGTGTCGGTGGTGAGGACCATCGACGCGATCGAGGCCGCGTTGCGCAGCGCCGAGCGGGTCACCTTGACCGGGTCGATGACGCCGGCCTTGACGAGGTCCTCGTACTCGCCGGTGGCGGCGTTGAGGCCCTGGCCCGCGGGGAGCTCGGAGACCTTCGCCACCGCGACGTAGCCCTGCAGGCCCGCGTTCTCGGCGATCCAGCGCAGCGGCTCGGCCGCGGCCTTGCGGACGATGTTCGCGCCCACGGCCTCGTCGCCCTCGAGCCCGATGGTGTCGAGCACGGCGACGGCCTGGATGAGCGCGGAGCCACCGCCGGAGACGATGCCCTCCTCGATCGCGGCGCGCGTCGCGGAGATCGCGTCCTCGATGCGGTGCTTCTTCTCCTTGAGCTCGACCTCGGTGTGCGCGCCGACCTTGATGACGCAGACGCCGCCGGCGAGCTTCGCGAGGCGCTCCTGGAGCTTCTCGCGGTCCCAGTCGGAGTCGGTGCGCTCGATCTCCTGCTTGATCTGGGCGACGCGGCCCTCGACGTCGGAGGCCTCGCCCGCGCCGTCGATGATGACCGTCGAGTCCTTGGTGACGACGACGCGGCGCGCCTGGCCGAGGGTCTCGAGACCGACCTGGTCGAGCTTGAGGCCGACCTCCTCGGCGACGACCTGGCCGCCGGTGAGGACCGCCATGTCCTGGAGCATCGCCTTGCGGCGGTCGCCGAAGCCGGGGGCCTTGACGGCGACGACGTTGAAGGTGCCGCGCATCTTGTTGACGACGAGCGTCGAGAGGGCCTCGCCGTCGACGTCCTCGGCGATGATGACGAGCGGCTTGCCCGACTGGACGACCTTCTCGAGCACCGGCAGGACGTCGGCGATCGCCGAGATCTTGCCCTGGTTGATGAGCACGTAGGCGTCCTCGACGACGGCCTCCATGCGCTCCGGGTCGGAGACGAAGTACGGGGAGATGTAGCCCTTGTCGAACTGCATGCCCTCGGTGAACTCGAGCTCGGTGGAGGCGGTCGAGGACTCCTCGACGGTGATGACGCCGTCCTTGCCGACCTTGTCGAACGCGTCGGCGATGGTGGCGCCGATCTCGGTGTCCTGCGCGGAGAGCGAGGCGACCTGGGCGATCTCGTCCTTGGACTCGATCTCGCGGGCGTTCTCGAGCAGGCGCTCGGAGACGGCGTCGACGGCCTTGTCCATCCCGCGCTTGAGGCCCGAGGGGGCGGCGCCGGCCGCGACGTTGCGCAGGCCCTCCTTGACCATCGCCTGGGCGAGGACCGTCGCGGTCGTCGTCCCGTCACCGGCGATGTCGTTGGTCTTGGTGGCGACCTCCTTGGCGAGCTGCGCGCCGAGGTTCTCGTAGGCGTCCTCGAGCTCGACCTCGCGGGCGATCGTGACGCCGTCGTTCGTGATCGTGGGGGCGCCCCACTTCTTGTCGATGACGACGTTGCGGCCCTTCGGGCCGAGCGTCACCTTGACGGCGTTCGCGAGGGCGTCGACGCCCCGCTCGAGCGCCTTGCGGGCGGAGTCGTTGAACTCCAGTTCCTTGGCCATGGGTGTCCTTTGCTGGGGGTGACGGGCGGCGCGGTGCGCCCGGCCCGTCGCGTGGGTCAGGGGGATGCCGGACGCGTCCCGGCGGCACGGGGCCGCCGGGACGCGGTCACGGCGTCAGCGGACTGCTCAGCCGACGACGGCGAGCACGTCACGGGCGGAGAGGATGAGGTACTCCTCGCCGCCGTGCTTGATCTCGGTGCCGCCGTACTTGCTGAAGATGACCCGGTCGCCGACCTGGACGTCGAGCGGGACCCGGTTGCCCTTGTCGTCGATGCGACCGGGGCCGACCGCGAGGACCTCGCCCTCCTGGGGCTTCTCCTTCGCGGTGTCCGGGATGACGAGACCGGACGCGGTGGTCTGCTCGGCCTCGAGGCTCTTGATGACGATGCGGTCCTCGAGCGGCTTGATGGAAACCGACACGGTGTGCTCCTCCCCTTGCTGGGATGAGTCGAAGTGGACGGGGACGTGCGCGTCCGGGCCGTGCTCGCCGTCGCGGGGGTCGACCGCGGCCCGGGGTGCGCTGGCACTCGCACGGGGCGAGTGCCAATGAGGCAAATCTAGGCCGCGCTTAGCACTCGGTCAACTCGAGTGCCAGCCGGGCGCGGCGCGGGCGTCCGGAGGGTTCGCACCGGGCCCCGAGGAGGCGGATGGCAGGATGACCGGCCGTGGACGTCGGCATCGTGCGAGCCCTGGGGTCGCCGGACGGGAAGGAGCTCCTGCGCTCCCTCCCGCCGTACGACCCGGCCGCGGTGTTCGCGCTCCAGGACCGGCTGCGCCGCGAGGGCCACGCGCCCGACTTCGTGGCCGCCGTCCTCACCCAGCAGCGGCTGCGCGCGCGGGCCGTCGCGAAGTTCGGCGAGTTCGCCGGCGATCTCCTCTACACGCCCGACGGGCTCGAGCAGGCCTCGCGGCTCGAGGTCGCGGCCACCCACGCGGGCCGCTTCTACAACGCCTCGCTGGCGACGGTGCACGACCTCGGCTGCGGCATCGGCAGCGACGCCGTCGCGATGTCGGCGCTCGGCGTCACCGTGCAGGCCGTCGACATCGACCCCGTGACGGCGGCGATCGCCGACACCAACCTGCGGCCCTGGCCCGACTCGCGCGCCCACGAGGGCTACGCCGAGGAGTTCGAGCCCCCGCGCGACCCGCTGCGCTCGCGCGTCGGCGTGTGGCTCGACCCGGCGCGCCGCATCCCGGGCAAGACCGGTCGGCACGGGCGCATCAAGCGGGTGTTCCGGCTCGACGAGATCCGGCCGTCGTGGCAGTTCGTCCTCCAGGTGGCGACGGCGGTGCCGGCCACCGGGGCGAAGCTCTCGCCGTCGATGCCGCACGACGCCATCCCGCTCGGCACCGAGGCGCAGTGGACCTCGTACGGCGGCGAGGTGCTCGAGTGCGCCGTCTGGTGGGGGCCGCTCGCGCAGCGCCCCGGCCGCAGCGCGCGCATCCTCGCGGCGGGGCGCCCGCCGGTCGAGGTCGACGAGACGATGGCCGAGCCGGACCCGCCGACCGCCGAGGGCACCGGCTCGATCGGCGCCTGGCTCTACGAGCCGGACCGCGCAGTCACGCAGGCCGGCCTGCTCGGGGCCGTGACCGGGGCGACGCTCGGGGTCGAGGTCGACACCGGGCTCGGGTACGTCCTCTCGGATGCCGAGGTCGACCTGCCGTACGCGCGGCGGTACGCGGTGCTCGAGTCGATGCCGTTCACCGTCAAGACGCTGCGGGCGTGGCTGGCGCAACACGGCGTGACCGGGCTGACCGTCAAGAAGCGCGGGGTCCGGCTCGACGACGACGAGCTGCGGCGGCAGCTGAAGATCGGGCGCGGCGCCGGCGACGGGGCGCAGGCGACGGTCGTGCTCACGCGGGTCGCGGGCCAGCAGACGGCGATCGTCGTCGAGCCCGTGGTGCCGTCCGCGCCGCCCGCCGGCTGAGGCGGGTCAGGGGCCGACGAGGTCGCGCGCGCCGAGGACCTCCGGCGGGATGCCGAACGCCTCGACGAGCTCGAGTGCGACGGGCCGCAGGCGCCGCAGCAGCGCCGTCACCTCGCGCGTGATGGCCTTCGAGCGCGGCGCCGACAGCCGGCCGTGCTCGAGGAACCAGCCGCGGTCGGCCTCGATGGTCACGAGCGCGTGCAGGTCGCACAGCGCCCCGAGCACCTCGCGCGTCGGCCCCTCCGGCTGGGCCCGCACCTGCGCGACGAACGCCTCGACGACAAAACGCTCGACGTGCGAGCGGGCCGCGGCGATGACGTGGTCCTGCACGTCGTTGAACACCTCGCCCGGCGGCCGGCCGGCGTCGACCCCCGCCTTGAGCCGCCGCGCGACCCCGGAGACCTGGTGCTCCTCGCGGAAGCGCAGCATCGCCAGGTGGTAGTCGGGGTCGAGCAGCCCGGCGTCGGTGTCCGCGCCGTCGCGCCCCGTCGGCAGCACGTCGCGGATGCGCTCGAGCAGCTGGTGGGCCGCGGTGCGCTCGACGACGGTGTCGACGGCCAGCCCGGCGACGAAGCGGACCATCCCGCGCTGGTCGAGGTCCTCGAAGGACGAGGAGTAGTCGGTGAGCAGCCCCTTGGCGACGAGCTGGAGCAGGACGTGGTTGTCGCCCTCGAACGTCGTGAAGACGTCGGTGTCGGCCTTGAGCGCCGCGAACCGGTTGGCCGAGAGGTAGCCGGCGCCGCCGCAGGCCTCGCGGCACTCCTGGATGGCGTGCGTCGCGTGCCAGGTGGCGAGCGCCTTCTGGCCGGCGGCGCGCGACTCGAGGGCGCGCACGTCGCGCTCGGGCGCCTCGGGGGTCTCCGGCGAGAAGACCTCGTGCAGCTGCCGGGCGACCTCCTGCTGGGCGGCGCTCAGGGCGTAGGCGCGGGCGACGAGCGGCAGCAGCCGCCGCTGGTGCATCCCGTAGTCCAGGAGCAGGGTCTCGTCGTCGGTGCCGGGCGCCTCGAACTGGCGGCGGCGCAGGCCGTACCGGACGGCGATCTCGATCGCCACCTTGGACGCTGCGAGCGCTCCCCCGCCGACGCTGACCCGGCCCTGGACGAGCGTGCCGAGCATCGTGAAGAAGCGCCGGTTGGGGTTCTCGATGCTCGAGCGGTACGTGCCGTCGTCGTCGATCTGCGCGAAGCGGTCGAGGAGGTTGGCGCGCGGGACGCGCACGTCGTCGAACCAGAGGCGGCCGTTGTCGACGCCCTCGAGTCCGAGCTTGGTGCCGCAGTCCTCGACCCGCACGCCGGGCAGCACCTCGCCGTCACGGCGGATCGGGACGAGCACCGCGTGGACGCCGTGGTCCTCGCCGCCGACCTCGAGCTGGGCGAAGACGACCGCGAGCTCGCCGTCCTCCGCGGCGTTGCCGATGTAGTCCTTGCGCGAGGCGTCGTCGGGGGTGCGGACGACGATCTCGTCGGTGGCGGGGTCGTAGGTGGCGGTCGTGCCGAGCGCCTGGACGTTGCTGCCGTGCCCGGTCTCGGTCATCGCGAAGCAGCCGAGCAGCCGCCCGGAGAGGATGTCGGGCAGGTAGCGCTCGTGGTGGGCGCGCGTCCCGAGCTGGAGCACCGCGCCGCCGAAGAGCCCGAACTGGACGCCGGACTTCACGACGACGGACAGGTCGCCGTAGGCGAGGGTCTCGAACGAGGCGATGGACGCGCCGATGTCGCCGCCGCCTCCGACCGAGCGGGGGAAGCCGTGGGCGGCCTGGCCGCGCTCGCCGATCTCGACGACGAGGTCGCGCACCCGGCGGCGCAGCTCGGCCCGGGGCAGGTCGCGCTGCTCGTCGAGCAGGTCGGTGTGCTCGGCCAGCGCGGCGCGGACCTCGTCGCGGACGGCGGCGTGCGGGCCGTCGAGGACGGCGCGCAGGGCGGCGGGGTCGGCGTCCAGGGCGGGCTGGGCGCGACGGGTCGGGTCGGTGGTGCGGACGGCGTCGGTGGCGGCCATGTCGCCACCCTGACACGGCTCTACCGGCCTCCGGCGGCTCCGTGACGCGCGAAGTTACTCACAGGTAGGGGTCGGGCTGGGCGCCCTCGCGGGCGACGGCAGCGGCGCCGGAGGCCAGGGCCGCGTCGAGCGCCTCCTCCCGGGTGGCGCCGCGCGCGAGGGCCGCCGCGAGCGCGCCGACGAACGCGTCGCCGGCCCCGGTCGTGTCGACGACGCCGCCCTCGACCGGGTGGGCCGGCATCGTCACGCCGTCCCACGCGGCGCCGTTGGCCCCGAAGGTGACGAGCAGCGAGGCGGGCTCGGCGCCTGCCTCGGCGAGCGCCTGCATCTCGAGCTCGTTGGCGACGACGGGGTCGCCGAGGGCCACGACGTCGGCGGGCAGCCCCGACCACGGGGCGACGTTGAGCACGACCCGGGCGCCACGGCCGGCGGCGACCCGCGCGGCCTCGCAGACGACGGTCAGGGGGACCTCGAGCTGGAGGACGAGGACGTCGTCCGGGCCGAGGGTGCGGACGGCGCCGACCTCCGGCGCCCCGAGGTGGTGGTTGGCGCCGGGCACGACGACGATCGTGTTCTCGCCGTCGTCGGACACCTGGACGATGGCGTGGCCGGAGGTCTCGCCCTCGATCACGCGGACGGCCTCGACGTCGATGCCGAGGCGCGCGAGCCGCTCGCGGTAGGCGCGGCCGCCGTCGTCGTCGCCGACGCAGCCGGCCATCGCGACGTCGGCGCCGGCCGCCGCCGCGGCGACGGCCTGGTTGGCGCCCTTGCCGCCGGCGAGCCGGCGCAGGCCCTCGCCGAGCACGGTCTCCCCCGGGCGCGGGTGCGACTCGACCCGCGTCACGAGGTCGACGTTGAGCGAGCCGAGGACGAGCACGCGGCCGGTCATCGGGCCTCCCCTCCGACGGTGTCGAGCCAGAGCCGTGCGATGCGGGGGCCGTCGATCTCGAGGGCGACCTCGACCATCGCCGGCGAGACGCCGTGGGGGTCGTGCGCCATGTCGCCGCTCCAGTCGCGGGTGTCGACGATGGTGCGCCCGCGCGTCCACGTGCCCGAGAGCTCGACCCGGACGGGGCGCCGCTCGGTGCGCACCGCGTCGGGCGCGAGGAGCATCGCCACCGCGCCTGCGTCGCCGATGGTCGCGCCGTCGTTGGCGAAGCGCCGGTGGTGGAACGAGATGAGGTCGGCGGCGAGCCGGGCCACCGGGGTGTCGACGGCGCGGAGCGTCTCGACGTCGGCGTCGGTGACCTTGGGGGCGTAGAAGACGTCGAGGCCGTACATCGCGACCGGCACCTCGTGGGCGGCGCAGGCGTCGAGCACGACGGCGGCGGCCTCGGGGTCGTGGAAGACGTTGAACTCGGCGGCGGCCGTCGCGTTGCTGACGTTCGCTCCGCCGCCCATGAAGACGATGCGGCCGATGCGCGCGAAGGCCTCGGGGTGGACGCGCGCCAGGAGGGCGATGTTCGTCATCGGGGCGAGGGGGACGAGGGTGACCGGATCTCCCGACTCGGCTGCGCCGAGCACGGTGTCGCGCAGGAGGTCGATCGCGATGCGGGCGTCGGGCTGCAGGGTGGGGGCGGGCATCCCGAGGTCGGCCATCCCGTCGGAGCCGTGGACGTGCCGGGCGTCGACCGGCTGCTCGAGGAGGGGACGGAGAGCACCCACGCCGACGGGCACGTCGGTCCGGCCGGCGGTCTCGAGGACGACGAGCGTGTTGCGCACGACGTCGGCGAGCGGGGCGTTGCCGCCGACGCACGTGACGGCCCGCAGGTCGAGCCCCGGATGGAGCGCCGCGAGGAGGAGGGCACACGCGTCATCGACGCCCGTGTCGACGTCGAGCACCACCGGGATCCGCTGCACGGGACCGATCATCCACGATCGGGCGCCCCGCCCGTCAGAGCCCCACCGGCGTTATGGATGGCGGTAGGGGCTCCGCGCGTTTCAATGATGGCGCAGTGCCCGCGTCATTCCGCCCAGAAGGGGCTATGCGATCTCGGCTCCTTCTCGTGCCGCACGACGTCCCCTTTGCCGCAAACTCAGGTCCAACTAGCCGATGACACCTTCACGAAGAATCCGACAGGCCCTCAACAGCACGAGGGTGGTGCTGTTGCAGCCGGCGTCGTATGTCGTCAGCCGTCAGGTCGAATGCTCGACGGGCCAAGGTAAACGACATGCGCTCGGTGCTCATCAGAACGGAGGCTCCTCGCCGGTCCACTGGCCGCTGCCGGCGAAGTCGTCCCAAGGGTCGGAAGGGTCGGTTGTGTCGTCCGCCGCCGCACCGGAGCCACCGCCATCGGGGTCGGTGCCGGGGATCCAGCCATCGGCCAAGGTCATCGTCTTGTTGTTCGGTTCGTATGCAGTCGGCAACTTCTCGATGTCCACGACGACCGGCACCTGCGTGGACAGCCCGGAGAGGACGCACGAGCCTGTCGGAAGGATCGGCAGGGATTCAAACGAAACACGGTCCAGGTACGCGACAGCTCGCTCGATGGCCATGATGTCGAGGTTGTTGACCAAGCGGTGCAGGAAGTAGTTGTGTAATTGGGAAATGATCGTCTCGGAGATGTCGTGCGGTCGCTGACTCGCAATCGTCAGAAAGACACCGAACTTCCGACCCTCCTTGATAATCTCCTCGAACGTCTCTAACCGGTAGTCCTTCCACGCCTCGCTCTCGCGGGACGACGCGTTCGACAAGATGTTGTGCGCCTCGTCGACAACGATGTTGAGGTACCGCGACGGATCGCCGTCGCGCTTTTTCTCGTCGTAGAGCTGGCGGCAGATGAGGAGCGGGATGACCTTGCGCATCTCGACGTTGACGTCGCGCAGTGAGATCACAGTCAATGGCTTGTCCAGCAGAGTGCCGTCCGAGACCTCGATTAGGCGCTTCACGCGCGGCATGCGCGACTCCAGCCGCTTGATTAGCGGGCCGAGGTGTTCGCGGTTCGCGTAGCCGTGAAATATGTCGGAGTAGTACTGCAGCACGAGCTTGAACCGGATGCGGTCGACGCTCTGCAGGGCGCTGGGATCGATGCCAAGTCCGCCGATGCGCGTGTAGGTCAAATTCTGGAAGTAGGTGTCGGACGACGGGTCGTTGGCGTAGACGTTGATGCCGTTGGTTTGCCGGTAGTAGAAGCACTTGTTCTGACCGTGGTAGCCAAGGTTCGACTGGATGTCGCGGATGTAGTCGCCGAGGGCATCAGGTGCCTCCTCGCCCATGCACCCTTGGACTTCCTCAAGGAACTTGACGATCAAGCCCTTGTCGAGCGCTGGGTCGGAACTGCGGATGGCGGCATAGACAATGCGGGCGACAGCGGCTCCAAGGTCCTCGCCCGTCTCCAACCGAGACTCCCAGTAGTCGCTCTGGAGCGTGCGCTGCACAAACGGCGCTTGGGTTTTCTCAGTCGCGTCGAGCAACACCGTCCAAATAACCGGGTCTTCCATTGCCTCCTTGCTCAGAGGAAGGCGGTCACCCTCGTCGTTCCGAGTCGAGAGCACAAACTCGGTCTTCGCGTCGTTATCGGTGAGAACGGAACTGCTCTGCTCGCCGGCCACGGTTCCAACGCGATTGACGTACTCGCCATTGAAGTCAATGACGAGCACCCGCGCCCGCTTCTTGAACGCGTCCGAGTCGCCGTAGGCAGCGAACAGCTCGTGGTAGAGCTTGGTCAAGGTGTAGGACTTGCCGCTGCCGGTGTTGCCGAAGATGCCGATATGGCTGGCGAAGAGGCTGTTGACGCCAACACGAACGTCCTGTCCCTTCTCCATCGCCAGGCGGCCGATTGTGAGCGCGCGGTCCTTCGGGTCGACGAAGCTATGGATGCGATCGAACTCGTCCTCATCGAGCAAGAAGCATTCGTTGCCTACGAGCGGCAGCTCGCGTACACCGCGACGGAACTGGCCGCCCGACATGAAGCCGATCAGACTGACAGTCAGGATCCGTTCGACCCGGTCGCGGGAGCTGCGGTAGCTTTCGTGGCCGCGCACCTCAGCAATCTCTTCGCCATCGACCTTGCCGACCAGATCGGCGAAGCCCTTGCTGATCTTGAGGAAGCCGCCGACACCCACGTTGCGCAGCAGCCGACCTTGGTAGATCAGGTGCGCACCGTTCTTGGCCTTATCAACGCGAATGCGAACCGTCCGGCCCTGGACCCCGACAACCTCGCCGACGCGAAAGACAGCATCACGGTTGAGCAACTCGTGGTCAATCATCGAGGTCGACCAGCGGCTCTTGCACCGAGACCTTAACTTCGACCGACTGCTTGGGAGCCGACGACGAGGGCGCGACCTTCGCGAAGAACTCGGATGTGACGGTCGGTAGGTCGTAGCGCAGCGGCTCCTCATCCACCTCATCGGCGGGCGGTGCGATCAGCCAGATGTTGCTGTTGGTGATCGGGTAGCCGTCGAAGGCGTGCTCGATCTCCGTGGCGGCGTGCGGGCTATAGGCGAAGATGACGAGCTGGAGCGTTGGGTTGGTGCGAGCGGCGCGCACCATCAGCTCCCGGATGTGCTCGTCGCGGCAGGAGAAGCCAACGACGAAGAGGGCGGCGTTCTCCTTCTCTAGCTCGTTCGAGAAGAGCCGAAGCAGGTCGTAGTAGTTCTGGTTCAGCACAGTCTGCTGGAACTTCGCCTTCGTCGGATTGACGATGGCCAGCTGGCTGTAGGCGTCCAGGAAGGGCGACAACAGAGCCGCCGCCCCCGGTGGGACTGGGCTACCGAGCAAAGACTCCAAGGTCGTATCTGCGCCAACCTCGGCCAAGATCGCGTCGACCTTGTCAAGCTCCTCCGCGACTTCGGCTACCTGTCGCAGGCGGGTGTCGAGACCTATCTCGGGACGGCTCGCCTCCCCCGCGGCTGACCAGCCGACCGAACCATGGAGCTTGAGCAGGTTGAAGGTCGGTACCTCGGACAGGTTGTCGTACTGGAGGCTGCGCCGTGAGACTACCGAGCCGAAATTGGAAGTGCTAAAGCGCGGCTGCAGCCGTCCTGCGAAGCCATCGTTGAGGTGGACCTGGAGGCTCTCGGCGGCGATCTCCGTCGCCAAGTCGACGTTCGTTGTGTAGAGATTGACCTGTTTGTTGAGCAGCGAACTACGGCGCTCCAGGAGCAGCCGGTTGATTGTCTGAAGGAACGCTTCGTACCGCTCAAGGAGCTGGAGTGCCTCACCTCCGCTCCGGTCGAGCAGGTCGTTGTTCTTGAGCACCACGCTGCGGAAGAAGCCCGAGTAGATGGATGCTCGCGCGTAGGCCTTCGCGTCCTGGGTGGCGCCAGAGGCGTCAAGGGACGTCAGCAGGTTCTCGATGTCACCGAGCAATCGGAACATGGGAGCAGAAGCCCCTGCCCCAAAGAGGAACGATAGGTGGGCATCCTGCACCAGATCGCGCAGCCGCTCGGCCGTCAATTCCTTCGCGACAAGGGTCACGCGGGTGCTCCCCCTGCGACGCAGGCGTAGAGCTTCGCCTGCTCAAAGACCGGCTCGATCGCCCTCTTCTCCAGGTCAGGCGGGCAGTCGTAGTTGGCGAGCAGCCTGCGGACCTTAGTGCGCATCGCGTCGCGGACCGAATCCTTAACGTCCCAGTCGAGCGTGGCGCTCTGGCTGCTCGAGGGCACCAGCTCCGCAGCCATCCTCTGCAGGCTGTCATCGCCCATCTGGAGGATCGCGACGTCGTTCAGCACGATGGCGTCGTAGAACGCGGCCTCGGCCACCGACAACGCGAGCGCCTCGTGTCGCTGGTTCTGCTTGCCCATCTCCTTCACCGGCTGAACCAGCTCGGCGATGATTCCGGCAGTTGTCAGGCTGGGCTCCTTGTTGCCCTGGAACGCGTCGGCGGCTTCCCAAAGGCGCTGCACGAGGGTATTAGCCTGGGGCGCCTTCTTGGCTGCGCGTGCCATTACAGCCACACTCCCGCCGTCCCGCGCGCTCGTCTGCGTGGTCATGCCTGCGTCCCCTCGCGATGTGACAAAGAAAAGCCCGAGAAGGACGAAAGAACGCCTGCCTCCCCGTTAGGAGGACCTTATCGAGGGCGGCCCACAAATCGGGCGTGATCGCGCGATCAGGCTTCGGTGCCGCGCGTGGTGCGTCCTATCGCCGCGTGGGACTAATGACGCCGGACCGACCTGAGCTCAGTCCTCAAGCAGCACGGCTAGGTCGGCCGCCGAGGCTGGCCACGACCATGGCGTGCGCCACCACCCCCGATGCGGGAACCAAGCGAGCACCCCTTGGGACGACGACAAGCCAGCGACCCACACATGAGTGACGCCGTTTGGCAGCACCGGTTCGACTGCCGGCAGGGCTTGACCCCGGTTCTCAAGGGCCGACTGTGTCTCGAAGTCACTGGATGTGGTCACCCAGAGGAAGGCATGTCCCTCCGAGGATGGGTGTGCCTGAAGTTTCCGCGGCACATCCGGGTGTCTCTCAAGCATGTCGGCTACCCAAGGAGCCACCTCGGGCCGCATTCCCGCTGAGCCGCTCCAGCCTTCCATGGAGAGGTGGATTCGTCCTCCGGGGCGGTCATCATTGAGGATCGGGTCCGCGCTCACGACTCCGAGCTTCTCCAATTCGGAGGGAACGGCCGACCGGTGTGTTTGAAGTTCACCCCGCTCAAGTTGCAGCATGAAGCCTGGCAGCTCAGCAACCGCCCGCTTGACGCTGGCCGTTCTCCGTAGTGTCACAATCCATCGACGAGCTAAGCCATCAACGCGAACCTCGTGCTGGACGTTCTCCAATGCCTTCCACATGCTTGGTACCGCTGGATCGATGTCCGCAACGACCTCGAGTCCCGCACGGCCATCCGGGAGGACGATCTCGGCATCCACCTGCGAGTCACGGCTTCCGTCTTCGTAGCGCTCGACAACGCATGAGAGCGCATGGGCAACCACCCGACGCGCAAGTCTTTCGTTCCGTCGCTCCTCTGGCACAGGCAAGACGCTAACCCGCAGCCATCCAGGTGTCTCAATGAGTCGTCGGTCGAAGTCAGTGCCTTCCAGTATCCGATCGCACGGAAGTGACCCTTAGCGCCGCCATCAGGATGCGTCGTATCGCCACGGTTCGGTTGTCACCTATCGGTGCAGCAGCCCCTCGGGGCCGGCCGCGTCCAGGACCTACCGGGTGTCAGTGGCGCGACCTACGCTCACGTTTCGTGAACGACCTGACCTACAGAGCGGTCGCATGGACGCCGTACATTGCGTCGCCGGAAAACCTGCGCCGGACCGACGAGGCCGTCGCCTGGACCGAACACCAATGCCGAGAGACCGGCCTGCCCGGTTACCTGCGAGTGCCCTCCCACGCGACCTCCTATAAGCAGGGCGACGGCCAGCTCGCTACCTTCGCCAGAGCCCACGAGGTGATCACCAATCGTGGACGCTCAGGTGGCAACGGCGTCTACCTCGTGCCCATGGCCTACCCCCGCGAGCTGGCGTCGGCCATGCGTCGGGCGCACACGTTTAGTTTGTGCGCAACGGAGCATCCCGCGTATCCGCTTATTGGTTGGGCGATGATTCTTCGGGCAGTGGACCTGACGACTGGTGAACGAACCCCTTCGACTTTCAGCTCGGAGCAAGAAGAGACATTGAGGCACATGGCTGACTCCGGCTACAACAGCTACGGCAGCCCTCCGGGCGACCGGACGGCGCGGTGGGCGATGGCTCGTCTGGCGGAGTCAGGACTTAGCTACGCCACCTTCTTCGGGGCGTTGATGGCATTGGCGCCCGATCATGCAGATCCGAGGCAGCTGACCCGCCACCTGCCACCAACTTGGCAACATGAGCGAACCAAACCTTCGGCCGACGCGGGTACCACGACGGGGCTGGACTGGTAACCGGGTCCCCGATGCCCCGCTCGGAGTCGACTGCGTGGTGGCTCAAAGCTCATCTGCGCATCACAACGTGTCCGGCGCCGTCAGCGGATCGCTGAAGACACGCACGCGATGCGAGACGACTGAGTCGGCACGGCTTGATGCCTGCGTCTCTCCGCCGCGAGCCGACGCCCAGTGTGCGGCGGCTTACCGTCCGGACCGATGAACGGCTCTATAGCCTTCGCCGCATGCCCATCAAGCTCGAGAACGTCGCCATCGCCGTCCGAGACCTGGACGCGACCATCGCCTTCTTCACGGACCTGGGGCTGAGCGTCCTCGGCCGTGACACGGTCAGTGGCGAATGGACCGACACGGCTGTCGGCCTCGACGGCAACCACGCCAAGATCGCGATGCTCCAGACGCCTGACGGTCTCGGTCGGCTCGAGCTGTTCGAGTACATCCACCCCGACGCGATCGAGACCGAGCCCACCCGCCCCAACGAGATCGGCATGCATCGAGTCGCCTTCTCGGTCGACGACCTCGACGAGGCCCTCGAGATCGCGGCGAGACACGACTGCTACCCGCTGCGCGGCGTGGCGACCTACGAGGACGCCTACAAGCTCACCTATGTCCGCGGTCCGAGCGGCATCATCGTCATGCTCGCCGAGGAGCTGCAGCGGAGCTGACGTTCCGACGTCGGCGCTGCACGAGGACCATCGCGCCTCGGTCGCGACGCGCGCCACACCGCCTGGCAACGGACTGGTCGTGGCGGCGGCTCGGGTCTACCGTTCACGGGTCCGGATGCCCGGCCGCGCTCGCGGCGGGCGGGTGCGGGCCACCAACTGTCGCCGCGTGAGGCGACCCATGTCAGCACAGACTGCCCTTCTCCCCTTCCGACCGACCACCATGTCGACCGCGCAGCTGGCCGCGGTGTCGTACCTGGCTCGCTACTCGGGGCGAACGCACCGGCTGTACTCGTTCCAGCTGCGGGAGTAGTTCTCCTGGTGCGAAGGACACGGGCTGGACCCGCTCGCAGGCATCCAGCGCGCCCATGTCGAGCTGTACATCCGCGGGCTGAGCGAACGCGGACTGATGGACTCCAGCGCGGTGACCATGATGCACGGGGTGCGGGGTACTTCCGCTTCGCGCACATCGACGGCCTGGTCCCGGCGGACCCGGCCGTGTACGCCCGGCTGCCGACGGTGCACCGGGACGAGACGCGCACCCAAGGGTTCGACCGGCTCGAGCTCATCCGGTTCCTGCATGTCTCCCAGACCATCACCGTCCACCACGGCGCCCTGGCCTTCCTGTTGGGGATCAACGCGCTGCGTGCGTCGGAGGCCGCGGCGGTCCGGATCGAGGACTACGCCGAGACCTTGCGCGGGCACCGCGTGCTGCGGTTGGTCGGCAAGGGCTACAAGCCGGGCACGATGCCGGTGACCGTCCCGGTGCTGCGGGCCCTCGAGGCACTACCGAGCACTACGACCGCGCACGCGGCAACCTCGACCGGCACGGCGTGCACTTCCTCACCGCGTACGTCGCAGGCGTCTGAGGTGGCCTGTCCGCCCAAGGTCGGCGGTCGCGACCAGCTCCGTGCCAGACTCGAGCGGGTGGCCGACTTCGAGCTGACGACGGCCGAGCTGCGCGCGGTCGCCTGGTACGCCGCCGACGGCGCCGAGCCGGCGCTCGTCGTGTGGGACCGCGCTCACCCCGACGACGACCGGCCGCGCGCTGCCATAGCCGCGGCCCGCGAGTACGCGCAGGGCGCGCCGCGCTCGAACCTCCAGCGGCACACCGCGACCGACGCCCACCGCGCCGGGCGGGAGGCATCCACCGAGGCCGCGAAGCACGCCGCGACGGCCGCCGGTGACGCCGCGGCCGCCGCCTACCTGCACCCGCTCGCGAACGCCACGCAGCTGCGGCACCTCCTCGGCGCCGCGGTGCACGCGGCCCGGGCCGCCGAGCTGTACCGGGGCGACGACCCGGTGGTCGCCGAGTACGTCCTCGACGCCGCGGCCCGGCGGGCGAGCCCGGTCGTCCTCGACGTCCTGTCCCGCTACCCCCGGGCGCCGGAGGGCGGCAGTCGCGTGGCGGCGCTCCTGCACCGGCTCGACGTGCTGCTGCGCGACCCGCCCCCGCCGAAGCGCGTCGTCGACGACCCCGGCCCGTTCTTCCACGGCACCCGGGCCGACGTCCGTCCCGGTGACGTGCTGACGCCGGGGTGGCGCTCGAACTACGGCACGGGCAGACCCATGAGGCACATCTACGTCACGGCCTCGTCGAACGGCGCTCCCCTGGCCGCCGAGCTCGCGCGCGGCGACGGGCCGCCGCGCGTCTACCAGGTCGAGCCGCTCGGCCCGCTCGAGGACGACCCGAACGTCACCGACAAGCGCTTCCCCGGCAACCCGACGCGCTCCTACCGCACGACCGAGGGCGTGCGCGTGGTCGAGGAGGTGCTCGACTGGGAGCCACCCGACGCCGCGCTTGTGCAGCGCCTCCGCGCATCCTCCGGCGAGCTGGCCGAGCTCGGCATCGAGGCGATGGACTGAGCCGCCGGCGCGCGGCGTCCTCAACGGTGGCTGCCGGCGCCGCGACCAGCGCGATTCCTCGGCCCGCAGGGTGGTCACGTAGCGTTTTCGGGTGACCACCCCCACGCGACCCCACCCCCGCCGCGCCGCGCTCGCCCTCACCGGGGCGCTCGCCGTCACCCTCGCCGGCTGCTCGACCGGCACGCCCGAGGCGGCCCCGACCAGCGCGTCCGCGTCGAGCACGTCCGCGTCGCCGTCGGCCTCGGCGACCCCGTCGCCGAGCGAGACCCCGACCTGCGCCGACACGACGTACGAGGCTATGACCGCCAACCAGCGGCTCGGCCAGCTGCTCATGGTCGGCTTCGACACCAACGCCTCCCTCGACGCGCTCGACTCGACGATCACGAAGGACCACGTCGGCAACGTCATCTACCTCGGCGGCTGGGAGGGCGCCGAGAAGGTGTCGACCACCTCCGAGCACCTCCAGGGGCTCGTCTCCCGCAAGGCCACCGCCGGCATCGACCTGATGATCGCCGCCGACCAGGAGGGCGGCGAGGTGCACCAGCTGCGCGGCGAGGGCTTCACCCGCCCGCCGACCGCGAGCGAGCAGGCGCAGATGTCCTCGTCCGCGCTGCGCAAGGCCGCCGCCGGCTGGGCCGAGGAGCTCAAGGACGCCGGGGTCAACGTCAACCTCGCGCCGGTCACCGACACCGTGCCGGCCGACCTCGGCCGCGGCAACGAGCCGATCGGCAAGTACGAGCGCGAGTACGGGTCGGACCCCAAGACCGTCGAGAAGGCGTCGACCGCGTTCATCGAGGGGATGCTCGACGGCGGCGTCGAGGCGACGGTCAAGCACTTCCCGGGGCTCGGCCGCATCCGCAACAACACCGACTTCCACAGCACCGGCATCACGGACCCGACGACGACGAAGGACGACCCCTACCTCGAGCCGTTCGCCGCGGGCGTCGACGCCGGCGCGGGCCTCGTCATGGTTGGCTCCGCCAACTACGCGAAGATCGACCCCGGCGTGCCGGCGATGTTCTCGCGCACGGTCGTCACCGACATGCTGCGCGGCGAGCTCGGCTTCGACGGCGTCGTCATCACCGACGACGTCAACGCGCAGTCCGTCCGCTCCACCTCCCCCGGGCAGCGCGCCGTCAAGTTCGTCGAGGCGGGCGGTGACATCACGCTGACCGGCGACGCGTCCGTCGCCCCCGCGATGCTCGAGGCGCTGGCCGCGAAGGCGGACAAGGACGACGACTTCGCGCAGCAGGTCGATGCCTCGGTGCACCGCGTGCTCGACCTCAAGGACCGGATGGGCCTGCTCCCCTGCTCGTCGTCGTCGACGTCCGGGGACTGACGGCGGGCACCCCTCCCGCCGCGGCCCGGAGCGGCCTAGGCTCGACGGGGTGACGGCCTCCCCCTCCACCGCACCGGCTCCGGTCATCGTCCTGGCGTCCGGCGAGCACACCGACACCCTCCTCGACGTCTTCTGGCGCTACTCGCGCGAGTACGACCTGCGCACCGCCGGCTCGTGCCGCGAGGCGTGCGACGTCACCGAGGACGCCCTCGCGCAGGGCCACCAGGTGGCGATGTTCGTCACCGACTCGCGCCTGCCCGACGAGGAGAACGTGCTCGCCGCGTTCGCGGAGTGGCGCCACCTCGTGCCGACCGCGCGCCGGCTCGTCGTCGCGCCCTACGACCGGTTCCTCTCCGACGCCCCGCGGCTGCGCTCCGGCATGGCCAAGGGCAAGTACGACGCCTACCTCCTCATGCCGCGCGGCACGCGGGACGAGGAGTTCCACCACTCCGTCACCGAGCTGCTCAGCGAGTGGGGCTGGACCGCGACCGACCCCGACGTCGTCGTCGCGAAGATCGTCGCGCCGCCCGGTGACGTCGTGGCCCAGCAGGTCCGCGACTTCTTCGACCGCATGGGCATCCCCTGCCGCTCGGTCGAGCCCGACAGCGAGATCGGCCGGCACGTGGCCGAGCACTTCCCCGAGGACGCCGGCTACCCGCGGGTCTGGGCCGCCAACCGCGACCCGATCGTCGCGACGTCGGTGCGCGACGTCGCCCGCTCGTTCTTCGACACGCAGGCCGAGCGCGAGATGGACGCCGCCGCGGGTGCCTCCGTCGTCGACGTCGCGGTCGTCGGTGGTGGACCGGCGGGGCTCGCGACAGCGGTCTACGCGGCGTCCGAGGGGCTCTCGACGATCGTCCTCGACGGCAGCGCCATCGGCGGGCAGGCCGGCACGAGCTCGATGATCCGCAACTACCTCGGCTTCCCGCGCGGCGTCTCCGGGATGCGGCTGGCCCAGCGGGCGCGTAACCAGGCGCTGCGCTTCGGCACGCGCTTCCACACCGGGTGGGAGGTCGAGCAGCTGGTCGCGGGTGCCGAGGGCGAGCCACACCTGTTGCGCGGCAGCGACTTCGAGATCAGCGCGCGGTCGGTGGTCGTCGCGTCCGGGGTCGACTACCGGCACCTCGGCGTGCCGTCGGTGGAGGCACTGGTCGGGCGCGGCGTCAACTACGGCGCGGCGATGTCGCTCTCGCGCGAGATGGAGGACCAGGACGTCGTCGTTGTCGGGGGCGGCAACTCCGCCGGGCAGGCCGCGGTGCACCTGGCGCGCTTCGCGCGGTCGGTGACCGTGGTCGTCCGCCGGCCGTCGCTGTCGGAGACGATGTCGGCCTACCTCGTCGGCGAGATCGAGTTCAACCCGCGCATCACCGTCGAGCCGTGCACGCAGGTCGTCGACGCCGGCGGAGATGGGCGCCTCGAGTGGGTCGCGTTGCGTGACACCACGACCGGCGAGACGCGGCAGCGCCCGGCGTACGGCCTCTTCCTGCTGCTCGGCGCCGAGCCGCACTGCGGCTGGCTGCCCGACGAGGTCGCGCTCGACGAGCGCGGCTTCGTCCTCACCGGGCGCGACGTGCCGAAGGACCGGTGGGTCGACGGCCTGCCGCCCGAGAACCTCGCGACGAGCGTGCCCGGCATCTTCGCCGCCGGAGACGTGCGCGCCGGCTCGATGAAGCGGGTCGCCGCGGCCACCGGCGAGGGCGCGTCCGTCGTGCCGCTCGTGCACGCCTGGCTGAGCCCCGGCGACGCCTGAGCGGGCGCCGCGCGGGTGCCGGCCCTCCGGGCAGCGCGCATCAGGCCGAGACGACCGTCACCGGCATCGAGGAGTCGGCGGGGATGCCGAGGTCCGACGGCGGCCGGCCCTTGAGCACCATCTGTGCGCCGAGCGCGGCGACCATCGCCCCGTTGTCGGTGCACAGCTTGGGCCGGGGCACGCGCAGCTCGATGCCCGCGGCGTCGCAGCGCTCCTGCGCCATCGCGCGCAGCCGCGAGTTGGCCGCCACGCCGCCGCCGATCTGCAGGTGACCGACGCCGTGCTCGCGGCACGCGTCGATCGCCTTGCGGGTCAGCACGTCGGTCACGGCCTCCTGGAAGCTGGCGGCGACGTCGGCGACCGGGACCGACTCTCCCGCAGCCTCCTTCGCGGCGACCCAGCGCGAGACGGCGGTCTTGAGCCCGGAGAACGAGAAGTCGAAGCGGTGCCGCTCCATGTCGCGCCCACCGGTCAGCCCGCGCGGGAAGTCGATGACGACCTGCCCCTCGCGCGCGACGCGGTCGATGTGCGGGCCACCGGGGAACGGCAGCCCGAGGACGCGCGCGACCTTGTCGAACGCCTCCCCCGCCGCGTCGTCGATCGTCGACCCGAGGCTGCGCACGTCGTGCGTGACGTCGGGGACGAGCAACAACGAGGAGTGCCCGCCGCTGACGAGCATCGCGAGGGTCGGCTCGGGCAACGGGCCGTGCTCGACGATGTCGACGGCGACGTGGCTCGCGAGGTGGTTGACGCCGTGCAGGGGCACGCCGAGCGAGAGGGCCAGCGCCTTGGCCGACGCGACCCCCACCATCAGGGCGCCGGCGAGACCCGGGCCGGAGGTGACCGCCACGGCGTCGACGTCGCGGAGCGTGACGCCGGCTTCCGCGCAGGCCCGCTCGATCGTCGGGACCATCGCCTCGAGGTGGGCGCGGCTGGCGACCTCGGGCACGACCCCGCCGAAGCGCGCGTGCTCGTCGACGCTGCTCGCGATGGCGTCGAACAGGAGGGTCTCGCCGCGGACGAGGCCGACACCGGTCTCGTCGCAGGAGGTCTCGATGCCGAGGACGAGGGGCTCGTCAGCCATCTGCGGCTCCGTTCTGCTGGAGGGACTTTCGCATGACGAGGGCGTCGACGCCCCCGGGGTAGTACGCACGCCGGCGGCTGATGACCGCGTAGCCGGAGGACTCGTAGAGGCCGATGGCCGGCGCGTTGTCGGCCCGCACCTCGAGGAGGACGTGCGCGGCGCCGCGGGCGAGCGCCCGTCGCTCGAGGTCCGCCAGCAGCACGCGGCCGAGGCCCTGCCCGCGCGCCTCCGGCGAGACCGCGACGGTCATGACGTCCGAGACGTCGCCACCGTGGTCGAGGCCGCCGTAGCCGAGGAGCGTGCCCACGTCGTCGGCCGCGACGACGTAGTCGCGCCGGGGTCGGGCCGCGAGCTCGGACCACCACGACGCCTCGCTCCAGGCGTCGTCGGGGAACAGCGACGCCTCGAGCGCCGCGAGGCCGGTGACGTCCGGCCAGCGCGCGTCGCGGAGGGTCGCGGCGCTCATCGCGCGGCGCGCTCCGCGGTGGTCAGGGCGTCCGGGCGACGCAGGTAGAGGGGCTCGACGGGCATCGGCGTGCCCGCGGCGAGGCGACGCGCGGCGACCTGCGCGAGCACCCCGGGGTCGACGTCGAGGACGTCGGCCAGCGGTGCCTCGAACAAATCGGCGTAGAGCAGCGGGCCGCGGCCGGCGGTGGGCAGGGCGCGGACGTCCGCGGGCAGGCCGGCCGGCGCCTCGACGGCCGGCTCGGTGACGGCCTCGGCGGCGCCGTCGGATCCGCGGCGGTAGCGGGCCCAGTAGACCTCGCGCCGGCGGGCGTCAATCGCGACGAGGACCTCGTCGGCGTCGGTGGCGGCCAGCGCCTGTTCGGCGAGGACGTCGAGCGAGCAGACGCCGTGCACCGGCACGTCGAGCGCGTAACCCATCGTCACGGCCGTGACCATCCCGACGCGCAGGCCGGTGAACGGCCCCGGGCCGGTGCCGACGGCGAGGTCGGTGACGTCGCGGACGCCCGCGCCGGCCTTCGCGAGGGTGCGCTCGACGAGCGGGGCGAGCAGCTCGGTGTGGGCGCGGGCGTTGACCTCGACGCCGACGACCGGCTCCTCGCCGTCGCGCAGGACGGCGACGCCGATGGCCGAGGTGGAGGTGTCGAGGGCGAGGGTCAGCACGGCTCTCCTCCGAGGGGTGCGAGGGGGTCGGGTGCGTCGGCATCGGCCGCGTCGGCGGTGGCGTCGACGGCCCAGCGGCCGCCGACGCCGGTGACCGTGGCGGTGCGGCGCTCGGTCTCGGGGTCGACGTCGAGGACGACCTCGAGGCGGTCATCGGCGAGGCCCTCGGCGAGGCCGTGGCCCCACTCGACGACGGTGACCGACTCCTCGACGCTGGCGTCGAGGTCGAGGTCGTCGAGCTCGAGGGCGCCGCCGAGGCGGTAGGCGTCGACGTGGACGAGCGCCGGCCCGCCGACGGTCGAGGGGTGCACGCGCGCGATGACGAACGTCGGGGAGGTCACCGCACCCCGCACCCCGAGGGCCTCGCCGAGGCCCTGGGTGAGGGTGGTCTTCCCGGCGCCGAGGCCGCCGGTGAGGACGACGAGGTCGCCCGCCCGCAGCACGCCGCCGAGGGCGGTGCCGAGGGCCCGGGTGTCGTCGACCTCGGGCAGCACGAATCGACGGGCGCTCACGAGGCCGCCTCCCTGCGGGCCCGGCCGGCCCGCCGCTTCTTCGAGATGTCCTGGACGGTGCGCCGCACGCGCGGCTTGCTGCTGACCGGCACGCCCTCGGCCACTGCTCGCCGGGCGCGCTGGATGAGCGCGAGCAGCTGCTCCGTGACGAGGTCGGGGTGCTCGAGCATGAGGATGTGCCCGGCGTCCTCCACGACGACGTGCTCGGCGCCGGGGACGTGGCGGACGATGTCCTCCGAGTGCGAGGGCGGCGTGATGAGGTCGCCCGCGCCGTTGATGACGAGGAGCTCGACACCGGTCAGCGCCTGGAGCGACGGCACGAGGTCGAGGCCGTCGATGTCGGGCAGGAAGGCCGCCATCACGTCGAACGAGGTCTCGAAGATCATCTCGGCGACGAGGTCGACGAGGGCCGGGCTGACCGGGGAGTCGAAGGCCCAGCGGGCGACGGCGAGGTCCTGGACGCCCTTGCCCATCTTGCGCAGGACGCCGATCGGGCCGGCGTGGCGGGACAGGCGGGTCAGCACGCCCGGCCCGAGGGAGCCGACGACGCGACCGACGAGCGGTCCGAGGCCGAACTCGGTCACCTCGTGGCCGCCCGGCGAGGTCGAGACGAGCGCGACGGCGAGGACGCGGTCGCGCACCACGCCGGGATGCTGGCCGGCGAAGGACATGACGCTCATCCCGCCCATCGAGTGGCCGATGAGCACGACCGGGCCGGACGGGCACGTGGCCTCGATGACGGCGGCGAGGTCGAGGCCGAGCCGGGCGACGGTGCACGTGGAGAGGTCCGGGGTGGAGGAGCGGCCGTGGCCGCGCTGGTCGTAGGTGACGACGCGCAGCCCCTCGTCGAGCAGCGCGCGCCGCTGGAGCACCCACGACTGCATGGTCAGGGCGAAGCCGTGGGCCATGACGACCGTCGGGGTGCGCCCGGCGAGGTGGCGGCGGCCACGGCTCGCGGTGCGCGGGGCGTCGATCTCGACGTGGAGGTCGACGCCGTCGTCGGTGCGCACCGTCAGCGACTCGCTCGGGACGTGACCCCAGCCCTCGACGGGGTCCCCGAGGTCGGGGCGCATCGCCGGCCCGCGGCGGACGCGGTCGCCGACGGCTCCGAGCAGCCCGAGCGGCCCTCCGGTGGGGCGGGTGGGCATCAGGCGTCCTCCCCGACCACGACGCGCGGCAGGCGGGGGGCCATCCGGGTGACGACCTCGTAGTTGATGGTGCCGGCGGCCTCCGCCCAGTCCTGGGCCGTGGGCTCGCCGTCGGCGCCGCGGCCGAGGACCGTCACCTCGTCGCCCGGGGCGCCGTCGAAGTCCGCGCCGAGGTCGAGGACGAACTGGTCCATGCAGACCCGCCCCGCGATGGCGTACCGGCGGCCCCCGACCTGCACCGGACCGGCGTTGCCGGCGTGCCGCGGGATGCCGTCGGCGTACCCCATCGGGACCAGGCCGAGCACGGTGTCGCGGTCGGTCGTGTACTCATGGCCGTAGCTGACGCCCTGGCCGGCCCGGGCCCGCTTGACCTGGGTGAGGCGTGCCGTGACGCGCATCGCCTCGCGCAGGCCGAAGTCGGCCGGGCTGCCGAGGTCGGGCACGGGCGAGAGCCCGTAGACCGCGAGGCCGGGGCGGACGAGGTCGAAGTGCGCGGACGGGTTGGTGAGCGTCGCGGCGGAGTTGGCGAGGTGGCGCAGGCCGGGGTCGACGCCGGCGGCCTCGAGCTCGGCGACGGCCTCGACGAAGCGCTCCTGCTGGGCGCGGACCGTCGGGTGCTGCGGGGCGTCGGCCCACGCGAAGTGCGACCACGTGCCCGTGACGCGGACGGCGCCCTCGGCGACGGCGGCCGCGAGCGCGTGCGTGAACTCGCTCCAGTCGATGAGGACGCCGCCGCGGCCGAGACCGGTGTCGACCTTGGCCTGGACGCGGGCGGTGGTGCCGCGCTGCCGGGCGGCGGCGACGACGGCGTCGAGGTTCCAGCGGCTGCCGACGGTGAGGTCGATGTCCGCGTCGATCGCCGCGCCGAGGTCGGCCTGCGGCGGGTAGATCCACGTGAGGAGGGGTGCGTCGACGCCGGCGGCACGGAGTGCCAGCGCCTCGTCGAGCTGGGCGACGCCGAGCCAGGCCGCGCCGCCCGCGAGGGCGGCGCGCGCGGCGGTGACGAGGCCGTGGCCGTAGGCGTCGGCCTTGACGACGGCCATGACCTGGGCCGGGGCGCAGCGACGCACGAGCGCGGCGACGTTGTCGCGGATGGCTGCGGCATCCACCGTCACCCGCGCGGACGCACCCGTCGGCGCGGTCGCTCGGGCGGGTGCGGTGGGGGCGGGGTGGTCGGTCATGAGCCTGTCCAGTCTAGGACCGCAGGTCGGGCCGGGTCCGCGGAGGTCACCAGACGCGAGCCCGATGCGGTCCGATCGGCCGACCCGCGACCGACCGGTTCCTGAGAGCGAGGAGACAAAGGGTGCTCTCCCAGCCTCCTGCCACCGCGGAAGGAATCCCTTCCATCCCGCAAGGAATCCCTGCCACCGCGGAAGGAGTCCCTTTCGCCCGGCAAGGTTTCGCTTTCACCCGGCAACGTTTCCCTTTCACGGCGCAAGGAAGTGGTTGCGGGCGGAAGGGAAACCTTGCGGCGTAGTGGCGGTGGTTGCGGGTGGAACGTAAACCTTCCGCTCCGCATGGAGGCTGGGAGGGTACATATTCGCCCCCCGCTCTCAGGAAAGCGGGCGGGCCCGCCCCTTCCCGCGGGCTCAGCGGCGGAGGAGTGCCGCCACGGTCGCCGGGACGGCCCGTGCCACGTCGAGGGCGCGCACCGGTCCACCGGGGTTGGCCCGGTCGGCGGCGACGCCGTGCACCAGCGCGCCGAGGGCTCCCGCGACGTCCGCCCGCAGGCCCGACGCCAGCAGCGTCCCGACCACCCCGGCCAGCACGTCTCCCGCCCCGGCCGTCCCGAGCCACGCCGGCGCGTCCGCCTGCGACCACACCGGCGCGCCCTCACCCGGCGGCACGACGAGCGTCGTCGACCCCTTGAGCAGCACCGTCGCCCCGGTCACCTCCGCCAGCCGCCGGGCGTGCCGCAGCGGCGCGGCTTCCACCGCCGCGCGCTCCACGTCCTCGCCGGTCAGCCGCGACAGCAGCCGCGCGCACTCCCCCGCGTGCGGCGTCAGCAGCGTCACCCGCTCGGCCCGCTTGCGCAGGACCGCCGCGTTGAGCAGGTCCAGCCCGCCGGCGTCCACGAGCACCGGCTCGTCCCCCGCGAGCGCGTCCCGCGCGGCGTCGAGCTGAGCCTTCGACCCCGCCGCCCGGGACGTCGTGTCGAGCCCGGGCCCGACGACCCACGCCTGCACCCGCCCGACACCGTGCGTCACCTCGGGTACGTGGGCGCGCACCAGTCCCTCGGGCGTGGGGGTCCCGACGTAACGGACCATCCCCGCCCCCGCCTCGACTGCCGCCGTCGTGCACAGCAGCGCGGCACCGGTGTACGACTCCCCGCCGGCCACGACCCCCAGCACCCCGCGCGAGTACTTGTCGTCCCGCGGGCCCGGCACCGGCCACATCCCGGCAACGTCGTCGTGGTCGATGCGGCGCACCACCGGGACGGCCTCGACCTCCAGCCCGATGTCGACGACGGTCAGCGCGCCGCACGCCTGCTCGGTCGGCGCCAGCAGGTGCACCGGCTTCGCGACCGAGAACGTCACGGTCTCGTCGGCGAGCACCCCGTCCGCGTCGAAGACCTCGCCGGCGGGATCCTGCCCCGACGGCAGGTCGACAGCCAGCACGTACGCCGACTCCGGTACCGCCGACACCCACGCAGTCGCCCACTCCGGCAGCCCCGGCCGCGCCCCGATGCCGAGGATGCCGTCGAGGACGAGGTCGGCCTCGGCGACCAGCGCCACGTCGCCCGTCAGCACGACCCCGGCGGCCTCCGCCGCTGAACGCGCCCCCTCGTGCACCGTCTCGCCGACGAGCGCGACGGCCGCGTACCCGGCCTCGGCCAGGGAGGCCGCCGCGTACAGCGCGTCGGCGCCGTTGTTGCCCGGCCCGACGAGTGCCACGACCGAGCGGCCCCCGCGCTCCTCGAGCCGCGCCGCGGCCACCGCCGCCAGCCCCTCGACGGCCCGCGCCATCAGCTCGCCGTCGGCGAGCGACGCCATGAGCGCCTCCTCGGCGGCGTACACCGCGGCGGTCCCGTGACCCTCGATCATCGCTGCTCCTCCCGCTCCGCGACGACGACCGCCGAGGCGATCCCGGCGTCGTGCGAGAGCGACACGTGGATGGACGTGATGCCGAGCTCGGCGACGGCCGCCTCGACGGTGCCGCGCAGCCGGAAGGCCGGCCGGCGGTCGGCGCCCCGGACGACCTCGGCGTCGTGCCACTGCAGGCCGACCGGCGCCCCGAGCGCCTTGGCCAGGGCCTCCTTGGCGGCGAACCGCGCCGCCCGCGAGTTCAGGGGCAGCCCCCGCTCCCCCTCGGTGAACAAGCGCTCCCCGAGGCGCGGCGTGCGCTCCAGCGTCGCGCCGAAGCGCTCGACGTCGACGACGTCGATGCCGACCCCGACGATCATCGCGCCACCGGCGTCACGCGGCCGCCCCCGACGTCACTCGACCGTGACCGACTTCGCGAGGTTGCGCGGCTGGTCGACGTCGAGGCCCTTGGCCGTCGCCAGGTGCAGTGCGAAGACCTGCAGCGGCACGACCGCGAGCAGCGCTGCCAGCATCGGCGAGCACTGCGGGATGCGCACGACCTCGCTCGCGAACGGCTCGACGTCCTCGTCGCCGTCGTGGGCGATGACGAGGGTGCGCGCGCCCCGGGCGCGGATCTCCTGGATGTTGGAGACGACCTTCTTGTGCAGCTCGTGCGGGGTGTCCGGACCGGGCACCACGACGAACACCGGCTGGCCGGGCTCGATGAGCGCGATCGGGCCGTGCTTGAGCTCGCCGGCCGCGAAGCCCTCGGCGTGGATGTAGGCAAGCTCCTTGAGCTTGAGCGCGCCCTCCATCGCCACCGGGTAGCCGACGTTGCGACCGAGGAAGAGCACCGTGCGGGTGTCGGCCATGAACTCGGCCATCTCCTGCACGCGGCCCATCCGGCCGAGCAGGTCCTCGATCTTCGCGGGGATCTCCGCGAGCTCGGCCATGACGGCCTTCGCGTCGTCGGCGTAGGTCTCGCCGCGGAGCTGCGCGAGGTAGAGGCCGAGGACGTAGCAGGCGGTGATCTGCGCGAGGAAGGCCTTGGTCGAGGCGACGGCGATCTCGGGGCCGGCGTGCGTGTAGAGCACCGCGTCGGACTCGCGCGGGATCGTCGAGCCGTGCGTGTTGCAGATCGAGAGGGTCATCGCGCCGAGCTCGGTGGCGTGCTTGACCGCCATCAGCGTGTCCATCGTCTCGCCGGACTGGCTGATCGAGACGACGAGCGTGTCCTCGTCGACGATCGGGTCGCAGTAGCGGAACTCGTGGGCGAGGGCGACCTCGACCGGGATGCGCGTCCAGTGCTCGATCGCGTACTTGGCGACCATGCCGGCGTACGACGCGGTGCCGCACGCGACGATCGTGATGCGGCGGACCTGGCGCAGCCGCTCCTCCGGGATGCGGACCTCGTCGAGCACGAGCGCACCCGACTCGTCGGTGCGCCCGAGCAGCGTGTCGGCGACGGCGTGCGGCTGCTCGTGGATCTCCTTCTCCATGAACGTCGCGTAGCCGCCCTTCTCGGCGGCGGCGGCGTCCCAGGTGACCTCGTAGGACTTGCCCTCGGCCGGCGCGCCGTCGAAGCCGATGACCGAGTGGCCGTCCGGGGTGATCGTGACGATCTGGTCCTGGCCGAGCTCGAGCGCGTGGCGGGTGTAGCCGATGAACGCGGCGACGTCGCTGCCGAGGAAGTTCTCGCCGTCGCCGAGGCCGACGACGAGCGGGCTGTTGCGGCGCGCACCGACGACGACGCCGGGACTGTCGGCGTGGACCGCGAGGAGCGTGAACGCACCCTCGAGCCGGCCGACGACGGCCCGCATCGCCTCGGTGAGGTCGCCGAGGCGGTCGTACTCGCGCCCGACGAGCTTGGCGGCGACCTCGGTGTCGGTCTCGGAGAGGAACTCGACGCCCTCGGCGAGGAGCTCCTTCTTCAGCGCGTGGAAGTTCTCGATGATGCCGTTGTGGATGAGGGCCAGCCGGTCGCCGTCGCCCCCACGGTGGGGGTGCGCGTTGCCGTCGGTCGGGCCGCCGTGCGTCGCCCAGCGGGTGTGCCCGATGCCGGTGCGCGAGGGGGCCAGGGGGTGCGCCTCGAGGGCGGAACGGAGGTTCTCGAGCTTGCCGGCGCGCTTCTCGGTGCTCACGCCGTCGTCGGTGACGAGGGCGACGCCCGCCGAGTCGTACCCGCGGTACTCGAGGCGGCTCAGGCCCTCCATCACGACGTCGAGCGCCGTCCCGTCCATGCTCCGGCCGACGTAGCCGACGATTCCACACATGGCGGGCAGCCTAGCCGCTGACGGCCCCCTCCCCCGCACCGGCGCGGGCCCGCCCGAGCCCGCCCGGGGCCCTCGCGCAAGGGCCCGGACGGCCCGTGGGGACGGGCCTTCCGATGCCCCACGGGGCCGATGCGGAATGATGCAGGGGTGACCGCAACGGAGCAGGCACTGGCGCGCCTCGGCGTGACCGGGGCCGCCGGGGTGCCGACCCCGTACGTGGAGCTGGACCGGGGGACCTGGTCGCGGCTGCGCGAGGAGCACCCCATGAGCCTCACGCAGGACGACATCTCGCGCCTGCGCGGCCTCGGCGACCGCCTCGACCTGCGCGAGGTCGAGGACGTCTACCTGCCCCTCTCGCGCCTCCTCCACTTCTACGTCGAGGCCGTCCACGGGCTCCGGCTCGCGACGAGCGAGTTCCTCGGCGAGCGCCCGAGCCGCGTCCCGTTCGTCGTCGGCGTCGCCGGGTCGGTCGCCGTCGGCAAGTCGACGACGGCCCGCATCCTGCGTGAGCTGATGTCGCGCTGGCCCCACACCCCGCGCGTCGAGCTCGTGACGACCGATGGCTTCCTCTACCCCAACGCCGAGCTCGAGCGGCGAGGGCTGCTGCAGCGCAAGGGTTTCCCCGAGTCCTACGACCGCCGCGCGCTGCTGCGCTTCGTCGCCGACGTCAAGTCCGGCATGCCGGTCGTCGAGGCGCCGCAGTACTCGCACCTCACCTACGACGTGCTGCCCGAGCCGCTCGAGGTGCGCAAGCCGGACGTCCTCATCGTCGAGGGGCTCAACGTGCTCCAGCCCCCGGGTGTGCGCCCCGACGGCGAGAGCACCATCGCCGTCTCCGACTTTTTCGACTTCTCCGTCTACGTCGACGCCCCGGTCGACGAGGTGCGGCGCTGGTACGTCGAGCGCTTCCTGCGCCTGCGTCAGACGGCGTTCGCGGACCCGCAGTCCTACTTCCACCGGTACGCCGACCTCAGCGACGCCCAGGCCCGGGAGACGGCGGCCGGCATCTGGTCGGCGATCAACGAGCCCAACCTCGTCGAGAACGTCCAGCCCACCCGCGAGCGCGCGACCCTCGTCCTCAGCAAGGGCCCCGACCACGCCGTCACGAAGATCCGGCTGCGCAAGATCTGACCGGGAGCGGCATCCGGTCGGCCCGGACGCACGAAGGGCCCCGGCGGTGCCGGGGCCCTTCGTCGAGGTGCGGGGTGTCGCTCAGTACCAGTGCGGCGAGCGCGCCTGCCACTGCGACAGGGCGTTGCACGGCGTGCCGTACGAGCGCTTGATGTAGTCCAGGCCCCACGTGATCTGGGTGACCGGGTTGGTGCGCCAGTCGCTCGCGACGCTCGCCATCTTGTTGGCGGGCAGCGACTGCGGGATGCCGTAGGCGCCCGAGGAGGAGTTCTCGGCCCACCAGCGCCAGTCGCTCTCGCCGATCCACAGCTGCTCGAGGCAGCCCCACTGGTCGGAGCCGAAGCCGTGCTCGGGCAGGAGCAGCTTCGCGACGGACTTGGGGTCCTCCTGGGCGTTCTCGAGGACCTTCTTGCGCTCGGCGGCGCGGGCGGCGCGCTCCTGAGCGACCTGGCGCTTCTTGGCCAGCGCCGCGGCCTCGGCCTTCTGCTTCGCGTCGGCCTTGGCGGCGACGACGGCCTTCTGGACGTTCGTGGCCGACCGGTCGGATGCGACGCGCGCGGCGTCGGCGAGCGCGACCTGGCTCTCCTGCGTCGAGCTGGCGGTGGCCGAGTCGTCGAACGCGAGGCCGACGGCGTCGGCGTTGGCCGAGTCCTCGAAGGCGCTGCTCAGGGCGACGCCGCTCGTGACGACGGCGGCGACGAGGCTGGTCGAGACCAGGGGCCGACCGACCACGGACACGGCGGTCCGCCCGAGCGACCGCTTGGGAGCGGCGTGACGCGGGGCGTGACGCGGGGTGTATCGGGCCATGGGGGACCGGTGGACCTTCCAGGGGTGGGGGCGCTCCGGGGCGTGGTGCAGCCACGAGCGGCGTTACGGAATCGAGACCTTAGCCTAGGTGTAAGGACGTCGACGGCCGAAATCGCCCCCTGAGCATCCGCTCAGACGAGCAGGTCAGGGGGCCGTTCGGTCAGACCTCGAGCCCCTCGAGCAGGTCGGTCACGAGGGCCGCGATCGGGCTGCGCTCGGAGCGGGTCAGCGTCACGTGGGCGAACAGCGGGTGCCCCTTGAGCGCCTCGACGACCGCCACGACCCCGTCGTGCCGCCCGACCCGCAGGTTGTCGCGCTGGGCGACGTCGTGGGTGAGGACGACCTTGGAGTTCTGGCCGATCCGCGACAGGACGGTGAGGAGGACGTTGCGCTCGAGGCTCTGCGCCTCGTCGACGATGACGTACGCGTCGTGGAGGCTGCGCCCCCGGATGTGCGTCAGCGGCAGGACCTCGAGCATCCCCCGGTCGAGGATCTCCTCGACGACCTCGCGCGACACGAGCGCGGAGAGGGTGTCGAAGACCGCCTGGCCCCACGGGTTCATCTTCTCGGCCTCGGATCCGGGCAGGTAGCCGAGCTCCTGCCCGCCGACGGCGTACAGGGGCCGGAAGACGACGACCTTGCGCTGCTGGCGCCGCTCCATGACGGCCTCGAGGCCGGCGCACAGCGCGAGCGCCGACTTGCCGGTGCCGGCGCGGCCGCCGAGGCTGACGATCCCCACGTCGGGGTCGAGCAGCAGGTCGAGCGCGATCCGCTGCTCCGCGCTCCGGCCGTGCAGGCCGAAGGCGTCGCGGTCGCCGCGCACCATCCGCACCTGCTTGTCCGGGCCGACGCGCCCGAGGCCGGAACCCCGCGGCGAGATGAGCTTGAGACCGGTGTGGCACGGCATCTCGGCGGCGCCGGCGTGCTCGAGGCGCCCGTACTCGTAGAGGTGGTCCATCTCCTCGACGCTGACGTCGAGCTCGGCCATCCCGGTCCAGCCGGACTCGACGGCGAGCTCGGCGCGGTACTCCTCCGCGTCGAGGCCGCAGGCCGACGCCTTGACCCGCATCGGCAGGTCCTTGCTGACGACCGTGACCAGGTGCCCCTCGTTCGCGAGGTTGCGGGCGACCGCGAGGATGCGCGTGTCGTTGTCGCCGAGCCGGAAGCCGGCGGGCAGGGACATCGGGTCGGTGTGGTTGAGCTCGACGCGCAGCGTGCCGCCGACCTCGCCGACCTCGACGGGGGCGTCGAGGCGCCCGGCCTTGATGCGCAGGTCGTCGAGCATCCGCAGCGCCTGGCGCGCGAAGTAGCCGAGCTCGGGGTGGTGACGCTTGGCCTCGAGCTCGGTGACGACGACGACGGGGAGGACGACCTCGTGCTCGGCGAACCGGAGGATCGCCCGGGGGTCGGACAGGAGGACCGAGGTGTCGAGGACGAAGGTCCGGCGCGGCTCCTCTCCCGCTCGCGTGCTGGCTGCCGTCGGCGTGGTCGAGGTCATGTGCCGCTCCCGGTGGTCGGAGGAGGATCGTGGCTCGACGCTACGACCGGCCCGGGGCGCCGGCGGGAGGCGGGGACCGGCGTGTCGGTACCGGCGTGACGCCAGTGACCGGTGTGACGTCTGGGACGAGATGTCATCCGTTCGTCCCCGGCCGTCACCGGCCGTTCACCCGAGGCCGACGACCGACGGCGGCGAGGTCCGGGGCCGGCCGCGTCCGCTCAGGAGCCGAAGCGGCGGTGGCGCTCCCCGTAGGCCCGCAGCGCCCGCAGGAAGTCGACCTTGCGGAAGTCGGGCCAGTAGGCCTCGCAGAAGTAGAACTCGCTGTGGGCGCTCTGCCACAGGAGGAACCCCGAGAGCCGCTGCTCGCCGGAGGTGCGGATGACGAGGTCGGGGTCCGGCTGCCCCTTCGTGTAGAGGTGCTCCGCGATGTGCTCGACGTCGATGACCTCGGCGAGCTCCTCGATGCTCGTCCCGCGCGTCGCGTGCTCCTGGAGGAGGCTGCGGACCGCGTCGGCGATCTCCCGCCGCCCGCCGTAGCCGACCGCCACGTTGACGAGCATCCCGTCGACCCCGTGGGTGCGCTCGGCGGCCGCCTTGAGGCGCTCGGCCGTCGCGGCGGGCAGCAGGTCGAGGGCACCGACGGGGTTGACGCGCCACTGCATCGTCGCCGCGATGGAGTCGACGGAGTCCTCGATGATGCCGAGCAGCGGGCGCAGCTCGCGCTCCGGGCGGTTGAGGTTGTCGGTCGAGAGCAGCCACAGGGTGACGAGCTCGACGCCCACCTCGTCGCACCACGCGAGCAGGTTGAGGATGTTGTCGGCGCCGGCGCGGTGCCCCTCCTCGGTCCCGGCGCCCCGCTGCTTGGCCCAGCGGCGGTTGCCGTCGACGAGGACGCCGACGTGGCGCGGCACCGGCGCTCCCCCGAGCTGACGAGCCACCCGCTTGGCGTACGCGGCGTAGAGGACGTCGCTGAGCCGCCGCATGCCAGCCGCCCTTCCCGTGCGCTCCGGATCCGGCCGCCCGGCGGGGTGGCCGCGGCCCACGGTACTCCGGGACCCCGTGCCCGACCTCACGGAGCGGGCCGTTCGTCCGGTTCCTAACCTACGCTCGCGTAGGTTACCGTGGACGCATGACCCGTCAGCAGCCCGACCCCGCCACCGAGACCGGTCGTCTCGAGGCGCTCGAGCAGCGCGTCGAGGCCGCCCTCACCACCGTCAAGCCCAAGCTGCGCGGCTGGCTGCACGCCGGGATGACCCCCGTCGCGCTCGTCGCCGGCATCGTCCTCGTGCTCCTCGCGACGACCACCGAGGGCAAGGTGTCGGCCGCCGTGTTCGCCGGCACCGCCGTGCTCCTCTTCGGCACGTCGGCGGTCTACCACCGGGGCACGTGGTCCCCCCGCGTCGGCGCGTTCCTGCGCCGCTGGGACCACTCGAACATCTTCCTCATCATCGCCGGCAGCTACACGCCCTTCGCTCTGATGCTGCCGAGCGACCAGGCCCGTCGGATGCTCGTCATCGTCTGGAGCGGGGCCCTGCTCGGGGTCGCCTTCCGCGTCTTCTGGACCGGCGCCCCGCGCTGGCTCTACGTGCCGGCCTACGTCATGCTCGGCTGGGTCGCCGTCTTCTACTTCGGCCCGCTCGTCCAGCACGCGGGCGGCGGCGTCATGGCGTGGGTCGTCGTCGGCGGGGTGCTCTACAGCCTCGGCGCGCTCGTCTACGGCACCAAGCGGCCGAACATCTCGCCGCGCTGGTTCGGCTTCCACGAGGTCTTCCACGCCCTGACCGTGCTCGCCTTCACGGCGCACTTCGTCGCCGCGTCGCTCGCGCTCACCGGCCCGCAGGCCTGAGCCGCCACGGGCGCGCGACGCCCGACATCCGTCGTGCGGCGCCCGGGGCCCGGGGTCAGACCGCGCCCGGCGACCCGTCGTCGCGCCGCGGGTCGCGCTGGTCCGCGTCGAGGGCGCCGTCCACGTCGTGATCGACGTCGTCCGGGCCGGCCTGCTGCTCGTCGCGGCCGCGGTGGGCCCGCTGCTGGCGGTAGGACATCCGACGCATCCTCGCGTTCATGTTGCGCATGAGGAACCAGAGCGCGAGCGCGAGGACCGTGAACGCGATGAACGCGAGGAAGCCGGTCGAGACGTCGGGCGGGGAGTCGTTCATGCGGCGCGCTCCGTGACGGTGTCGTGGACGAGGGTGAGGTCGGGGCTCGTCGCGAGGGCGTCGGCCTGCGCGACGTCGGTCGGCAGGCCGGCGAACAGGTCGTCCTCGCCGTCGACGAACGGGACGAAGGAGAGCGCGAGCTCGTACTCCTCGACCGGCCACACCTGCGCCTGGAGGTCGCGCGGCACCTGGAACCACGTGCCGTCGGGGTCGACCTGGGTGGCGTGGGCGAGCAGCGCGGCGTCGCGGCGGTCGTACCAGTCGGCGCACTGCACGCGGGTGGTGACGACGCGCTCGGTGCGCGTCCAGTTCTCGAGCCACTCGGCGTACGGGCTCTCCTGGCCGAGGCCGGTCAGCGCCTCGTGGAAGGCCTCGATGCGGGCGCGGCTGAAGGTCTGGTTGTAGTAGAGCTTGAGCGGCTGCCACGCCGGCCCGGCCTCGGGGAAGGCGTCGGGGTCGCCGGCCGCCGCGAAGGCGTTGACCGAGACGTCGTGGGTCATGATGTGGTCGGGGTGGGGGTAGCCGCCGTTCTCGTCGTACGTCGTGACGACGTGCGGCCGGAAGCGGCGGATCTCGCGGACGAGCGCCTCCGTCGTCACCTCGAGCGGCTCGAGCGCGAAGCAGCCTTCGGGCAGCGGGGGCAGCGGGTCGCCCTCCGGCAGGCCGGAGTCGACGAAGCCGAGCCACGTGTGCTGCACGCCGAGGATCTGCTGGGCGCGCGCCATCTCGTCGCGGCGGACCTGGGCGAGGTCGCGCAGGATGTGGACGTCGTCCTTGAGCCGGGGGTTGAGGATGTCGCCGCGCTCGCCGCCGGTGCAGGAGACGACGAGCACCTCGTGGCCGGCGTCGACGTACTTCGCCATCGTCGCCGCGCCCTTGCTCGACTCGTCGTCAGGGTGCGCGTGGACGCACATGAGCCGGAGCCGTTCGGACATGAGAGACCCTTCGTGCAGGTGGGCTCGGGCGGTACCCGAGAATGGACCGAGGACCATCCTCTCACTGCCCGCCGACCACCGAGGGAGCAGCCGTGCGCCTGCCCGACCCGCGCGACCCCGCCGGCCGTCGCACGCTGATCGCGCTCGCCGCGGTCGTGCTCGCCGTCGCCGGCATCGCCTGGTACGGGTGGACCGCGACGGCCGGCCAGGTGCGCCCCACGGTGACCGGGTACCGCGTGGAGTCCGACGCCCTCGTGCGCGTCGGCTACGACCTCGTCCGGCCCGAGGGCACGGCCGTCACGTGCCGGGTCAGCGGCCTCGACGGCTCGAAGGGCCGGGTCGGGACGGTCGAGGACGCCATCCCCGCGGACGGCCCGGCGATCGTCCACCGGGTCGTCGAGGTGCGCACGAGCGCCCGTGCGGTGACCGGTGTCGTCGAGTCCTGCGTGCGCGTCGCGGCGGGCTGACCTCGCACGACGGCGCGCGACGATTGTGGCGCGAGCACCGCACGTTGGTAGACTGAATGCTTCACGTTCGGGTCCGTGCCGACGCTAGCGCCGCGAGACGGCGGTCGGCCCGGGCCCGTTGCCGTAAGCACCCCGCGGCGCGCCCGCGAGGGTCCGGCGCCCCTACGCACTTCGCAGGAGTTGATGACCCGTGACCGAGACGACGAACCAGAGCTACCTCACGCAGGCGGCCTTCGACCGCCTCCGGGCCGAGCTCGACGAGCTGACCGGCCCCGGCCGCACCGAGATCGCCAAGAAGATCGAGGCGGCCCGCGAGGAGGGCGACCTCAAGGAGAACGGTGGCTACCACGCGGCCAAGGAGGAGCAGGGCAAGATGGAGGCCCGCATCCGCCAGCTGACGCAGCTGCTCGAGAACGCCGTCATCGGCGAGACCCCGAAGGACGACGGTGTCGTCGAGCCCGGGATGATCGTCACCGTCGACATGTTCGGCGACGAGGAGAAGTTCCTCCTCGGCTCCCGCGAGATCACCGACTCCTCGATGCAGGTCTTCTCCGAGAAGTCCCCGATCGGCGCGGCCGTCAACGGCCACAAGGTCGGCGACTCGGTCTCGTACGAGGCCCCCAACGGCAAGCAGATCGAGGTCAAGATCCTCGAGGCGAAGCCCTACACCGGCTGAGCCCGGTCGCTCCGGCGACGTGACGGACGGACGCCGTCGACGAGGGTGTGCGTCGCGCCGCCGACCCACACGACGCCGTCCTCGACGTCGACGTGCACCCGGCCCTCGCGGCCGAGGACCGTGCCCTGCGCGGCGACGTAGTGCTCGGGCGCGTACCCGGCGGGGACCAGCCACTGGCCCAGGCCCGCGTTGAGGCTGCCGGTGACGGGGTCCTCGCCGAAGTCGCGCTCGTCCGAGAAGAACGCCCGCACCTCGAGGCCCACCCCGTCGGTGCGCGCCCCGGCCGGGTAGCGCGCCGCGAGGCCCACCTTGAGCCCGCGCGCGAGCACGGGGTCGGGCGCGGCGGCGAGCACGGCCTCGGGCGAGGCGAGCAGGACGGCCAGCCAACCGGGCCCGTTGTCGACCCACGCGGCGTCGACGACGTCCGCGGGCGCGACCCCGAGGGCCGCGACGACCCGCGCGAGCTCCTCCCCCTCGACGGCACCGGAGCGCACGAGCGGCGGGGCGGCGAACGCGAGGCGGTCGGCGCCGCGGCGCACCTCGACGAGCCCGGCCGCGCACTCCTGCACGACGACGCCCTCGGTGCGCGGCACGCCCCCGGCCTCGAGCCAGGCGTGGGCGCTGCCGAGGGTCGGGTGGCCGGCGAAGGGCAGCTCGCCGCCGATCGTCCAGATCCGCACGCCGTAGTCGGCGCGCGGGTCGGTGGGGGCGGTGAGGAAGGTCGTCTCCGAGAGGTTGGTCCAGCGCGCGACGGCGAGCATCTCGTCGTCGGACATCCCGTCGGCGTCGTGGAGGACGGCGAGCGCGTTGCCCCGGAAGGCTCGCTCGGAGAAGACGTCGACGAGGCGCACGGCGGTCATGCCGTCATCGAAGCACGGGCCGGCCGCCGCGACACGGGAAGGTCGCTCCCCCACCGAGGAGGCAAAGCCTCCGCTCAGTCGCGGGTGCGGCCGACGAACGCCCGCACCGCGAGCGGCGCGAGCACCGCCGAGAGGCCGACCGACCAGATGACCGTGGTCAGCACCGGGTGCTGGAGGGGCAGCGCCGAGTCGGCCGGCAGCGGTATGCCGTCGTTGCCCCAGAGCTCGCGCAGCGCCTGGACGAGCGAGCTGATGGGGTTCCACTCGGCGAGGAAGCGCAGCCAGTCGGGCATCACGTCGGTGCGGGCGAACGCGTTGGACAGGAACGTGATCGGGAAGACCGTCGTGAACATGACGCCCTGCACCGCCTCGACCGAGCGCAGCGCGGAGCCGAAGAGGATGCCGACCCAGATCATCGCGAAGCCGAACAGCAGGAGCAGGCCGTAGCCGGCGAGGCCGCGCAGCACGCCGTGGTGGATGCCCCACCCGACGAACAGCCCGGTGACCGACATGACGACGATGCCGATCATCGAGTGGATGAGGCTCGAGACGCTGCGCGCGACGACCACCGACGAGCGGCCGATGGGCAGGGACCGGAAGCGGTCGACGATGCCCTTGCCGAGGTCGGTGTTGAGGCCGATGGCGACGATGAACGCGCTGAAGGTCATCGTCTGCGCCATGATCCCGGGCAGCAGCCACTCCTTGTAGTCGACGCCGGGCACGACGATCGAGCCGCCGAAGACGAAGGCGAAGAGCAGCACGAACATCACCGGCTGGATGGTGACGTCGGTGAGCATCTCGGGCTGGCGCTTGATGTGGGTCAGGTTGCGGCGCACCAGCGCCGAGACCTGACGGACCGGGCTCGTGCCGGCGGCGCTCGGGTGCTCGGCGTGGAACGGCCGACCTGCGGCGGTGGTGGTGGTCGGAGCGGTCATCGCAGGGCCTCCTCGGCGCTCGCGTCGGACGTGGCACCGGGGGCCTCGGACTCGGCCCGGTGCCCGGTGAGGGTGAGGAAGACGTCGTCGAGGCTCGGGCGCTGCAGCCCGATGTCGTCGAGGTCGATGCCGGCCTCGTCGAGCCGGGCCGCGATGCGGGTCAGCGCCCCCACCCCCTCGGCCGGGGCGGTGATGCGGCGGGCGTCGCGGTCGAGGTGGATCTCGCCGACCTCGCCGCGGACGATCTCGGCGGCCCGCTCGACCTCGGCCGGGCGGCTGACCGCGACGACGAGGCTGGCGGCGCCGGAACGGTCCTTGAGCTCCAGCGGCGTGCCGTCGGCGATGACCCGCCCGTGGTCGACGACGACGATGCGGTCGGCGAGCTGGTCGGCCTCGTCGAGGTACTGCGTCGTGAGGAAGAGCGTCGTGCCCTCGCGGACGAGGTCGCGCAGGACGCCCCAGAGCTCGACGCGGCTGCGCGGGTCGAGGCCGGTCGTCGGCTCGTCGAGGAAGAGCACCGGCGGGGTCGCGACGAGGCTGGCCGCGAGGTCGAGCCGGCGGCGCATCCCGCCGGAGTACTCCTTGACGACCTTCGTCGCGGCGTCGGCGAGCGAGAAGCGCTCGAGCAGCTCGTCGGCCACCCGGCGGACGGTGCGCCGGTCGAGGCCGTAGAGGTCGCCGACGAGGCGCAGGTTCTCGCGGCCGGTCAGCAGCTCGTCGACGGTCGCCGACTGCGCCGTCAGCCCCATCCGGCGGCGCACGGCGTCGGCGTCGCGGACGACGTCGAGCCCGGCGACCCGGGCCGTGCCGCTCGTCGGCCGCGAGAGCGTCGTCATCATCCGGACGGTGGTGGTCTTGCCGGCGCCGTTCGGCCCCAGCATCGAGAAGACGGTGCCCTCCGGCACCGAGAAGCTCACGCCGTCGACGGCCGTGAAGTCACCGAAGGTCTTCACGAGGTCGACGGCCTCGATGGCCGCGCCGCTGGTCGTCATGCACCGACCGTAGGGCCACCCGCCGACAGGGGTCACCCCCTTTTCGGTGACATCCTCCCGACCAGCGCGGACGCCCGCGCCGGGTCGACGTCGGCGAGCAGCCCGGCGGCGAACAGGACGTAGTCGCGGTCGACGGCGGCCACCGCGCGGTCGGGCACCCGCCAGCCGCCCCCGTGGTCGGCGAGCGCCGCGCCGAGCACCCGCTCGGCGGTGCCGTCGGGGGCGTGCCGCAGCACGCCGCCGGAGCCGACGAGCATCCCGACGTCGGCCAGCGGCCGGGGCCGCTCCCCCGCGGCGGGGCGCCCGTGCCGGCGCAGGGCAACGGTGACCGCCGCGGTGGCGAGCGCCTCGTCGGCGGCCCACTCGGCGTCGCTCGTCGACAGCGCCCCGGTGTCGGCGACGACACGCGCGGCGTGCGCGGCCACGACGTCGGGCAGCGGCATCCGCTCGCGCGCCGACGCCTCGACGATGCCCTCGGCGTTCCAGCGCATCCCCAGGTCGGCCTCGACCGTGCGGGCGTGCCAGACCGGCCCGACGACCTCGCGGTGGATGGCGGCGTCCTCGCCCTGCGGCGTGACGACGGAGTAGACGTCGGTCGTCGCGCCCCCGACGTCGACGACGAGCACGTCCTCGCCGCGCGCCTCGGCCAGCACCTCGACGCCGCGCAGCACGGCATCGGGGGTGGCGGCGCGCACGAGCTCGGCGAACCCGCGGCCGCGCGAGAGGCCTTTGCCGCCGATCACGTGCCGCAGGAAGACCTCGCGGATGGCGGCGCGCGCGCCGTCCGGCGCGACCTCGCCGATGCGCGGCAGCACGTTGCCGGTGACGGTGAAGCGCCGCCCCGTCGCCTCGAGCTCGGAAACGACGGCGTCCGCGGCGTCGGCGTTGCCGGCGACCACGACCGGGGCGGTGACCCTGGCCCGGGCGAGGCGGCGCGCGTTGTGCAGGAGGACGTCGGCGTTGCCCCCGTCGGTGCCGCCGACGAGGAGGACGAGGTCGGGCCGGTCGGCGCGCAGGGCGGTGACGTCGGGGCCGGCCATCGGCCCGGACGCCACGTGGACGACGCGTCCGCCCGCCGAGAGACCGACCCGGAAGCCGGCCTCCGCCGTCACCTCGCGCTCGTAGCCGACGACGGCGACGCGCAGGCCGCCACCGGCGCTGGAGCACAGGAGGGTCCGCTCGGGCGCCGCCCCGTCGGCGAGCGCGGCGCGGACGGCGTCGACCCCGTCCATGACGTCGGTGGCGACGGTCGTCGGGTGCGACGCCCGCCCGCGGACCTCGCCGTCGTCACCGACGAGCAACGCCTTCGTGAAGGTCGACCCGACGTCGACGCACAGGACCGCACCCACGCCCCGAGACCCTAGTGGCCGGGTCCGCCGCCGGGCGCACCTCCCCCGGTCGGCTGCGTCGTCGTGTCGACCGGCGCGGTGAGCGCGACCGTGTAGCCGCTGCTCGTGTCGCCCGAGACGGTGCCGAGCTGGTGCACGCCGCCGTCGTCGCCGAAGACGTTGTCGCTCGTCAGCGAGATCTGCGCGAGGTTGCCCACCGACTGCTCGTACCCGCTCGTCGCGTAGACGGCGTCGCAGGTGGACTTGGGCAGGGCGACCTGCGAGGTGGCGATGGCGTTCGTGCTGTCGGTGATGCTCGCCTCGTCCGGGTACACCTCGAAGTGGATGTGCGGCCAGCGGCCCGAGTAGCAGGCCGGGACGATGCTCGTGAACTCGGCGACGCCGGAGTCGTCGGTCACCTGGACGCCGCGCAGGTAGTTCTCCTGCGTCACGCCGTCGGAGTACATCGAGTAGCGGCCCTCGCGGTCGCAGTGCCAGACGTAGACCGCGGCGCCGGTCATCGGGCCGCCGCCGCCGGCGACGTCGAGGATGGTGAGCCGCAGCGTCATCGGCACGCCCTCGGCCGTCGTCGTCGAGGTGCCGAAGCTGCTGCGGATGTCGGAGCGGACCACGCCGCTCTGCTCGAGGACGTCGGCGCCGTTGGAGCCGTCGCCCGGGTAGGGGCCGGCCGTCTCGTCGGGGATCTCGGTGAGCGTGGTGTCGGCGGCGTCGCTCGCCGTGGCGGACGCCGTGGCGCTCGCCGATGCGGTCGCGGAGCTCGTCGCCGTCGAGCCGCTCGACGAGGTCGACGCGCCGCACGCCGCGAGCGCGGTGCCGGCGGCGCCGATGCCGAGGACGGCGAGCATCCGGCGGCGGTCGAGCAGCGTGCCGAGGTCGAAGGCGAGCCCCTGGTCGACGACCTCGTCGTCGGGGCGGGGCAGCGGGCGCCCCTCGTAGGTGGGCTGGTCGTCGGTGCGGGTCATCGGTCTACCTCCGGGTCGGTGTCGTCCCGACGACCGTAGGAAGCCCGGCGAGCCACCCGGTGTGCGTCCGCTGTCCGCCTCCTGTGACCGCTGGACCCCGTCGAGAGAGGAGAACACGCCGTGCGGCCCGAGGCGCGCACGGCGTGTTCTGTTCACTCGACGGGTGGTGCTCCGCCGGCGGGGCGGGTCAGGTGAGGCGGTCGAGCGCCTGGCGCAGGTCGGCGACGAGGTCCTCGACGTCCTCGATGCCGACGGACAGGCGGATGAGGTCGGCCGGCACCTCGAGCTCGGTGCCCGCGACCGACGCGTGCGTCATCCGGCCGGGGTGCTCGATGAGGGACTCGACGCCGCCGAGGGACTCGCCGAGCGTCCACAGCTGCGTCTCGCCGCAGACCTTGGCCGCGACGTCCTCGCCGCCCTTGACGCGGAAGGCGACCATCCCGCCGAACCGCTTCATCTGGCGGCGCGCGACGTCGTGGTTCGGGTGGTCGGGCAGGCCCGGGTAGTGCACGGACGCCACGCCGGGGTGGCTCTGGAGGAAGTCGACGACGGCCTCGGCGTTGTCGCAGTGACGTTCCATGCGGACCGCCAGCGTCTTGAGGCCGCGCAGCACGAGCCACGCGTCGAACGGGCCGGCGACGGCGCCCATCGAGTTCTGGTGGAAGGCGACCCGCTCGGCCACCGACTCACCGTCGCGCGTCATGGCACCCGGAGCGACGACGACGGCGCCGCCGACGACGTCGCTGTGGCCGCCGGCGTACTTCGTCGTCGAGTGGACGACGACGTCCGCGCCGAGAGCGATCGGGTTCTGCAGGTACGGGGACGCGAAGGTGTTGTCGACGACGAGCAGCGCACCGGCCTCGTGCGCGACGGCCGCGATGGCCTCGATGTCGGCGATGCCGAGCAGCGGGTTGGTCGGCGTCTCGACCCACACCATGCGCGTCTCCGGGCGCATCGCGGCGCGCACCGACTCCACGTCGGCGACCTTCGCGATGGAGTGGTCGACGCCCCAGGCGCGGACGACCTTGTTGAAGAGCCGGTAGGTGCCGCCGTACGCGTCGGACGGGACGACGACGTGGTCGCCCGGCGCGAGCAGCGCGCGCAGCACGGTGTCCTCGCCGGCGAGGCCGCTGGCGAACGCGAAGCCGCGCTCGCCGCCCTCGAGCGCGGCGACGCACTCCTCGAGCGCGGCGCGCGTCGGGTTGGCCGAGCGCGAGTACTCGTAGCCGCCGCGCAGGCCGCCGACGCCGTCCTGCTTGTAGGTGCTCACCTGGTGGATGGGCGGCACGACGGCGCCGGTCAGCGGGTCCGGCTCCTGCCCGGCGTGGATGGCGCGGGAGGAGAAGCCGAGGTTCTCGGAAGTCATCCTCCGAGCGTAGGGGCCGCCGGGGGTCCGCCGGCACCGCGGGGTGCGGTCATCCCCGGCCGAGGTGGCGCTGCCAGGCGCGCAGCCGGCCGCTCGGGCGGAAGCCCATCGCGCGGTTGACGGCGAGCATGTGCGCGTTCTCCTCGGCGTTCCAGGTCCGCACGATGCGCACCTCGGGCAGCGCCTCGGCGAGCGCGCGCAGGTTGGCCAGCTTGAGCGCCATCCCCAGCCCGTGGCCGCGGTGCTCGCGGGTGACGAGGGTGTCGTGCTGGAAGGCCAGGTGCGGCGTGCCCTCGGGCAGCTGGATGCTCGTGTACCCGACGAGCCGGCCGGTGCCGAGGTCGCGGACGAAGGTGGAGACGACCCGGCGGCCCATGGCCCGGGTGCGCTCGTCCTCACCGCGGACGCGCTCCTCGTCCCACTCCTCCTCGTCGAGCTCGAGGTCGCCGAGCGGGGCGTCGGTCGACATCCGGCGGGCGAGGAACGCGCGGTCGGCGAGGTCGGCCTCGGGCATCGCGTCGATGTGGGTCTCGAGGCGGTAGCCGTCGGCCACGACCGGCGCGGGCACCTCGGCCTGGTGCACCGCGAGGTCGGAGCGCAGCACGGTCTGCGCGGACCCGAAGCCGTGCCGCTCGACCCATCCGGCGAACGGGTCGTCGTCCGTGTCGGCGCCCCACTGGGTCTCGGCGTGCAGCGTCGTGCGGCCCAGGTCGCGTGCCTGCTCCTCGACCCAGTGCAGCAGCGCGTCGCCGGCCCCGCGGCGACGGTGTGCCGGCAGTACCGCGACGAAGACCTGCGCGGTCGACTCGTTGTCCAGCAGCGGGGCGATGACACCCGCGGCCCCCACGGGCTCGTCGCCGTCGACGGCGAGCACCTGGAGGCGACGCGTGGACGCCGAGCCCTCGAGCCCGCGCAGCTCCTCGGCGCTCCAGGCGTCGTGGTCCTCGCCCTGCTCGTCGCGGGCGACGTCCTCGAGCACGCGGGCCCAGGCGTCGAAGCGGGCGCGGGCGGCGAGGTCGGTGTCGAGTCCGGAGACCGGGACGAGGGAGATCACGCGGAACACCGTGCCATCCCCGGCGGTTGGACCACACATGCTTTTCGGTTCGAGTGCGAAGACCACCCTCCCCACCCGCGAGGAGGCCCTGCCGGGCCGCGAGCACCGGATCTTCCCGGTGCCCACGACCCACGAGGTGCTCGGCACCCCCCTGGAGGGTCCGTGGCCCGACGGCACCGAGGTGCTGTACGTGGCGATGGGCTGCTTCTGGGGCGTCGAGCGCATCTTCTGGAAGCTGCCCGGCGTCGTGACGACGGCGGCCGGCTACATGGGCGGCTTCACGCCCAACCCGACGTACGAGGAGACCTGCACCGGCCGCACCGGTCACGCCGAGGCCGTCCTCGTCGCCTACGACCCCACCGTCACCTCCCCCGAGCTGCTGCTCAAGGCGTTCTGGGAGAACCACGACCCGACGCAGGGCAACCGGCAGTACAACGACGTCGGCACCGCCTACCGCTCGGCCATCTTCACGACGACCCCCGGCCAGGCCGCGGCCGCCGAGGCGACGCGCGAGGCGTTCCAGGGCGAGCTGACCAAGGTCGGGCGCGGGACCATCACGACGACGATCGCGACCGCCGAGCAGGCCGGCCCGTTCTACTACGCCGAGGACTACCACCAGCAGTACCTCCACAAGAACCCCGGCGGCTACTGCAACCACGGCCCGAACGGCCTGACCTGCCCCGTCGGTGTCGCTAACCTCCCGGCCCAGACGGACGTCGCGCCGCCGCGCGGCTGACGCCCTCCGGACCGTCCGACGAGGCCCCCTCCCACCCGGGAGGGGGCCTCGTCGTCGCCCGGCCCCGTCCTGGACCCCGCCAAGCCCGCACGTGCGGGGTTATCGCTGTCCGAACCGGATCGCGACCGCGAAAAGCCCGCACGTGCGGGGTTATCGCTGTCCGAACCGGATCGCGACCGCGAAAAGCCCGCACGTGCGGAGTTCCCTCGTCAGGCGCTGCGGAGGTGACGAGGTCCGAAGTAGCGACGCCACTCGTCGGACCGGGCCGTGACGCGTTCGCCACGCTCGGACAGGACCGTGGCCACGCGCTGCACGGTGGTCTCCGGCTCGACCCACAGCCCCGGGGACGTCACGACGACCATCCGCCACCCCCAGCCGTCGAACTCCTCACGGCGGCGGATGTCCCCCGCCCACTGCTGGTCGTCCTCGGCGTGCTGGCGACCGTCGTACTCGACGCTGACCTTGCGGCGCCGGTACCCCATGTCGGCGCGACGCAGCAGGGTCCCGTCGGCGTCGTGGAATCGCAGGTCCGTCTCGGGCTCCGGGAGTCCCGCGAGGGTCAGGAGCATCCTCGTCCGTGACTCGGGCGCCGAGTCGACACCGGCCCGGACCAGGGCGGCGGCCCGCCGGGCGAGGCGCCGGTAGCGGCCGATGGACGCGGCCGCGGCCACCAGCGCGTCCGGCGTCGTCACTCCGGCGTGGACCAGGCTGTCGCCGAGGACGACGAGCTCGACGACGTCGAGGTCCTCGGCGCAGTCGAGGAACGTGCGCTCGGGTGTCGTGACCCGCAGGCCGTGGCGGGTCGTGAGGCCCGAGCGGTCCGACGAGACCCGGGAGTCGACGCCGTCGACGTCCATGCGGCCCCACTCGAGCAGCTTGCGGGCCTGCGCCGAGCAGCCCGGACGGCCGCCCCTGGCCCGCGAGCGTGCCTCCCGCGCCGCCGCCCGCTGGACGGCATCCGGTCGGAGCGTCGTCACGTGCGTCTGCCAGTCGTCGGGAGCGATACCACCCCACAGCGCAGCCGCCGTGTGGCGCGAGACGACGGTCGCCGCCGGCGCGACGAGCATCGCCGCCTGCGCGCGGACGCGGGCGTCGACCGGGGCCTCGGCGTCCACGTAGACGCCGTGCACGAGTCGTCGAAAGCGCGGACCCCGCAGCGATGCCTCGGTCGCGACGCCACGCTCCACCGCCTCGACGCCCAGGAACGGACGGGAGGTGTCGAGCGGCTGGTCGGTCACGGGGTCGAGCCTGCCCCCATCCGGGCACACGCCGCTGGCGTCATCCACAGGCCCCGGAAGCACGCACGTGCGGGGTTATCGCTGTCCGGACTCCCGGCCCACCTCAACAAGCCCGCACGTGCGGGGTTATCGCTGTCCGAACCGGATCCGGACCACGAAAAGCCCGCACGTGCGGGGTTGTCGATCCCTGGCCGGGAGATGCTTCCATCCCCGGGCAGGCAGGAGGCCCCCCGCTCCCTGTCCAGCGGGGGGCCTCGTCCGTGCGGGCGACCGGGGTCAGCGCACGGCGGGCTCCGGCTCCCTGCGAGCCGGGGCGTCGGTGGTGCCGCTCGTCTCCGACGCGGCGGCCGGGGTGGTGCGAGCCTCCGCGCTGGACTGCGACATCGTGTCGAGCAGCTCGTGGCCGGCGTGCTCGGCGCTCTCGGCCGGCGTCTCCGTGTGGTTGCTGTCGCGCAGCGGGATCGCCTTGATGGCGAGCGTCGCGAGGAGCACCAGCGCGACGATCGGGAGACCGATGAGGAAGACCTCGTGCAGCTGGTCCGCGAGCCCCTGGCGCACGGCGGTCGCGACGGCCGGCGGCAGCTGCGAGAGCGCGGCGGGGTCGAGCACCGAGCCGGCGCTGGCGGCGCCCTCGGGCATCGAGGCCGCGGCTCCGGCGGGCAGGTGGGAGGCGATGGCGCCGCCCAGACCGCTCGTCAGCACGGTGCCGAACACCGCGATGCCGACCGTCGACCCGACGTTGCGGAAGAACTGGCTCGACGCCGTCGCGACCCCGAGGTCACGCTTCTCGGAGGCGTTCTGGACGACGAGCGTGTACTGCTGCATCGCCATCCCGATGCCGATGCCGAGCACGACCATGGCCAGCGTCAGCTGCGTCTGGCTCGACGTCGCGGTCAGCCGGGTGAGGAGCCAGATGCCGGCGCCCATGATGACGACCCCGGCGGCCATGAACGGCTTGTAGACACCGGTCCGCGTGATGACCAGGCCCGTGAGGATGCCCATGACGATGAGGCCGACCATGAGCGGCGCGAGGATGAGGCCGGAGTTCGTCGCGTCGACACCGAGGACGCCCTGCGCGAAGACCGGGATGTAGATGATCGAGCCGAACATCACCATCGCCAGGCCGAAGCTCGCGATGTTGGCCGCGGTGAAGACGCGCGACCGGAAGAGGCGCAGCGGGATGACCGGCTCCTCGGCGCGGTTCTCGGCGAACACGAAGGCCACGAGCCCGAGGGCGCCGACCACGTAGAGGCCGATGATGGTCGCCGAGCCCCACGGGTACGACGTGCCGCCCCACGAGGTGGCGAGCAGGACCGCGGTGAGCCCGACGGCGAGCGTGGCGATGCCCCAGCTGTCGACCTTCGCCTCGCGGCGCTCGTGCGGCAGGTGGAGGAAGCGCAGGATGAAGCCGGTCGCGACGACACCGATCGGGATGCCCGCGAAGAACAGCCAGCGCCAGCCCCAGTGGTCGGTGATGAACCCGCCGGCGAGCGGGCCCGCGACCGAGGTGACACCGAAGACGGCGCCCATCAGGCCCTGGTACTTGCCGCGCTGACGCGGCGGGATGATGTCGCCGATGATGGTCTGCGACAGCGGCATCACGGTGCCCATGCCGAGGCCTTGGATGGCACGCGCGGCGACGAGCACCCAGAACGACTGGGCGAAGCCGGCCACGAGCGAGCCGACCATGAAGACGACGAGGCCCGCGATGTAGAAGCCGCGGCGGCCGTAGAGGTCGGAGAACTTGCCGACGATCGGGACGGTGATCGCCGAGACGAGGAGGGCGGCGGTCGCGACCCAGCTGTAGTGGTCCATCCCGCCGAGCTCGGAGACGATGCGCGGCATGGCGGGCCCGACGATCGTCTGGCTCACGGAGGCGACGAGCATCCCGAGCATCAGGCCGACGAACACCCGCCGGGAGGCGGGGCTCAGCTTGTACGGCTGGGGGGCCGTGGTGGTCGCGGTGGTCATGCAGTGGTCCTCTCGCGGTCGGCCGCCTCGGGGGCGGGGTGGGCAGGGCCCGCGACGCTGCGGACGGGGTGGTCGTGGTCCCTCGCGACGCGCGCGAGGGAGGTCTGGAGGCGGCCGAGCAGGTCGGCCAGGGTGCGGCGGTCGGACTCGTCCCAGTCCTCGAGGGCGATGGCGACGAGCTCCTCGCGGCGGCGGCGCTCCTCGAGCAGCACCTCGCGCCCGGCGTCGGTGAGGCCGACGAGCTGGGCGCGGCCGTCGTCGGGGTCCGGGGTGCGCTCGAGGAAGCCGCGGTCGACGAGCGCGCTGACGCGCCGGCTCGTCGTCGACTGGTCGAGGCCGACGGCGTCGGCGAGGGCGCACGCGCGGCCCGGACCGCGCTTCGCGGTGAGGGCCAGGAGGGTGTACTCGGGACGGGTCACCGGCCCCTCGACGACGTGGGCCCGGCTGAGGAGTCCGAACATCGCCGAGAGGTGCTCGGTGACGAGCGGGTCGGCGGTTGCTTGCATGACACAAGCATATGACTGTTTTGCACAGTCTGCAACTTTGCTCGTCGTGCACGACGGGCATACTGGAGGCATGGCACCGGGTTCCGCGACCGCCGAGGCGACCCCCTCCCTGCGCGACCGCAAGAAGGAGGCGACGCGCCAGCGGCTGCACACGGCGGCCGTCCGCCTCGCGCTCGCCCACGGCGTGCAGGAGGTGACGGTCGAGCAGATCGCGGCCGAGGCCGACGTCTCGCCGCGCACCTTCTTCAACTACTTCCCGACGAAGGAGGCGGCGCTCGTCGGCGCCGACCCCGCGCGCACCGAGCAGCTTCGGCAGGCGGTGCTCGCGCGCCCGGCGGACGAGTCACTGCCGCAGGCGTTGCGGGCCGTCCTCACCGAGCACGTGCGTGGCTTCGAGGACGAGCCGGAGCTCTGGCGGATGCGCAGCGAGCTCGCCGCCCGCGTGCCGGAGCTCGAGGCGCGCATCGCTGGGGCGGGGCACCGCCTCGAGAGCGCCCTGGTCGAGGCCGCGCACGAGCGGGCCGGCACCGACGCCGCCGACGACCTGGCGACCGGGCTCGCCGCGCGCACGGCGATGGCCGCGCTGCGCGCCGCGTTCCACCAGCACCGGGCGGCCGGCTCGACGGGCTCGCTCCTCCAGCGTCTGGAGACCGCGTTCGACGCCGTCGGCCTCCGCTGACCCCCCTCCCTCTCCGCGAACGCGTGTGAAACCGCCGGGGGTCCCCGGCGATTTCACACGCGTTCGCGGGACGGAGGGTGCGGGTCAGAGGGCGGCGGCGACCTCCGTGCCCTGCCGGATGGCCCGCTTCGCGTCGAGCTCGGCCGCGACGTCCGCTCCCCCGACGACGTGGACCCGCACACCCCGCTCCTCGAGCTCGTCGGCCAGCGTGCGCACCGAGTCCTGTCCGGTGCAGACGACGACCGTGTCGCAGGGGATGACGCGCCGCTGCGAGCCGTCCTCACCGAGCCGGACGTGCAGCCCCTCGTCGTCGATGCGCTCGTACTCGACGACGCCCGTCACCTGCTCGACCCCCTTGGCGCGCAACGACGCCCGATGCACCCAGCCGGTGGTCTTGCCGAGCCCCCGGCCGATGGGCGTGGCCTTGCGCTGGAGCAGCACGACCTCGCGCGGGCTGGCCTCCGGCCGCGGTCGCTCGACCCCGCCGCGGGTGCGCTCGGGGTCGCCGACGCCCCACTCCGCCCGCCATGCGTCGACGTCGAGCGAGGGCGAGCGGTCGGTCGTCAGGAACTCGCACACGTCCACCCCGACGCCTCCGGCGCCGATCACCGCGACCCGCTGACCGGCCACGCGCTCGCCGCGCACCAGCCGGTCGTAGGTGACGACCGACGGGTGGTCGATGCCCGGGATGTCGGGCAGGCGCGGCGTGACCCCGGTCGCCACGACGACGTCGTCGACCCCGGCCGCGGCGAGCGCGGCGGCGTCGGCCCATGTCGAGAGGCGCACCGTCACGCCGAGCACCTCGAGGCGCCGCGTGAAGTAGCGGATCGTCTCGGAGAACTCCTCCTTGCCGGGGATGCGCATCGCGATGTCGAACTGGCCGCCGAGGTGGTCGCGCCCCTCGAGCAGCTCGACCTCGTGGCCGCGCTCGGCGGCCGTGACGGCGGCGGCCATCCCCGCCGGGCCGCCACCGACGACGACCACCTTGCGGCGCACCGGAGCCCGGCCGATGACGAGCTCTGTCTCGCGGCCGGCGCGCGGGTTGAGCAGGCAGGTCGCGCGCTGCTTGACGAAGGTGTGGTCGAGGCACGCCTGGTTGCAGGCGATGCACGTGTTGATCTCGTCGGCGCGCCCCTCGGCCGCCTTGCGCACGAACTGGGGGTCGGCGAGGAACGGGCGGGCCATCGAGACGAGGTCGGCGCCGCCGGCGAGGACGCGCTCGGCGACCTCCGGGGTGTTGATGCGGTTGGTCGCCACGACCGGGATGCCCACGTGCTCGCGCAGCCGGGCCGCGTGGTCGGCGAAGGCCGCGCGCGGCACCGACGTGACGATGGTCGGCACCCGCGCCTCGTGCCAGCCGATGCCGAGGTTGAGGATGCTCGCGCCGGCCGCCTCGACCTCCCGCGCCAGGGCCGTCACCTCGTCCCACGTCTGACCCTCCTCGACGAGGTCGAGCACCGAGATCCGGTAGACGAGGAGGAAGTCGGGGCCAGCGGCCTCGCGCACCGCGCGGACGACCTCGACGGCGAAGCGGCGGCGGTTCTCGGCGCTGCCCCCCCACCGGTCGGTGCGACGGTTGGTGCGCGGCGCGAGGAACTGGTTGACGAGGTACCCCTCGGACCCCATCACCTCGACGCCGTCGTAGCCGGCCTCACGCGCCAGCCGTGCCGCCCGGGCGAAGGCGCGGATCTGGCGGCGGACTCCCCTGTCGGACAACGCCCTCGGACGGAACTTGCTGATCGGGCTCTTGACCGCCGACGGCGCGACGCACCACGGCGTGAACGCGTACCGGCCGGCGTGCAGCAGCTGGAGGGCGATGCGCCCGCCGGCCGCGTGGACGGCGTCCGTCACGACGCGGTGGCGCGCGACCTCGCGACGGCTGCTCAGCTTCGAGGCGCCGGGGTAGAGCGTCCCCTCGAGGTTCGGGGCGAAGCCGCCGGTGACGATGAGCGACGCGCCGCCCTCGGCCCGCTCCGCGAGGTAGGCGGCGAGCTTCGGGAAGTCCTTGGCCCGGTCCTCGAGCCCGGTGTGCATCGACCCCATGACGACCCGGTTGGGCAGCGTCACGTGGCCGAGGTCGAGCGGGGCGAGCAGGTGGGGGTAGTCGCTCATCGGGCCTTCCTCGTCGGGCGCCGGCCGCGACCGGGCCGCGACGGGGCGGCCGTCGGGTCAGCGCCGGCGGCGCCACCAGCGGCGCCTCGGGCGAGCCTCCCCCGTTGTTACCGGCGGGTCAACCTGCGCCGGCTGTGAGGATGCTCGCAGCGCCCGCCACTGCTCGACGAGGTCGTCGACGTCGACCGTCGGGGCCAGCAGCGGGGGCATCCGCGGGTCCGGCGGGCGCAGCCGGTCGCGACGCACCCGCCGGTTGAAGTCCTCGAGCACGGTCCGGACCGACTCCTCGGTGCGCAGCTCCAGCAGCGAGCCGGGGAAGGTCGCGGCCTCCTTGCGCAGGGCGACGGCCGGGGGCAACGCACCGGTGAAGTCGAGGTTCTCGCGCTCGGCGAGCTGCCGGACCCACCACATCGGGTCGTCGGTGTGCTCCAGGCGCAGCGGCTTGCCCGCTCCCGGGAGGTCGTCGAACTCGCCGCGCTCCTGGGCCTCCCGGATGGCGCGCTCGACCGGTGACTCGTACCGGGGCCGGTCCACCATGACCCCAGTCTCACCCGGGACGGGTCGAGGTGGAACCCGACCGCGTCACGGTCGGGTTCCACCTCGAACCGGCGGAGGAGGCCTCGGGTCAGTCGGCGAGGAAGGAGAGCAGGTCGGCCCGGGTCAGCACGCCGACGGGCTTGCCGTCCTCGACGACGAGCACGGCGTCCGAGCCCTCGAGCTCGTGCCGCGCGGTGCTGACCGGCTCGCCGGCCCCGACGAGCGGCAGGCCCTCGCTCATGTGCTTCTCGACCGGGTCGGCGAGGTGCGCCGAGCCGGTGAACAGCGCCTCGAGCAGCGCGCGCTCGGAGACCGCGCCCGCGACCTCGCCGGAGACGACCGGCGGCTCGGCCTTGACGACCGGCATCTGCGAGACGCCGTACTCGCGCAGGATCTCGATGGCGTCGCGCAGCGTCTCGTTCGGGTGCGTGTGGACGAGCGCGGGCAGGTCGCCGGCCTTGGCGTGCAGCACGTCGCCGACGGTGCGCTGGTTCTCGGCCTTCATGAAGCCGTAGGAGGCCATCCAGTCGTCGTTGAAGATCTTCGAGAGGTAGCCGCGGCCGGAGTCCGGCAGGAGGACGACGACGACCGCGTCGTCCGGCAGCTCGCGGGCCACCCGCAGCGCGGCGACGACGGCCATCCCGCAGGAGCCGCCGACGAGCAGGCCCTCCTCGCGGGCGAGGCGGCGGGTCATCTCGAAGGAGTCGGCGTCCGAGACGGCCTCGACGCGGTCGACCTGGTCGGGGTCGTAGGCGCTCGGCCAGAAGTCCTCGCCGACGCCCTCGACGAGGTACGGGCGGCCCGAGCCGCCGCTGTACACCGAGCCCTCGGGGTCGGCGGCGACGACCTGGACGCGGCCGCCCGCGCGGTCGGCCGAGACCTCGCGCAGGTAGCGGCCGGCGCCGCTGATCGTGCCGCCGGTGCCGGCGCCGGTGACGAAGTGGGTGATCTCGCCGTCGGTGTCGCGCCAGATCTCCGGGCCGGTGCTCTCGTAGTGCGAGAGCGGGCCGTTGGGGTTGGAGTACTGGTCCGGCTTCCAGGCCTTCGGCGTCTCGCGGACGAGCCGGTCCGAGACGGAGTAGTACGAGTCCGGGTGGTCCGGCGCGACCGCCGTCGGGCAGACGACGACCTCGGCGCCGTACGCGCGCAGCACGTTGCGCTTGTCCTCGGAGACCTTGTCCGGGCAGACGAAGATGCAGGTGTAGCCCTTGCGCTGGGCCACCAGCGCGAGCCCGACCCCGGTGTTGCCGGAGGTCGGCTCGACGATGACGCCGCCCGGCTGGAGCTCGCCGGAGGCCTCGGCGGCCTCGACCATCTTCAGCGCGATGCGGTCCTTCACCGACCCACCCGGGTTGAGGTACTCCACCTTGGCCAGGACGGTCGCCCCGATGCCCTCGGTCACAGAGTTGAGCTTGACGAGCGGGGTGTCCCCGACGAGGTCTGCGATGTGCTCGGCGTACTTCACGCCCGCCATCCTGTCACGGCCCGGGCGGGCGCCCCCGCGCGCCGACGAGCGGTGCCTCAGCCGCGCCCGACGCGGTCGACGAACCGCGCCGCGTCGACGACGACCCGCTCAACCGTCCCCGAGGCGAGGATGCGCCCGGCGGCGTCGTGCGCCTGCACCACGAAGCGCAGGCGGCGTCCGTCGTGGCCGACGACCTCGGCCCGCACCGTCACCTGCTCCCCCACCGCGCTCGGCGCCGTGTGCCCGAGCTCGACCCGCGTGCCGACGCTCGTCGCGCCCGCCTCGAGGACGTCGGCCACCGCCGCCACCGTCGCCGCCTCGAGCCAGGCGAGCAGCCGGGGCGTGCCGAGGACGGGGAGATCGCCGGACCCCACCGACCGGGCGGTGTCACCCGGTGCGACCGTGCGGGTCTCCTCGGCCGTCCGGCCGCTCCAGCTGTCCATCCGTCCACGGTAGGGGCGCGGCCGGGGGCATCCGGCCCGAGCTGTCGGCCGCCGGGGCTACGGTGGACGTCCACCCCGGCAGGAGGATCGATGGGCCGCGCACGCAGGGCTCGCAGGATCGCCGCCACCGCCGCGTACGGCGGGGGCGGCCTCGCCGCGGCCGGAGCCGCCCTCGGCGCGCTCGGCTGGGGCGTCATCAAGACCGAGGCGGCCATCGCCCGCCGCCTCATCGGCCGTCCCTTCGACACCTCGCCCGACGACGACGGCGTCTACGGCGCCGGGCACGGCACGCCGTGGGAGGTCGTCGTCCTCGGCGACTCCTCGGCCGCCGGGATGGGCGCCGACGAGCCCCACGAGACCGTCGGGGCGATCGTGGCCAACGGCGTCGCGGCCCTGACCGGTCGCCCGGTCCGGCTGACCAACCGCGCCGTCGTCGGGGCGGAGTCGAGCGACCTCGAGCGCCAGCTGGCCAACGCCCTCGAGGACGTGATGCGGCCCGACGTCGTCCTCGTCATGGTCGGAGCCAACGACGTGACCCACCGGATCGAGCGCGCCGCCGCCGTCCGGCACCTCGAGCAGACGGTCCGGCGCATCCGGGCCCTGGGCTGCGAGGTCGTCGTCGGCACCTGCCCCGACCTCGGGACCATCGAGCCGATCCAGCAGCCGCTGCGCACCCTCATGCGGCGGTGGTCGCGCGACCTCGCCGCCGCCCAGACCGTCGCGGTCGTCGAGGCCGGTGGCCGCACCGTCTCGCTGGGCGACCTGCTCGGACCGGAGTTCCGCGCGCGGCCCCGCGAGATGTTCAGCGCCGACCAGTTCCACCCCTCCGCGGCCGGCTACGCCCGCGCCGCCGCCGTGCTGCTGCCGAGCGTCTGCGCCGCCCTGCGCGTCTGGGGCGAGGACACGGGCGACCGCGCCCCCGAGCCGCGCCGCGGCGAGGGCGTGAACCCGGTGGCCGTCGCCGCCGGCCAGGCCGTGCGCGAGGCGGGCACCGAGGTGTCGCCGACCGAGATCGCCGGCCAGGACCGCGGCCCTCGCGGGCGGTGGGCGGTGCTCCTGCGCCGCCGGCCCGGTGGCGCTCCCCCGGCCGGGGGCACTGCCGTCACCGGGGCCCACGAGGGCGCGAGCAGCGCCGGCTGAGCGGCGCGCCCCGCGCCTCAGTCGCCGTCGACGATGGCGTCGAGCTCGACCTCGACGAGCCAGCGCTCGTCGACCAGCCCGGCGACGCGCACCATGGTGCTGGCCGGCCGGATGTCGCCGAAGATCTCGCCGTGCACGGCCGAGACGGCGTCGACGACGTCGAGGTCGGTCACGTAGTGCCGGGTGCGGACGACGTCCTCCGGCCGCCCGCCGAGCTCGGCGAGCGCGCCGAGCGCGATCTCCCAGCAGCGGCGGGTCTGCTGGCCGGCGTCCTTGCTCACCTGGCCGTTCTCACCGATCGGTGCCGTGCCGGAGACGGCGACGTGGTTCCCGACGCGGACGGCGCGGGCGAACCCGACGGTCGCTTCGTACGGAGACCCGGAGGATGCCCGGCTGCGCGAGGTGCCCATGGGGCCATCATGTCCCTCCGCGCCCGGATGCACGACCCCTCGCGGGCGCGCCCGACGAGACCCACCCCACGTGCCGTCCCGGTTCCCTCCTCCCGGGTCGCGGCCTAGGCTGGTGCGACCCGTGGTGAGCGCTCGCTCACCTCGCGAGGTGGGCCCGTGGCCCGCCCGCCGACCACCGCCAGGAGGACCCCGTGACCGAGGCCGTCATCGTCGCCACCGCCCGCACCCCGATCGGGCGCGCCTTCAAGGGCTCCCTGCGCGAGGTCCGGCCCGACGACCTGTCGGCGCAGGTCGTCCGCGGCCTCCTCGAGCAGCTGCCCGGGCTCGACCCGACCACCCTCGACGACCTGTACTGGGGCTGCGCCGACCCCAGCGGCAAGGCCGGCAACAACATGGCGCGCGTCATCGGCGTCCTCGCCGGCCTCGACGGCCTGCCCGGCGCCACCGTCAACCGCTTCTGCGCCAGCTCGACCCAGACGATGCGGATGGCGTTCCACGCGGTCAAGGCCGGCGAGGGCGACGCGTTCGTCGTCGGCGGCGTCGAGTCGGTCTCGACCAACGCGGCCTTCCGCGGCGCCGGGGAGTCCGACCCCGACGCGCTCAACCCGGTCTTCGCCGAGGCGATGGAGCGCTCGGCCGAGATGGCCGCCGCCAACACGACGTGGTCCGACCCGCGCGAGCAGGGCCTCCTGCCCGACGTCTACCTCGCGATGGGCCAGACCGCCGAGAACGTCGCGACGCTGCGCGGCGTCTCGCGCCAGCGCCAGGACGAGTGGGGCGTCACGAGCCAGAACCGCGCCGAGAAGGCCATCGCCGACGGCTTCTTCGCCCGCGAGATCCTCCCCGTCACGCTCGCCGGCGGCGGCGTCGTCTCCACCGACGACGGCCCGCGCGCCGGCGTCACGCTCGAGGGTGTGCAGGGCCTCCAGCCGGTCTTCCGCGAGAACGGCACCGTCACCGCCGGCAACTGCTGCCCGCTCAACGACGGCGCCTCCGGTGTCGTCGTCATGAGCGACACCCGCGCGAAGGAGCTCGGCCTGACCCCGCTCGCGCGCATCGTCTCGACCGGCGTCTCGGCGCTCTCCCCCGAGATCATGGGCCTCGGCCCGGTCGAGGCCTCGCGCCAGGCGCTCGCCCGCGCCGGCATGACCATCGACGACATGGACCTCTACGAGATCAACGAGGCCTTCGCCGCCCAGGTGCTGCCCAGTGCCGACGACCTCGGGATGGACCTCGACAAGCTCAACGTCCACGGCGGGGCCATCGCCCTCGGGCATCCCTTCGGCTCCACCGGCACCCGCATCATGACGACGCTCCTCAACGGGCTGCAGGCCCGCGACGGCCAGTTCGGCCTCGAGACGATGTGCGTCGGCGGCGGCCAGGGCATGGCCATCGTCGTCGAGCGCCTCTCCTGACGCCCGTCACCCCCGACTGATTGCCCATCCGCCACCTCGGGACCTCCTCGGAGGCCTCCCGCAGGTGGCGGATGCGCAATGAGTGGGTGCAGATCGGTCAGGGCAGGGCGCGGCGGAGGGCGACCAGCCGCTCGGTGACGTCGGCGGCCGCCTCCGGCCCGCCGGCCGCGACGGCGTCCCACGCGAGCACGGCCAGCTGGTCGGGCAGTGCGGCCGGGCCGAGGTCGGGGACCGGGACGCCGGGCGCCGTCAGGCCCGCGAGGTGCTCGGCGAGGGCACGCAGGGCGCCGGCGTGCGCCTGGGCGGTGGCGAGCGGCAGCTGCGCCCATCGACGCCGGATGCGCTCGAGTTCGGTGCGCGGCGGGCCGTCGAGGACGTCCGGGGACGACGACGCCGGGGTGGCGTGGGCCACCCCGGCGTCGTCGGTGCTGGGTCCGGTCAGTTGCGGAGCCGACCGAGCAGGCGCAGGAACTCGATGTACAGCCACACGAGCGTGACGATGAGGCCGTGCGCGAGGAGCCACGAGTACTTCTGCGGGGCGCCGGTGCGGATGGCGTACTCGATCGAGTCGAAGTCGAGCGCCAGCGTCACGGCCGCGAGACCGACGGCGAAGAGCGAGATGCCGATGCCGAGCGCGCCGGTGCCGCCGATGCCGAACGGCGTGTTCGTCGCGACGGCGTAGACGACGTTGACGAGGGCGAAGATCGCGTACCCGAAGATCATCATCGTCACGATGCGGCGGAACTTGGCGGTGACCTTGATCAGGCCGGTCTTGTAGGCGAGGAACATGCCGGCGAAGGTCGCGACGGTCGCGAGGACGGCCTGGGCGACGATGCCCTCGAAGACCGGCGTGCCGGGCGGGTCGAAGGCGCCGGAGTAGACCTGGCTGACGCCACCGACGAAGAGGCCCTCGAAGACCGCGTACGCGACGATGAGCGGGACGCTGAGGGTCTTCTTGAAGGCGATGACGAGGCCGAGGACGAGCGTCGCGATCATCCCGCCGAACACGACCGGGAGGCCGAGGGCCGGGTTGTTCGCCGTGAGCGTCCAGCCGACCGCGCCGGTCACGAGGACGATGGCGAAGAGGCTCAGCGTCTTCATGACGACGTCGTCCATCGTCACGGCGCGCTCGGTGCCGGGGCGCATCGCCGACGGCGCGTTGTACATGTCCTGCAGCTGCTGGGGGCTCATCGGGTCGGCCTGCTGCGGGGCGGGGGTGGACCGGAAGCCGGCGTACCCGTTGCGGGCGTCCTGCTCCATCCGGTTGAAGGCCGGGTTGTTGGCCATCGTTCCTCCGTGCTGGTCGTGGCGGTGGGGGTCACCGTCGTTCGTACAGCCTAGACGTGCGAGCACCTTGCTGAGTTCCCGCTGAGACCCCGCCGCGCCCCTCCCCGCGAACGTGTGTGAAGAACATCGCCCCACCGACGTTCGTCACACACATTCGGGGAAGGAGTGCAGGGGCGCTGCGCGCCCCCGACGGGAACCGTCGCCCTCACTTCGTTCGGGCTCCTCCCGACTCCCTGCGGGGGCGCTGCGCGCCCCCGACGGGAACCGTCGCCCTCACTCCGTTCGGGCTCCTCCCGACTCCCTGCGGGGGCGCTGCGCGCCCCCGACGGGAGTCGAACCCGCACCTGGGGCGCTTTTAAGGCGCCTGCCTCTGCCGGTTGGGCTACGGGGGCGCGCACACCGTAGCGCGCCGGCCCGCTCGGCCGGCGGCGACCTCAGCCGTCGCGTCCGAGGGCAGGGCCGACGAGGACGGCGGCGACGGCCACCCCGGCGGGCACCGCGACCGTGCTCAGCCCGAGTGTCGTGAACGCCTCCGTCCCGCCGGCGACGAGCCAGACGACGGCCGGCGCGAGGAGGACCGCGGCGGCGACGAGCATGAGGACGCCGACGGCGCTCCCCCGCAGCGCGGCCGGCGCGGTGTCCCGCCGCAGCGACCTCGCGAGGATGACGCAGCCGACGACACCGACCAGCCCGACGACCGCTCCCGCGAGCACGACGGGCACCTGCGAGGCCGGCACCAGGAAGCACAGCACGACGAGGGCGAGCGCGAGCAGCCCCGACACCCCGGCCATGAGGCGCACGAGGAGCAGGTGCGTCGGCCGACCCGCTCCCTCGTCCGCCTCGGCACCCATGGGCCGGGAGCCTGCCACAGCAGGAGGCCCGCGTCAGCCGTCCGCGATCGACAGGGCGATGCCGTCGAGGATGTCGTGCTCACTCGTGACCACCCGCACGCCCGGTGACCGGTCGGCGACCCGGGCGAGCACCTCGTCCCAGACGAGCGCGCCGGCGCCGATGACGTCGACCCGGCCGGGGTGCATGTAGGGCAGCGCGGCGCGCTCGGCCCGCGGCATCGCGAGGAGCGCGGCGCACGAGGCGCGGTGGCCGGCGAGCGGGACCTCGGCGAGGTGGATGGCGTCCCGGTCGTAGCCGCCGAGCCCGAGGGCGTGGGCGGTGACCGTCGTGATGGAGCCCGCGAGGCCGACGACCGCGGCGAGGCCGTACAGGTCGACGGCCTCCTCGGCGGCGTCGAGGGCGGCCCGCACGTCGTGGCGCGCGGCCTCGGTCTGCTCGGGGGTGGGCGGGTCGCCGGCGAGGTGGCGCTCGGTCATCCGGACGCAGCCGACGTCGACCGAGCGCCCGGCCTCGACGTCGTCGGTGCCGCGGACCAGCTCGGTCGAGCCGCCACCGAGGTCGACGACGAGGTAGGGCCCGGGGATGCCGAGCCGGCGCAGGTCGCCGGTGGCCCCGGTGAAGGACAGCCGCGCCTCGACCTCGCCGGCGACGACCTCGGGCGCGACGTCGAGGTCGCCGAAGGCGTCGCGGACGCCGGCGACGAACTCGTCGGCGTTGCGGGCGTCCCGCGAGGCCGAGGTGGCGACGAACCGCACGCGCTCCGCCCCGAGCTCGCGGCAGGTCGCGGCGTAGCCGGCCGCCGCGGCGAGCGTGCGCTCCATCGCCTCGGGTGCGATGACGCCGGTGCGGTCGATGCCCTGGCCGAGCCGCACGACCTCCATCCGGCGGACGACGTCGGTCAGCAACCCGTCGTCGCCGACGTCGGCGACGAGCAGGCGGATCGAGTTGGTGCCGCAGTCGACGGCGGCGACCCGACGGGTCACGCGCGCTCCCCCGCGGCGGCGTCCGCCGCGCACGAGCCGCGCTCCCACCAGGGGTCGAGCAGGTCGAGGGCCTCGTCGCCGAGCGGGTTGACGCCCGGGCCGGCGGCCAGCGAGTGGGCGACGAGGACGTGGAGGCACTTGACGCGCGTCGGCATCCCACCGGCGGAGATGCCGGCCACCTCCGGGACGTCACCGAGCTCGGCGCGGCGCGCGAGGTAGTCGGCGTGCGCGGCCTCGTAGCCGGCGCGCAGGTCGTCGTCGGTGCCGAGGCGCTCGGTCATCTCGCGCATGACGCCCTGGCTCTCGAGCGTGGAGATCGCGCCGGTGAGCCGGGGGCAGGTGGCGTAGAACGAGGTCGGGAAGGGCGTGCCGTCCGGCAGGCGCGGCTCGGTGCGCACGACGTCGGGCTCGCCGCACGGGCAGCGGTGGCCGACGGCGGCCACACCGCGGGCCTCGCGGCCGAGCTGGCGGGAGACGGCGTCGAGGTCCTCCTGCGCGACGGGCGGCAGGTCGGGGCCCCCGGTCATCGCCGGGCCCCCGGGGCGTCGGCGGTGCGGACGGACTGCCACACGGTGTCGTACCACGGGAGGGCCGGAACGGCCTCTCCCGCACCGGGACCCGTCGCGGCCTTGACGGACTCGTCGCTCGACTCCGGGTCGAGGACGGTGTAGGCGCGCTCACCGGGACGGACGAACTTCAGCCGCTGACGGGCCTGCTGCTCGACGTAGGCCGGGTCCTCCCACCGCTGACGCTCCTCGCGCAGCGACGCGACGTCGGCCTCCTGGCTGCTGACCTTGTCGCGCAGCGCGGCGATCTGGCCCTGCTGGTGCAGCCACGCCGCCACCGAGGAGGTGAGCAGCACGACGAGGAAGATCGCGATGCTCGCGAGCACCGCCGTGCGCCGCACCATCCGGTTCGACATCGCCCCGCCGACCTGACCACGCCAGCCGGTCGGGGTGCGCCGCACCACCTTCGCCGTCGTCGTGCCGGTGGTCGAGGGCCGCGGTGACGCGGACGCCGACCGGGCGGACGAGCGCGTCGAGGACCGGGCGGGGCCGGCCTTCGCCGCCGGGCGCGCCGCGGACCCACGTCGCGGTGGGCGCGACGCGGGTCCGGTGCTGCGGCTGGTGGCCATCGGCCTGGCTCCTCCGGTCCGGCTCAGCCCTGGCGGGCGGCGAACCGCGGGAAGGCGCTCGCGCCGGCGTAGACCGCGGCGTCGTCGAGCTCCTCCTCGATGCGCAGGAGCTGGTTGTACTTCGCGACGCGCTCGGACCGGGCCGGGGCGCCGGTCTTGATCTGTCCGCAGTTGGTCGCGACCGCGAGGTCGGCGATCGTCACGTCCTCCGTCTCGCCGGAGCGGTGGCTCATCATGCAGCGGTAGCCGTTGCGGTGCGCGAGGTCGACGGCGTCGAGGGTCTCGGTCAGCGAGCCGATCTGGTTGACCTTGACCAGGAGCGCGTTGGCGGTGCCGCTCTCGATGCCGCGGGCGAGGCGCTCGGGGTTGGTGACGAAGAGGTCGTCGCCGACGATCTGGACCTGGGTGCCGAGGCGGTCGGTCATCGCCTTCCAGCCCTCCCAGTCGTCCTCGTTGAGCGGGTCCTCGATGGACACGAGCGGGTAGGAGGCGACGAGGTCGGCGTAGTAGTCGACCATCTCGTCCGCGCTCTTCGAGCCGCCCTCGAAGGTGTAGGAGCCGTCGTCGTGGAACTCGGACGCGGCGACGTCGAGCGCCAGCGCGATCTGCTCGCCCGGGGTGTAGCCGGCCTTCTCGATCGCCTCGAGGATGAGGTCGAGCGCGGCGCGGTTGGACTCGAGGTTCGGCGCGAAGCCGCCCTCGTCGCCGAGGCCGGTGGCGAGGCCCTTCTCCTTGAGCACCGACTTGAGCGCGTGGTAGACCTCCGCGCCCCAGCGCAGGGCCTCGCGGAAGGACTCGGCGCCGATCGGCGCGATCATGAACTCCTGGATGTCGACGTTGGAGTCCGCGTGGCTGCCGCCGTTGAGGATGTTCATCATCGGCACCGGCAGGACGTGCGCGTTCGGGCCGCCGACGTAGCGGAAGAGCGGCAGGTCGGCCGAGTCGGCCGCAGCGCGGGCCACGGCGAGCGAGACGCCGAGGATGGCGTTGGCGCCGACCTTCTCCTTGTTGGCGCTGCCGTCGATGGCGAGCATCTCGGCGTCGACGAGGCGCTGCTCGCTCGCCTCGAAGCCGAGGAGCTTCGGGCCGAGCTCGTCGATGACCGCGTCGACGGCCTTCTCGACGCCCTTGCCGCCGTAGCGGCCCTTGTCGCCGTCACGGCGCTCGACGGCCTCGAAGGCGCCGGTCGACGCGCCGCTGGGGACCGCCGCGCGGGCGACGGTGCCGTCGTCGAGGGCGACCTCGACCTCGACGGTGGGGTTGCCGCGCGAGTCGAGGATCTCGCGCGCGCCTACTGCCTCGATGCTGGCCACAGGAACTCCCGGGAGGGTGGGGACACGTTTCCTGTCGAGCCTAGCCGGGGCGGAGCGGGTCGGCCGGGACCGACCCGCTCCCCGGACGCCCCGGGACGGCGGGCCCGGCCACGTGCGTCAGCCGACGCCCACGGCGTGCTCCGCCACGACGCGCGCGGCCATCTCGCGCAGGTCGGTCGGGCGCCGGCCGAGCAGCCGCTCGGTCTCGGCGAGCTGCGCCGGCGTGGCCACGACGGACATCCGGCGGATGACCCGCATCGACGAGCGCCAGTCCTCCAGCCGGTGGCCGGTCAGGTGCGCGCGCAGGGCGCGGTCGAGGGCCTCGTCGTCGTCCCCGCGGTAGGCGACCGGGTGGCCGAGCGCCTCGGACCAGATCCGGGCGCACTCCGGACCCGTGAGCGAGCGGGGACCGACGACCGCGTGGGTGCCGGACGGGAACGCGGGGTCGAGGAGGATGCGCGCGGCCACCTCACCGAGGTCACGCAGGTCGACCCGGTTGAGGCCCTTCGGGTGGGCCGGGTGGACGTGCTCGCCGGCGCGCAGCACGTCGAGGAGGACCTCGTCGTTCTGCATGAAGTTGGACGGGACGAGGACGACGGGGTCGGTCGCCGAGCGCTCGACCCGGCGCGCGAGCGCGAGCTTGCCGCGGTAGCGGGGCAGCAGCACGCCGTACAGGCGGCGCAGCAGCCACGCGTGCAGCGCGGTGCGACCGACGGCGTGGACCCCGGCGAAGACCAGCCGGGTCCCCGCGGCCTCGCACGCCTCGACGACCGTGGTCGTCAGCGCGACCTCGTCGGGCTCGTGCGGCGAGACGTGGAAGACGACGTCGGCGCCGGCGACGGCCCGGCGCACCGACGCGGCGTCGCGCAGGTCGCCCACGACGACCTCGACGCCGTCGCGGGAGACCAGGCGGGCGGGGTCACGGACGAGGACCGCGGGGGTGGCGCCGCGCTCGCGCAGTGCCCGGACGACCTCCCGGCCCATGAGGCCGGTGGCGCCGATGACGAGGACGCGGCGCCCGGAGGGGACCGGGCGGGTGGAGGTGGTGGGCACGAGGGCTCCTTCTGGTGGTCGACGGGGTGTCGGGTCGAGGCTCGTCGGCCCCGCTTGGGCGGCCCTTGCGGCGTCGCGCACCCTGCCGCCCAAGCCGCACCCAAGCGCGGCCGTCGACGGTGGTCGCACCACTACGACAGCGGGGCCCGACCCCCGACCACGAGGAGAGACCGATGTCCACCACCACGACGACCACCCGGGGCCAGCTGGACCTGCCCGGCCAGACCCACGTCGCCGACGGTCCGCTGGACCACACCGGCATGTACGTGATGCACCACGCCTTCCGCCGGGACCTCGCCGCCTTCGCGTCGGCCGCCCACCGGACCCCCGTCGGCGAGACCGCCGTCTGGGAGGCGCTCGTCACGCGCTGGGGTCGGTTCACCTCGACCCTGCACCACCACCACACCGCCGAGGACGAGCTCTACTGGCCGGTCCTCGCCCGCGCCGTCGCCGAGCGCGGCACGCCGGCGGACGCCGCCGAGGTCCGCGCGATGAGCGAGGAGCACGAGGGCATCGACCCGCTGGTCTCCGCGTGCGCCGACGCCTTCCGGGCGATGGCCGGCCACCCGTGCGACGCCCACCGCAACGCCCTCGGCATCCGGCTCGCCGGCCTGCGGGAGCTGCTCGACGAGCACCTCCGGCACGAGGAGACCGTCGTCCTGCCGCTCGTGCAGCGGGTCATGACGGAGGCGGAGTTCGACGCCGTCGAGAAGGCCATCGGCCGGTCCTACCCCGCTCGCGAGATCGGCTTCGTCGTCGGGTGGGCGCTGCACCGGCTCCCGCAGGAGGGCAGGGACCGGATGTTCGCGATGGCCGGTCCCGCGTACCGGGTGCTGCACCTCGTCGTGCGCCGCCGGTTCGAGCGCGGTGAGGAGGCGGCGTTCCGGTACGCCGAGGGCTGACCGACCCCGGCGCGAACGGGTCCGCCCGGGGTCAGAACCCGAGCCGGACCCGCTCCCCGGCCAGCATCCGCGTGTACGCGCTCATCCCCCACCGGTCGGCCAGCACCCCGGCCCGGTCCGCCAGCCGCGCCGCCCCCTCCGTCTCGCCCAGCACCGCGAGCCCCAGGGCGAGGTAGCCGTCGACCGGCCCGTTGACGAGCGCGATCCCGGTCAGGGCCATCGTGCCCTCGGACGGCCGCAGCGCGTCGACGGCCTCACGCGCCAGACGTGGGTCCCGCAGCCGCGCCGCGACCAGCACGTGGGCAGCGGCCTCGGCGGTGTGCCACCAGCGGTTGCGGAACGGCGGCATCGGGACCCGCTCGAGCTCGGTGCGGAGCGCGTCCTCGCGGTCGACGAGCGCGAGGAGGTGGAGCATCGCCCACCGCCCGAGGTCGAACGGCTCGGCGACGAACTCGGCGTACAGCGGCTCGACGAGCTGTTCGGCCACCCCCGGCCGCCACGTGGCGGTGCTGTAGAGGATCCCGAACTCGTTCTGCTCGAGCGCAGGTGTCGCGAGACCGTCCTGCATCGAGCGCATGGCCGCGGCGTGGGCGTCCGCCGCGGCGTCCTCGTCCCGCAACGTCGCGAGCGAGAAGCGGACGAAGTGCAGGACGTACTCGACGTAGGCGAGCCGCCGGCGACGGGCGATCCGGTCCGCGGCCTCCGACCCGGCCACCCACCCGTCGAGGTCACCGTGCTCGATCGCGATGCCGGCCCGGGTCAGGTGGGCCAGCGCCTCGGCCGCGGCGTCCTCACCACCCGTGGCGGCGGCCAGCTCCTCGTCCGCCAGCCGGGTGCGACGCGCGAGCTCGGTGGGTCGCCAGAGCGCGATCCAGCCGGCGTGCGCCGCCCACGCGAGGAGGGCCCGGTCGCCGAGACGCCGCGCCATCGCGGTCCCCTCGTCGACGAGGGCGTCCACCTCCGGCTCGCTCCCCCAGCGGTAGTACAGCTGCACGGCGAGCGCCAGCATGAGGACGCAGCGGGCCGGCGAGTCCTGGTCCCCCGAAGCCGCGAGCGCCGCGCGCAGGTCGTCGAGGAGGTCCTCGTCCACCTCGCCCATCTCCTGGGGAGTCCACACCGAGTAGCGGGTCAGCTCCGAGGCCGCCCTGGCCACCCGCTCCGGGTCCTCGGCCGCACGGGCCAGGGCCACCGCCTCGACGACGGCCTCGACGACCCGGCGCCACCGTCCGGAGTGGGCCGCCGCCTCGGAGTAGGCGAGCAGCAGGTCGTAGCGCTCCTCTCGCGTCCCGGCGGGGTCGAGGGCGTGGGCGTCGAGCGCCGAGCGGTACAGGTCGGTGGCCTCGACGTTGGCGAACAGGCGACGCGCCCGCACGGCCGCGCCCTCGGCGGCACGCCACGCGCGCGGGGCGTGGACGGGCCCGGCGGCGAGCCAGTGGTGGGCGAGGTCGAAGGCGCGCTGGGCCGCCGGCACCGCGGCGTCCGACACGCTCGCGAGCGCGTGGGCGATGCGCCCGTGGGTGCGCGCGACCGCGGCGGTGGTCGACGTCGCGAGGACCGCGTCCCGGGTGAGGGCGTGCTCGAAGGCGAGGGACCCGTCGTCCCGGTGGTGCACGATCCCGGCCTCCTCCGCGGGCTCGAGGAGCTCGGCGACCCGGGCCGGGTCCCAGCCGCCGACGTGCGCGAGCAGGAGCGGGGAGTGCGCCCGCCCGAGCGCCGCGGACACGAGCAGGACCTCGCGCGTGTCCTCGGGCAGGTCCGCCAGGCGGCGCGCGACGACGACCTGCACCGACTCCGGGACCTCCCCCCGCCACCCTCCGGGGGCGACGGCGAGCCGCGCGAGCTCGACGAGGAAGAACGGGTTGCCGCCGGTCCGGGCGCACCAGTCGTCGACCTCCGCCGCGGACGGCGCCCGCTCGGCCCCGGACACCGCCGCCACGAGCTCGCGGGCCTGCGCGGGGGCGAGCCCAGCCGGCTCCAGCGTGCGGCCACCGTGCCGGGCCAGGGCCGCACCGAGGTCGGCGAGCGCGCCCGCGGGCGCAGGCCGGCTGCGGCGGGTCAGGACGAGGGCGACCCGGTCCCCCGGCCGCAGCGCGGTGACGAGGTGCGCCAGGGCCCGGAGCGTGCGCGTGTCGGCCCAGTGCAGGTCCTCGACCACGAGGAGCACCGGCTCGCCGTGCGACCGCCGCCGCACCGCTCGCGCCAGGGCGTCCTGCACGGCGAAGGCCCGGGCGGCGCCGTCGCCGCCGTCGCCACCGGTGTCGACCAGCCCCTCCGGCGGGTCGATGCCCAGGCCCTCGAGGAGCGCGAACCAGGGCCAGAAGGGTGGTGCCCCGTCGTCCTGCGAGCAGCGGCCGACGGCCGACACCATCCCGCGTTCGTGGGCCGCGGCGACGACGTCGTCGACGAGCCGGGTCTTGCCGGTCCCCGGGTCGCCGACCACGAGGAGGTGCCCGGGGCGCCCCCCGGCAGCGGACGAGAGGAGGTCGACGAGGGCCGCGCGCTCGGGCTCGCGCCCGACCAGCGGCCAGCCCGCGAGGGGGACGGCCGGAGCCGCCGCGGCAGCATCGGTGGCCACCGCCTCCGGGGTGGCCCGCCGGCCGGGCGTCGGACCCGGACCGGGTGCGAGCCACCGGCCCAGCGCCGGGTCCTGGCGCAGCACCGCCGCCTCCAGGGCCTGCACCTCCGTCCCGGGGTCGAGGCCGAGGTCCTCGGCGAGCCGTCGCCGGTACCCGCGCAGCGCCTCCAGCCCCTCCGCCTGCCGACCGGTCCGCACGAGCGCGAGCGCGCGGAGGCAGTGGCTGCGCTCGCGCAGCGGGTGACGGGACACGGCCTGCTCGGCGGCCGCGAGCACCGCGGCGTGCTCCCCGAGCGCCAGCAGCCCGAGCGCGGTGTCCTCCTCCGCCGTCGTGCGCAGCTCGTCGAGGGCCGCCCGGTCCGCCAGCACGTCGGGGTGGTCGCCGAGGTCGGCGTACGCCGTGCCCGTCCACGTCCGCAGGGCCGCCTCGAGCGCCTCGACGTGCTCGCCCAGCTCGTCGCGCGTCGGCCAGCCGCCGTCCGGGCCGGTGGTCAGCTGCGACCACAGCGGCGCGAGCGCCGCGTGCCGCGCGCGCACCTCGCGGGCGAAGACCACGGCGTCGACCCGGTCGGGGTCGAGCGCGAGCCGGTACCCGGCATCGCTCGTCACGAGCACCGTGGGCCGGGCGCGGGGTGCCAGGTCGGGCTCGAGGACGCGGCGCAGGCCGCTGATGTACGAGTGGAGGGTTCCGAGCGCCCCTGCCGGGGCCCGCTCCCCCCACACGAGGTCGACCAGCCGGTCGGCGCTCGTCGTCGCACCGGGCGACAGCGAGAGGGCGGCGAGGATGCTGCGCGGCCGGCGCGCGGCGAGGACCACCGGCCCGTCACCGGCGTCGACGGCCGTGCTCCCCAGCACCCGCACCCTCACGGGCGTCACCCTAGCCAGCGGGCCCGCAGGTCAGAAGGGGTGCGCGGGCGGGTCGACGCGGGACGTCGCTCGCGGTGGGCGGGACCTGCCCTCAGGCGGTCGCGGCGTACGCGACGGCGATCGCGGTGCCGACGCGGGCGTTGTGGCGCACCAGCGCGAGGTTGGTCTCGAGGGAGCGGCCGTCGGACAGCTCGACGAGCCGGCCGAGGAGGAAGGGCGTGATGTCCTTGCCGGTCACGCCCTGCTCGGAGCACTCGGCGAGGGCCCGGGCGATGACGTCGTCGATGTCCTCGTGGGACATCTCGTGCTCCGCCGGCACCGGGTTGGCGATGGAGATCCCGACGCCGAGGCCCAGCCCGAAGGAGGCGTGCATCAGCTCGGCGACCTGTTCGGGGGTGTCGACCCGCATCGGGACCGGCAGGCCGCTGGAGCGCGAGAAGAACGAGGGGAACTCGTCGGTGCCGAGGCCGACGACGGGCACGCCGAGGGTCTCGAGCACCTCGAGGGTGCGGCCGATGTCGAGGATCGACTTCACGCCGGCGGAGATGACGGCAACCTCGGTGCGCGAGAGCTCGGTGAGGTCGGCGGAGACGTCCATCGAGGTCTCGGCGCCCTGGTGGACGCCGCCGAGACCGCCGGTGACGAAGGTGCGGATGCCCGCGAGGGCGGCGATGCGCATCGTGCTCGCGACGGTCGTCGCGCCGTGGACGCCGGTGGCGACGACGTGCGGGATGTCGCGGACGCTCACCTTGCGGATGCCCCCGTCGGCCCCGAACATCTCGAGCTCGTCGTCGGAGAGGCCGACGGTCGGGCGGCCGGCGATGACGGCGATGGTCGCCGGGACCGCGCCCCCGTCCCGGACGATCTGCTCGACCTCGCGGGCCATCGCGACGTTCGCCGGGTAGGGCATCCCGTGGCTGATGATCGTCGACTCGAGCGCGACGACCGGGCGGCCGTCGGCCAGGGCCTCGCGGACCTCGGGGGCGAGCGAGAGCATCGGGTGCGGGGTGGTGGTCATGCGGAGAGCTCCTCGGTGGGCGGTGCGTCGGGGGTCAGGTGGGCGGCGACGAGCGCCGGGGTGAGGTCGGCCCGGACGGTGTCCGGGGACGCGCAGGTGAGGGCGGCGACGACCTGGCCGAAGCGCGCGGCCTCGACGACGTCGGCGCCGCCGAGGAGCGCGTGGACGTAGCCGGCGGTCATCGCGTCCCCGGCGCCGGTGACGTCCTCGACGGTCGTGGGTGGCGCGGCGACGAGGACCACGCGGGCCGGCCGGCCGGGGCGGGCGACCGAGAGGAGGCTGCCGTGCATCCCGCGACGGACCCAGACGTGCTCGACGCCGCGGGCGTGCAGCTCGGCCGCGGCGGCCGCGACGGAGGCCGGGTCGGGGTCGACGGGGCGGCGGAGCATCGCGGCGAGCTCGTCGACGTTGGGGGTGACGGTGTGGACCGGCACCGAGCCGTCGAGGGCGGGGGCGGCATCGGCGGCCTTCGCGACGCTCACGGTCTCGACGACGGCCGGGACGCCGGCGCTCGCGGCCGTCGTCAGGAGCCACCGCAGGACGTCGGCGTGGAGGTTGCAGTCGAGGACGAGGCGGTCGACGCCGCCGAGGAGGCCGGGCACGACGGCGAGGTCGGCGACGGTCAGCTCGTCGGTGGCACGCATGTCGGCGACGGCGACGAGCAGGTCGCCGTCGTGGCCGAGGACGGCCGTGTAGGAGCCGGTCGGGTAGGGCGAGGTGACGACGTGGCGGCAGTCGACCCCGGCGGTCTCCGTGCGGGCGACGACGGTGCGGCCCTGGAGGTCGTCCCCGACGGGGGCGACGAGCATCGTGGGGCTGCCGAGCCGGGCGAGGCTCTCGGCGATGTTGCGGCCGACCCCGCCGACCGTGGCGGTGGAGGTGCCCGGGTTGCTCGTGCCGAGGACGGCAGGGACGCGGGTGCGGACCTTGGCGTCGAGGACGGCGCCGCCGACGACGAGGACGGAGGCGGCCTCGGGGCGCAGGAGGTAGCCGCGGCCGAGGAGGACGCCCTTGCGGGTGAGGTTGCTCAGGTGCACCGACACGGCGGCGCGGGTGGAGCCGAGGCGCTCGGCGAGCGCGGCGGCGTCGAGGAGCGGGTCGGTGCGCAGGAGCGCGACGATCTCGCGCTCACGCTCGGTCAGTCCCATGCTTGCAGACCTTAAGCGCCTTTGTAGTTCCGAAGCAAGTCGCCCCGGAGAGTGTGTCCTCCCGAGATCCATGCGCCGCGGAAGGTTTCCCTTCCCCCCGCACGGAAGACCGCTCGGGCTGGAAGAGGAACCTTGCGTCCTGAGAGCGAGACCTTGCGCCGCACAAGGCAAACCTTGAGGGCGGCAAAGACGCCTCGTCTTGCCGGGTCGGATCGCCGTGCGGGGGTGGGACTGCCCTTCCGCAGCTGCGCCAGCGCGCCGCCCTGGTCTGCCACCCCGGCACGACAAGGACGCAGCGACCCGGCCGGCGGTCGACTCCTTGAGCAACCTGAAGGGACACCTCCTTGTGCGGAAGGGAGACCTTGCGTCGCATGACCATCGGCGTCCCGCGTCGCGAACCGGCGGGATCCGGCTGCGCGCAAGCCCCTACGCGATGCCCGGCGACAGCAGACTGTGCGGACCCGCAACCCCCGGAGGTCGTCGTGATCCCATCCGTCCGCAGGTTCGTCGCGACGCTCGGCCTCGTGGCCGGGCTCGTGGCCTCCCCCCTCGCCCTCGCCCCCGCGAGCGCCGCCAGCACCACCCACCGCGTGGGGACGTTCAACATGTGCGGCTACGGCAGCACGGGCGGCTGCGGGGGCACGACCGCCCAGCGGGTGGAGTGGATGGCGCAGCGGTTCGTCTCCGACCGCCTCGCCGTCCTGACGCTCAACGAGGTGTGCTCGCCGGTGCCCGACGCCCTGCGTGCGCGCCTGGCCCAGCTCGGCGTCACCGTCCACACCGTGTTCCAGCAGACATTCCCGGCCAAGCACGGCCGCTGCGGCGGCGCCGCCAGCGGCAACGCCCTGGTCTCGCGCAGCAGCCTCTGGTCGGTGCGCCGCGTGACCTTCACCGCGCAGGTCCCCAACGCCGTCGAGCTCCGCGGCGTCCTCTGCGCGCGGACCGCCCTCGGTGGGCCCACCGAGGTATGCACCGCGCACCTGCTGCCCGGCGCGAAGAAGGCGGCCCTGCGCCAGCGGCAGATCGCCGAGACCCTGAGCGCCGTGACCGCCCCCGGGCGGCCCGTCGTCCTCTCGGGCGACATCAACGACGTGCCGTCGGCGACGATGATGGACCCGCTTTACCACCCGCGCTACGGCGCGGGGTCGCGCGGCAGCTTAGTGGAGCCGTCCTCCACGCGGTCGGGCGTCCCGTGCCGCTGCGGCCCGGCTACGCGGGGCACCGCCAAGATCGACTACGTGTTCGGCAGCGCGGCCACCTTCTCCGCCGGGGCCTCCGCCACGAGGGACTCGCCCTGGTCGGACCACAACCTCCTGTGGGCCGACCTCATCCGGGGCTGACCGCGCCGCCCGCCAGCCGCTGCAACGCGGTGCGGGCCCGCTCCTCGGCCGCGGCGACGTCCGCCAAGGCCGCGTCCAGCGCGGCCGCGTCGTCGGGGTCGAGCGCCAACCCGCGTCGTCGCGCCCGCGCCCGGACCTTCGACGCGGCGAGGTCGACCGGCAGCGTCGGGGGCACCCCGTGGAGGACGTCCTGCGCGTACCCGCCGCCCGAGGCCTCCTTCTCGGCCGCCTTGATGCGCTCCCACTCCTGCTCGACCTGCTCGGGCGTCGTCGCGTCACCCTCGGCGAACACGTGGGGGTGGCGCCGCACGAGCTTCTCGACGAGCAGCCCCGCGACCGTGTCGACGTCGAAGCCGTCCTCCCCCGCGTCCTCGGCCACCCGCGCGTGGAAGACGACCTGGAGCAGCACGTCGCCGAGCTCCTCGGCGAGCGCACGGGGGTCCCCCGACCCGATGGCCTCGAGGACCTCGTGCGCCTCCTCGACGAGGTAGGGCGCGAGGCTCTCGTGGGTCTGCTCGGCGTCCCACGGGCACCCGCCCGGGGAGCGCAGCCGGTCCATCGCCGCGACGACGTCGAGGAGCCGGCCGCCCTGGACGTCCCACGAGCCGACGACGAGCTCGACCTCCGGCGGCGTCTCCAGCCGGGAGACCTCGGAGGCGAGGGCGTCCGACAGGCCGGGGTCACCGTCGGACGACCCGAGCCACACGACGACGGCGTCGGTCGCCCGGTCGACGAGCGCCCGTGCCAGCTCGGCCGGCGCCCGGTCCCCGACCTCGCCGACGACCAGCCCGGCCTCGGTCATCGCCTCGGCGAGCGGCTCGTCGGCGGACCGGGCCAGGAGGACGTCGGCCGCCGACACCGCGGCCCACGCCGGGTGCGACAGCAGCCCGGGGGCGACCCGCGGCGAGGTGAGGACGAGGCCGAGCCGGCCGGTGCTCACTGCTGCGGGGTGGTGACCGTCTTGATCCAGTCCGGCGTGCTCGTCGCCAGGCCGGCGGTGCTCTGGACCGCGTCCCACTCGGTGAGCTTCGAGGCGTCGAACGCGCCGTAGCGCGGGTTGACGTCGACCTCGAGCTTCGTCAGCGCCTCGGTCGGGACGGACGCGCCGGACTGCGCGAGCTGCTGGATGGCCAGCTGCGCCCGCAGGACCTCGAGCGTCTCGTCGGCCGGCGCCTCGCCGTCGAAGGTCTCCTGCTGCTGGTACGCCGTGCGGGCGAGGGACTCCGAGACGGGCACTCCCTGCTGCGCGATCTCGTCGAGGTAGACCGGCGCGCCGATGAGGCGGCCGAGCACCTGGTCGCTCGTGAGGTTCGCCCCCGGGAAGGTCTTGTTGATCTGGGCCTGGGCGACCTGGACCTCGTCCTCGGTGATGACGCGGCCGTCGACCGTGGCGGCACGGCCGGCCTCGGTCGTCCCACAGCCGGCGGTGACGAGCGCGGCGCCGAGGGCGAGCGCCGCGGCGACGCGGCGAACCGGAGTGGTCACGAGGGGTCCTTTCATCGGGTCATCCCCGGGCGGGGGCGGTCGCGGCCTGGGCGGCCTGACCGACATTGTCCATGACGACCGCCCGGATGACCTGGCTGGCCCAGTCGAGCACGGCCTGGTCGCGCAGCGGGCGGCCCCCGACGACGGCGGTCTTCGGGGCCGGGACGAGCACGGAGCCCGTGGCGGCCTTGAGGATCGACTTCGGGTAGAGGCGGTTCAGCCGCAGCTGCTGGCTCTCGCGCAGCTCGACCGGGCCGAAGCGCACGTGCTGCCCCTGCACCGAGATGTCGGCGATGCCGGCGGCGCGCGCGACGGTGCGCAGCCGGGCGACCTCGAGGAGGTTGCGCACCGGCTCCGGCACCGGGCCGTAGCGGTCGACGAGCTCGCCCTCGATCTCGGCGAGCTGCTGCTCGTCGACGACGGCCGCGAGCTTCTTGTACATCTCGAGGCGCAGTCGCTCGTGGGGGACGTAGTCGTGCGGCAGGTGGGCGTCGACCGGCAGCTCGATCTTGATCTCGGCCGGCGCCTCCTCACCCTCGCCCCGGAAGGACGCGACGGCCTCGCCGACGAGGCGGACGTAGAGGTCGAACCCGACGCCCGCGATGTGGCCGGACTGCTCGCCGCCGAGGAGGTTCCCCGCGCCGCGGATCTCGAGGTCCTTCATCGCGACCTGCATGCCGGACCCGAGGTCGGTGTTGCTCGCGATGGTCTGCAGCCGGTCGAGCGCGGTCTCGGTGAGGGGCGTCTCAGGCGGGTAGAGGAAGTACGAGTACGCCCGCTCGCGACCACGGCCGACGCGACCGCGCAGCTGGTGCAGCTGGCTGAGGCCGAGCCGGTCGGCGCGCTCGACGATGAGGGTGTTCGCGTTGCTGATGTCGAGGCCGGTCTCGACGATCGTCGTGCAGACGAGCACGTCGAACCGCTTCTCCCAGAAGTCGACCACGACCTGCTCGAGCTTCTGCTCACCCATCTTGCCGTGCGCCGTGGCGACCCGGGCCTCGGGCACGAGCTCGCGGATGCGCGCGGCGGCCTTCTCGATCGTCGACACCTTGTTGTGGACGAGGAAGACCTGCCCCTCACGCAGCAGCTCGCGCCGGATCGCGGCGGTCACCGTCTTCTCGTCGTACGCCCCCACGTACGTGAGGACGGGGTGCCGCTCCTCGGGGGGCGTTGCGAGAGTGGACATCTCACGGATGCCGGTCACGGCCATCTCGAGCGTGCGCGGGATGGGGGTCGCGGACATCGCGAGGACGTCGACGGAGGTGCGCAGCGCCTTGAGCTGCTCCTTGTGCTCGACGCCGAAGCGCTGCTCCTCGTCCACGACGACGAGCCCGAGGTCCTTGAACCGCACCTCCTTCGAGAGGAGGCGGTGGGTACCGATGACGAGGTCGACGGAGCCGTCGGCGAGCCCGGCGAGGACCGCCTTCGCGTCGGCGTCGGTCTGGAAGCGCGACAGTGCCTTGACGACGACCGGGAACCCGGCATACCGCTCGGCGAAGGTGTTGAGGTGCTGCTGCACGAGCAGCGTCGTCGGGCAGAGCACCGCGACCTGCTTGCCGTCCTGGACCGCCTTGAAGGCCGCGCGGACCGCGATCTCGGTCTTGCCGTAGCCGACGTCGCCGCAGACGAGGCGGTCCATCGGGACCTCCCGCTCCATGTCGGCCTTGACCTCGTCGATCGTCACGAGCTGGTCGGGCGTCTCGACGTGGGCGAAGGCGTCCTCGAGCTCGCGCTGCCACGGGGTGTCCGGGCCGAACGCGTGCCCCTTGGTCGCCATGCGCGCCGAGTAGAGCCGGATGAGCTCGGCCGCGATCTGCTTGACGTAGCGGCGCGCCCGGCCCTTGGTCTGCTGCCAGTCCGAGCCACCCATCTTGTTGAGTGTGGGCTGCTCGCCGCCGACGTAGCGGGTCACCTGGTCGAGCTGGTCGGTCGGCACGTACAGGCGGTCGGCCGGCTGGCCGCGCTTGGACGCCGCGTACTCGAGGACGAGGTACTCGCGCGTGGCGCCCTGCACGGTGCGCTGCACCATCTCGACGAAGCGACCGACCCCGTGCTGCTCGTGGACGACGAAGTCCCCGGGACGCAGCTGGAGGGGGTCGACCTGGTTGCGCCGCTTGGACGGCATCCGCCGCATGTCCTTGGTGGAGGTGCCCGAGCCGGCGGCGGCGCCCGTGAGGTCGGACTCCGTGACGACGGCGAGCCGCTCGGCCGCGACGAGGAAGCCCGAGCCGATGCACCCGGTCGTCACCGACACCAGCCCCGGCTCGAGCTCGGGCTCCGGCGAGGTGCGCGCGCGCACCTCGTGCTCGCCGAGCACCTCGGTGACGCGCTTGGCGAGGCCGGCACCCTCGGTGACGACGAGGACGGACCAGCCGTCACCGGTCAGCCGGGCCAGCTCGGCGACGGCGTCCTCGGTGCTGCCCCGGAAGGTCGGCGAGACGGCCAGGCCGAGCTCGACGGTGTCGTCGTCCTCGTCGCCGCTGAAGGGCGTGAGGTCGAGCCAGCGCACGCCGAGCTCGCGCGCCTGCTCGCGCAGGTCGGCGAGGCTGCGGAACGACGCCGTCCCGAGGACGGACTCGAGGTCGATGGGGACGGCGCTGCCGCCGGCCGCGTTGGCCCAGCCGGCCTGGAGGAACTCCTCGCTCGTCGCGACGAGGTCGTGGGCCCGCGTGCGCACGCGCTCCGGGTCGCAGGCGGCGACCACGGCGTCGTCGGGCAGGACCTCGAGGAGGGTCTCCATGCCGTCGACGAGCGCCGGCGCGAGCGACTCCATCCCCTCGACGGCGATGCCGTTGGCCAGCTTGTCGAGGAGGTCGGCGACCCCGGGCAGCTGGTCGGCCAGCGCCGCGGCCCGTTCGCGCACAGAGGAGGTGAGGAGCAGCTCGCGACACGGCGGCGCCCAGAGTCCGTGCTCGGCGACCTCGAGGGAGCGCTGGTCGGCGACCTTGAACCAGCGGATCTCCTCGACCGTGTCGCCCCAGAACTCGACCCGGAGCGGGTGCTCCTCGGTCGGGGGGAACACGTCGAGAATGCCTCCGCGGACGGCGAACTCGCCTCGACGCTCGACGAGGTCGACCCGCGCGTAGGCGGCCGCCGCGAGGTCCTCGACGACCCGCTCCAGGGGCGCCTCCTCGCCGGCCGACAGCGAGACCGGACGCAGCTCGCCGAGGCCCTTGGCGATCGGCTGGAGCACCGCGCGCACGGGCGCGACGACGACGGCGAGCCGCCCGTGCGTCGTGTCCTCACCCTCGGGGTGCGCGAGGCGGCGCAGGACGGACAGGCGCTGCCCGACGGTGTCGCTGCGCGGGCTGAGGCGCTCGTGCGGCAGGGTCTCCCAGGACGGGAAGAGGCCGACGGCGTCGGCGCCGAGCGTCGACGCGAGCGCGGTGGCGAGGTCCTCGGCCTCGCGCCCGGTGGCGGTGACGGCGAGGACCGGCGCGCCCGAGGGCCGGGGCGCGAGGGCGGCGAGGACCGCGTGGCGGGCGCCGGGCGGGGCCGAGGCCGTGACCTCGGCGGACGGCGCGGCGAGGGCGTCGGAGAGTCGGGCGAGGGGCGCGAGGGCGGCCAGCCGGGCACGCAGCGGGATGAGCGGGGGCATGTCGGTCTCAGGTTAGCCGGGGGCACCGACGGTCGTGACGCCCGTGGCGGCGGCTCAGCCGGGGACGCGAACCCGCTCGACGCGGCGGTCCTCGACCGTCCTCCCCGTCCCTCCGTCGTCGAGCAGCAGCATCGCCGAGACCATCGTCGCGAGGAGGAAGAGCCCGAAGAAGAAGCCGCCGATGACGTCGGTCAGCCAGTGCTCCTGGTTGTACATCCGGGCGTAGGCCTGCACGGTCTCGAGCAGCGCCACGAGGGCCGCGCCCGCCGCCCACCAGCGCCGGCTCGTGGTCTCGGTCCACCGCAGGGCCAGGACGACGACCAGGCCGTAGACGACGATGACGCGGGCACAGCCGCCGGACGGGTAGGAGCCCAGCGTCGTCGGGGGGTGCCCGCGGTCGACGACGAGCTTGAGGAGCTCCTGGACGTTCTTCTCCAGCAGGTACCCGACCGGGAGGACGACGAGGGGGACCCACCACCGGCGCCGTCGCCACAGCACGGCGAGGACGAGGGCCGCGACGACGGTGAGGACCTGCGTCTGCTGGAGCCCGCCCACGTTGGTCAGCACCAGCCAGATGGAGTCCCAGGTGGCGTCGCGGCCGGCCGCGAACCACTCGAAGGTCGGGTGGTCGACGTAGGGCTCGATCGCCTGGAAGCCCTCGCCGAGCACCCACAGGACGAAGGTCATGGCGCCGCCGCCGAGGAAGACGGCCGCCGCGAAGGCGCCCACGCGCCCGAGCTGTGCGACGAGGACGTCGCCGACGGCCCGTGCCCGTGCCAGCACCGACCTGACCCAGCCCGGTGCGGTGGTGCGGTCGGCCCGCAGCACGAGGAGGGCGCCGGCGCCCACGACCAGCACGAGCGCGACGACTCCGACGAGCATTGTCCCCTTCACGCGCCCATCATGGCCGACCGGACCCCACCGGCGGGAGACCTTCCCGAAGGTCGGTCTCCGCGACGGCGGGCACCCTCCCGGAGCACGTCCGGCCGGTCGGCACCGGCACCGACGGACCGAAACCTGACCGAATTCTGAGTCCGCCGCCGGGGAATTGTTTCCCTTGGCGGCCCGAGCCACGTACCGTCACCGAAGTCCGCGCGTCCACTCCCTGCCAGAGACGCCGGCGCGGACGCGTGCCAACCCCTGCTCGTCGGTCGCTGCCCTCCCGGTGCCCGACCATGGCCGCGGCGTCACAGGAGCACCTGACCATGCCCACCTCTGTCACCAGCCCCCGCCACGCCCGACCCCGGCGCCGCCGCGGCCTCACGACCCTCGCCCTCGGCTCGGCCCTCGCGACCACCGTCGCGCTCGCCCCGGCCGACGCCGCGTCCGCCCGCTCCCTGGGCGACACGGCCCAGGCCTCCACCACCGCCGCGGCGGCCGCCAGCCCGCTGTTCTTCGGCGGGGCCGGCGATGTCACGACCCTGACCAAGATGTCCGGCCAGACCGTGGCCACCCACTCCTACGGCAACTTCCAGGGCGGGGTCCCGACCGGGCGGATGGTCACGGTCAACGCCAACGGCCTCCCGTGGCGCTCGGTCACCGCGGCCGCCCCCGGCAGCGCCCTGCACAACGACATGATCCGCTGGGCCAAGACGATCAAGGCGCGCGGCGGCACCATTCTCGTGGCCTTCGGCCACGAGCCCGAGGTCTCGGCGAAGATCAAGCAGGGGACGGCGGCCGAGTACCGCGCCGCCTACCGCAAGGTCGTCGACCTCTTCCGCGCACAGGGCGTCACCAACGTCAAGTGGGTCTACCAGGCGACCGCGTGGTCCTACCGCGTCAAGAGCACGGACCGGATCGCGGCCGTCAACTGGTACCCCGGCGACGCCTACATCGACGTCATCGGCGGCGACGCCTACAACTGGTACACCTGCGGCGAGGGCCGCAGCCGCGACGTCCCGCTGTCGACGATCGCCAGCGGTGTCCTCTCCTTCGCGAAGGCCCACGGCAAGAAGGCGGCCCTGCCCGAGTTCGCCGCGCACTCGACGGTCAACCGCAGCGCCTGGCTGTCGGCCGGCTACTCGTGGATGAAGAGCAACAACGCGTACTTCGTCGCGGCGTTCTACTTCAACCGCCCGCCGACCAACGCGAGCAACAACGACTGCGCCTGGTCCCTCAAGACCAGCTCCGAGTACACGTCGTACAAGTCCATCGTCGCCGACGCGTGGACGACCTCCTGACGCAGCGGCGATGACCACCGGTGGGGTGGGTGGACGTCGACGTCCGCCCACCCCGTCGGCGTCCGGCCCACGGCCCGGCCGTCAGGACGCGAAGGTCACGTCCCAGCAGCCCTTGGCGCTGCCGGAGGTGGCGGTGATGCGCCAGTCGCCGGCCGACGGGACGGTCAGCTGCACGAGGTGGTACTTGAAGCGGTCGGCGGTCTCGGTGGTGGAGCTCTTGACGGTGACGGCCCCGGAGCCGTCACGCTGGGCGAGGGTGACCGACAGCGTCGCCTTCTCGTCGGACACGTCGGCCGGGATGACGTAGAGCGGGAACGCCGAGGTGGGGGACGCCTTGAACGCCGCCCGGGCGTCGGCGAAGTTGCCCGCGGCCAGCTCTCCCGAGCGCACGTCCCGCTGGCTGCCCACGGCCACGCAGCCGGCCTTGCTCGAGCCGGGCAGTCGCTGCAGCGCGCTGTCCTGACGGCCGGGCCGGTCGGCGGCCTCGCTCGGCGGCGCGGTCGCCGCCGAGGGGATCTCGTCCGGTGTGGTCGGTGCCGCGGAGGAGGGGCTCGCCGAGGCGGTGGACGTGGCCGTCCCGGAGCTCGGAGCCCCGGTGGGCGTGGCGTCGTCGCCGCCGCCCCCCGACGTGCACGCGCCCGTGGCGAGGACGACGCACACGACGGGGATCCCCCACCATGCGCCGCGGCGAGCGTGACGGACAGACGCGTTCATGATCGACCTCCGGACCCCGGCCGGCCGGTTGCCGGCTCCCTGCGCAGAACCCTGGCCCAACTCTAGGTCCTCCCCCCGACCGGCACCCCGAACTCGACACAACCCGGGCAAACGCCCCGGTGGAGGCTCCGCACTGCCACACTGAGCCGTCGTCCGTTGCCGCAGTGAGGAGTACAGGGTGCTCGAGGGGTCCAGGTTCGTGTTCGTGGGGGGCCTGCACCGGAGCGGGACGACACCTCTCGCCCGCCTGCTCGCCCGCCACCCGGAGATCGCCGGCATCTCCGACAGCGGGGTCAGCGAGGACGAGGGGGTGCACCTCCAGGACGTCTACCCTCCGATCCGCGCCCACGGGGGGATGGGACGCTTCGCGAACGACCCGCGCGCACACCTCACCGAGTCCTCGCCCCTGGTCTCGCCGGAGAACGCGCAGCGCCTCGTCGATGCCTGGTCGCCCCACTGGGACCTCTCGCGCCGCCTGCTCCTGGAGAAGTCTCCGGGCAACCTCGTCATGGGACGGTTCCTCCAGGCGCTGTTCCCGGGCAGCGCCCTCGTCGTCGTCGTCCGCCACCCCGTCGTCGCCTCGCTCGCGCTCGCGAAGTGGAACCCGTGGCCGGTGTCGCGCAGCGGGCGTCGGCACTCGACCCTGCCCGACCTCGTCGGGCACTGGGTGCGGGCCCACGAGCTGCTGCTCGAGGACGCGCCCCACCACGAGCGCCTGCTCGTCTTGCGCTACGAGGACCTCGTGGCCGACGCCGAGGCCCGTCTCGCCGACGTCGCCCGGCTCCTCGGGCTCGACACGCCCCTGCCGGCGGACGGCATCCGGGCGGGTGCGAGCGACCGCTACGCCCAGACCTGGGACGGGATGCGCACCGGCTCGCCCCTGGCCCGCCTCCGTCGCCGACAGGTGGAGGAGCGGTGGGGTGACGCCGTGGCCGCGTGGGGCTACTCCCTCGACGACCTCGGCGCGGTCGGTCCGCGCGAGTCGCTCCCGGCCGTCGTCCGCTGACGACGGCCGTCCTCCCCCGACCCGCGGCTCCCTCTCCGACGGCCCGCACGCCGCTGCGGCGCCGCATGATCCGCGCCCGGACGTGCGGACGGGGCCGGCTCCCGCAGGAGCCGACCCCGTCCGGTCGATCCGGTGGCCTCAGCCCGCCGGGTGGAGCACGACCGTCCAGAGGGCGGTCTTGTCGCTCGTGGAGTTGCTCGTGGCGGTGACCCCGCCGACCTGACCGGCCGTGACCGGCCCGCCGGAGTCGGCGACCAGGACGCTGAACCGGGTACCCCCGGTGGCCTCGGTCTGCTCGAGCCGTGAGGTCACCGACGTCGGGAGCACCCAGTCGGTGGTGGTCGCGGACTTGTCGGACCAGTAGCTGACCACCCAGTCACCCGCCTGCGCCGTCGTCGTCGGCGTCGTGTGGGTGCTCGTCCCCGAGTCCCCGGTACGAACCGCGACCGGGAGGGCGCCGCCGACGTTGCGGTAGACCGCGACCGAGAGGTTGCCGAGGCGGAACCCGGTCGAGTCGTCGACCCGCACGGCCTTGCCCGCGTCGCCCGCCTCGGCCTGCTTGCGCCAGAGCGTCGAGCGGATGGTGCCGTTGACGAAGGTGTCGACCTGCGTCCAGCCGGTGACCCCGGTCGGCCCCGTCCACGTGACGGAGGACGGCGTGGTCAGCCACAGGAGCATCGTGTCGCCGACCTGGGTGGTCGCCGGCACGGTGGCCGCCTTGAACTTCGCCGCGCCCGCCGCGGAGCTGGCCGCCCCGACGAAGGACGCCGGGTTGGTCGGCGCCGGCACGGTGACCGTGACCGACTTGGTGACGGTGTTGCTCCCGCCACGGTCGTCGGTGACGGTGAGCCCCACCGAGTAGGTGCCGCTCGCGACGTACTGGTGGCTCGGCGAGGCGGTCGTCGCCGTCCCGCCGTCCCCGAAGGTCCAAGCGTAGGACGCGATGGTGCCGTCCGGGTCGGAGGACCCGGTGCCGTCGAAGCCGCACGTCCCGTCGGTGCACGACGAGGTGAACGACGCCGTGGGCAGGACGTTGGCCGGCTGGGCCGCGACGGTGACGCTGCGCGTCGTCGTCCCGGTGGCGCCCTGGTTGTCCGTCACGGTGAGGGTGATCGTGTAGGTCCCCGCCGCCGCGTAGGTGTACGACGGGTTCTGCGACGTCGACGTGCCGCCGTCCCCGAAGGACCAGGAGTAGCCCGTGACCGTCCCGTCCGTGTCCGTCCCGGTGCCCGCGAAGCCGCAGGCGAGGAAGGTGCACGAGGGCGTGCCGATCGAGGCCGTCGGACGCTCGTTCGCCGGCGGGCCGCCGTAGAGGAACAGCGAGCGGTTGCGCCAGTCGACCCCGTCGACGCCGGCGCCGCTGACCTTGGTCGGCGACCCGGAGACGGCCGAGCCGTCGAACGGCACCGAGTAGAGCGCGCCGTCCGTCGAGCTGGCGTAGTAGAGCTTGCCACCGCTCACGAACATCCCGTCGGCGGCGGCGAACCCGACGCTCGAGGTGACCGTGCGCACGCGCTCGTCCATGATGCCGCTATCCGGCGAGAACCACCGGGCGTACAGGGTGTTGTCGTTCTTCAGCGTGTAGTACATCCAGCCGGCCGAGTAGGTCATGCCGGTCACGCTGTTGAGCTGGCCGTACAGCGAGGGCACCGCACCGTTGTAGGTGCCACCCAGGTTGTTGTCGACGTCCTTCCACTTCGGGTCGTTGTACGGGTTGACCGTGACGTCGGCGCCGAAGGTCGTGCCGTCGAACGTCCGGCGGTGGAGGAACCCGTCCGTCGAGCCGTAGAACAGCGTCGAGCCGACCATGAACGCGCCGCGGGTCGAGGCCCAGGGCACACCACCCGTGGGCTCGGTGCGGGGAGCCCCGCTCGTGCCCGTCGTGGTGAGCGGGACCGAGGCGAGCCCGTCGGTCGGGGGCGTCGGGGTGACGTCCGTGCGGATGATCTCGATGCCGTTGACGAGCGGGTTCTCGACGACGTGCGAGAAGTCGATGTTCACCGTGCCGTCGGAGACCTTGTCGAAGGCCTTCATGGTGCCCTTCTGGTCACCGACGCTCGCGACGATGTCGAAGTTGCTCAGCACCTGGGTGCCGTCGAGGGCCACGTTGAACGAGCGCTTGCCCGCCGTGTTCGTGCACGAGCAGCGGTTGGCGAAGTAGAGACGCACCTGGATCGGTGTGCCCGCGGCGACCGGGAAGGCCCACTGCATCGCGGGGCTGTCGTTGGGCGACCAGCGCTCGCTGTCGAAGATGGCACCCGGCGTGGAGGCCGGGACCGTGGCGTCGACGGTGCGGTTGCTGTCCCAGCCCGCCGCGTTGCTGTTGCTGTTGCGGAAGGTGCTGGCGCCGCTGTCGTCGGTCCAGTCGGGGCCGGTGTCGGAGGACGGGACGCTGCCACCACCGGCGTTGACGCGGTAGAGGACGTTCGTCGAGCCTCCGGTCGAGCCGCCGAGGAAGACCCGGCCCGGCAGCGAGCCGGTCGCGGTCGTGTGCAGCTGCGTCCTGCCGTAGGGGAAGAACACGATGCGCGGACGCTTGTACTGCCGGTTGCCGACCCAGATCGAGTTGGACCCCATGTAGAGGCCCTCGGGCGTGGCGAGCAGCGCGTAGACCGCGACGCCGGCGGGGTTGCGGCCCGGGTTCCACGACAGCGGACGGCCGCTGATCGGGTCGAGGGCGACGATGCCGGGGCGCGGGACGGCGCCCGGGCCGGCGTAGTCGACGCCGGTCGGGTTGTTGGCCCAGCGCTGGTGACCGCCGACGAAGACCGCGTTCGTCGTGATCGCGTTCTCCCAGTTGGTGTCACCGCCGGACTCCGACACCCAGGTGGGCTGGGCGTCCGTGGAGGCGGTGTCGGTCTCGAAGCGGCTGGCCGCGTCGCAGAGGGTGCCGCGCACGCCGCCGCCGGTGCCGCTGACGACGAAGAAGGAGTAGTCGGGCGAGAACGAGACGTCGCGCACCCAGCTGTCGAAGGCCCAGTTGAAGCACTGGTCGCTCAGCCGGTTGGTGTTCCAGGCGGTGCGCACGGCCGCGGTCGCGCCGAGGTCGACCTGCACGATCTGGTCGCGCAGGAGCCCGTCGGCGTACTTGAAGTTGCCGACCGCCACCATCCGCGAGCCGTCCGCCGTGACGTCGAGCGCGACGACGCCGGTCCACCCCTGGGCCCCCGACCCGGTGTCGTTGTGGTGCCCCGTGAGCTGGACGTTCATGTACGGGTCGATGGCGCCGTTGGACAGGGCCAGGCTCGCGAGCCCGGCGTGGTCCTTGGCCGCCACCTTCGTAAAGGTCCCGCCGATGTACACGCGGTTGCCGCGCACGACGATGTCGTTGACGAAGCCGAAGTTGTTGGTCGGCGGGTTCCACGACGCGACGGCCTGCCCGGTCGTCAGGTCGAGGAGGGCGATGTCGCGGCGGGTCGCCCCGCCGGCGCTCGTGAAGTCGCCGCCGACGAAGACCGTCGTGGCCGTCGGGCCCGGGTGCACGGCGTAGACCGGCCCGTTGACGTTGAAGTTCACCGGGCTGAGCGCCCCGGTGGACTGGTTGAACGCGGCGACGTTCGAGCGGGCGACCCCACCGATCGTCGTGAACGTCCCTCCGATGACCATCGTGGACCCGACCTTGGCGATCGAGCGCACGTCACCGTCGTCGACCGACGGGGTGGCCGTGGAGGGCACCTCGTCGACCATCGCGGAGGCCGTGGGCGGAGGGGCGGAGGGCACGGTCGCCGAGGCAGCCGGCGCGGACGTCACGAGTCCGGCCAGCACCAAGGACGCGATGCCCACGAAGGCCCCGATGGGGTTACCTTTCATGGAGTTCTCCCTGCACTGCTCCACGCGCAGCGGCGAGCCGCTGAAAAGGTCCCCTGCAGACCCCGCGCCCCCGAATGGTGACACGCCCCCGGGCATTCGGGAAGCAGAATGCGTCATTTCGGTCACGGTTGCGTGTCGGGCAGTTCTCAGGGTTCGCACGGTGACGCCGCACCGAGGTCGCTGGCCTACGCTCTGCGGACGACTCCGGGACCGGCGGGATGGAGACCTTCATGCGGGGCAGGGCGTTCCTGGCCGTCGTCGCGCTGCTCGCGGTGGCGTCCCTCGGCGGCTGCCGCCTGCCGTGGCAGTGCCCGCTCCGCGACGACGGACGGCCGAGCTGCGGGGGCGTCGTCCTCGGCACGACGACCGAGCGGCCCGAGAACGCGCTGCTCGCCGCGGCCGACGACTACGCCGGCCGACCGTTCGGGATGGTCTACCGCTTCCACGAGATCGACGAGGTCTTCCCCACCGACGAGGAGCGGGCGATCGTGGCCTCCGGGCGGTTGCTGCACCTGTCGGTCGATACGCGTTCCGGCAGTTCCCGCGAGGACCTCTCGTGGTCCGCGGTGGCCGAGGGGCGGCACGACGCCGAGCTCGAGGCACAGGGACGGGCCATCGCGGCGCTGCGCGCGCCGGTCCTCGTCACCTACGAGCACGAGATGGACCAGGCGTCCAAGGCGGTCCTCGGCGGGCCCGAGGACTTCGTCGCGGCGTGGCGGCACGTTCACGACGCGTACGAGCGCGCCGGGGCCACCAACGTCGTCTGGGTCTGGGTCGCCTCCGGGACGGTCCCCACCCTGGAGCGGGCCAGCCGCATGTGGCCCGGCAACGACGTCGTCGACTGGATCAGCTGGGACGTCTACAACCCGGCCGGGTGCCGCGCCGACCGGCTCTCGACGGACCGCCACGTGTCCTTCGAGGAGTCCTTCTCGGTGTTCGACGACTGGTTGCGCCAGAACGGCCCCGGCCTCGGCATCGACGTGACCAAGCCGAAGATGGTCAGCGAGACCGGCAGCGTCGTCTACCCGGACGACCCGGCCCTGACCGCCCGCTGGTACGCCGAGATGCCGGACGTGCTGCGCCGCCACCCGGACGTCGTGGCGGTCGGCCTCTGGGACCACACCGGCATCGCGAGCTGCGACTACCGCTTCAGCGCGGTCCCCGCCCTCCGGCCCGCCATCCGCGCCCTCGCCGCCTCCGACGTGTTCGCCGAGCTCGACGTCCGCCCGGTCCGCTGACTCAGCGGCGTCGCCGGGAGCGCACCGCGGACGCCAGCTCGGTGAGACCGAGGCGGCGCCGGAGGACGGCGCAGCCGGCCACATAGAGCACCCCGGCGACGAGCAGCCCGACGCCGAACGCCGCGAGGTCGTCGCCCATGAGGACGCGGACGGCGGCGAGCGGCGCCCCGGCCGCCACGAGACCGAGCAACGCCGCGGTCACCGTGGGCGCGCCGAACGGGTGCAGGCGCAGGGCCGAGGTGACCTGGGCGAGGGCGAGCAGGTTGCGCAGCACGATCGCGGCCGCCCACCCGACGGCGGCCCCGACGATGCCGTACCGCGGGATGAGCACGACGTCGAGACCGATCTGGACCCCGAGGCCGAGCAGAGTGTTGACGAGGGTCCAAGTCGTCCGGCCTGACATCGTGAGCACCACCTCGACCATCCCGAGGAGTGAGGAGAGCATGAGCGCGACGGCGAGGATCACCACGACGCTCGCGCCGGTGTCGTAGTCGCCGCCGAAGATGTGGACGACCGTCGTCGAGAAGGCCGCGAGGGCGAGGTAGAGCGGCCAGGTCATGAGCACCAGCCACGCGGTGGAGGACCGGTACAGCTCGCCCACCGCGTCGCGGTCGTCGACGGCGAGGTGCTCCGCGAAGCGCGGCTGCGCCGCGAGCGTGACCGCCTGGCTGCCCATCTGCCCGGCGACGACGAAGCGCGTGGCCGCCGCGTAGACGGCGGCCGGGACGGCGCCGGCCAGGGCGGCGACGAGGACGATGTCGAGGCGCTGCATCGCCATCTGGGCGACGGCCATGATGGCGCGCGGCCACGTGAACGACCAGAACTCGCGCCCCCGCCGCCCGCGGTCGCCGGGCCGCGCCGTGCGCGAGAGCAGCCGGCGGGCCCACACCGTGCCGACGGCGGCCGTGACGACGTAGCTCGCCGCCCAGCCACCCACCGCACCGGAGGGACCGAGGGCCAGGGTCGCGACCGCGACGAGGGCCAGCTGCGCCACCGGCCGGAGCACCAGCGTGACCACGGCCGTCGGGCGCATCGTCCCGAGGCCGCGCGTGGCGGAGACCGCGAGGTTCTCGACCGAGGCGACGAGGAGGAAGGGCGCGAGGACGCGGACGGCGGTCGCCGTCGCCTCGGGCTGGTCGTCGCTGATCAGCCGCCCGACCGCGGGGGCCGCGACGACGAACGCGACCGAGAGCACGAGCGTCCAGGCGAGGACGGGGACGGCGGCGGCCCTCAGGTGGGCGTGCACGTCGCCGGGGCGGCCGAGCGCCCGCACGCGGGAGAGGAAGTACACCAGCCCCGTGTTCGTGCCGAGCTGGGCCACGGTGACCACGACGAGGAAGCCCGAGGTGGTGGCGAAGAAGACACCGGCCTCGGCCTGGGGCAGCGCCCGGGCCACGACGACGGTCAGGGCGAAGCCGACGACGGCGTTGACGACGGCCCCTGCCAGGTTGGCGGCGCCGCCGCGGGCCACGCCGGCCGCGCCCTTGCCGGTGGCGGCGACGGGGACGTCGGCGGCGTCGTCGGGCGCGAGGTCGACGGGCGAGGTGCCGATGTCCTTACCGGCCACCGGACCGCCGTCCTGCGGTGAGCCCGGCGAGCGAGGGTTCGAGCCACTCCTCGAGCCGCGACAGCCGCGTCTGGTGGTCGCCGGTCTCGAGGTACCCGAGCGCCAGCCCGACGAGGTAGAGGGCGAGGACGAGCACGGGGTCGGCCGGGGACCAGGGCGCGAGCAGCCCGTCGGCCTCGCGCTCGAGCTCGGCGACGGCGGCGCGGGGGTGCACGCCGCGGACGACGACGAGCTCCTGGAGGCGGTGGTGGAGGAGGTCGCTGCCGGCCGGCACCGGACCCGCGTGGCCCTCCCAGTCCCACACCGCGAGCCGGTCGTCGGCCGGCGCCATGTTCCAGGGGGCGAAGTCGCCGTGCCACGACGCCCACGGGACCGGGGTCCCGTGGGCTCCGGCGGCGACGAGGGACAGGGTGCGGTCGAGCACCTGCCCCGGACGGGATGCCGGGAGCCGGCGCACCCGGTCCACGAGGTCGCTCCAGGGCCCCTGCGCTCCCACGGGCGACAGGACGGTGTCGTCGAGCCCGGAGAGCTCGAGGGCCGCGGCGGACACCATCGACGGCGTCACCGTCCCGCGGCCGCCCACCGGGGACTGCACGAGCACCGACAGGCCCTCCCACGCCTCGTGGGCGAGCACCGTGGGCACCACGAGGTGGTGCAGCTCGACCCGCCCGAGCCGCCTGAGGACGGCTGCCTCGTGGTCGACGAGGGCACGGGTCGTGGCGTCGACGCCGACCTTGGCGAACGCCAGCGTCGAGCCGTCGTCGCCGAGCACCCGCAGGACGGGCTTCTGCAGCGCGCGGACGCGCCCCACGCCCATCGCGAGGGTCACCGGCCGGCCGAGGACCTCCTCGAGGAGGGTGTCGAGGGCCGGCGCTCCCGGTCGGGGCGCCACGACGAGGTGCGGCAGCAGGCCGAGCAGGCCGCTGCGGGCGGCGCGGCCGAGGAGCGACACCGCCACGCCCCGGGCACCGCCACCGCCGAGGCCGGACACCACGGCGCCGGCGGCCGCGCGGTTGCGGGTCGGGACGAGCAGCCGCGGGTCGGCCGCCCGGGGGACGAGCGCCCACGCGCGGGCATCGGCGTGCCGTGGCCGCCGGCCGACCGTGACCGAGGCGCCGGGGTACATCGACCCGACGACGCCGCGGACGTACTCCAGGCCCGGACGGCCGGCCCGCGGGCCGGCCGTCGTGGGATGCCGTGCGGCAGAGCTGCTCACGCGCCGCCCTTGGCCACCCGCAGGTCTTCGGACCCGGCGACGGGAGCGGTGTCCTCGACCTGCTTGGCGACGACCGGAGCCTCGTGCTCGCGCCGCGCGTACTGGACGCTGACGAGCCCGAGGACGGAGATGCCGAGGTGGCCGACGCGGCGCACCGTCCGGCGGACGTCGTCACGCAGCGAGCGACGGTCGGCGGCCACGAGGACCACCCCCGTGGAGGCCAGGGCCAGCTCGTTGGTCTCGGAGAGGCTGATGACGGGCGCGGCCACGACGACGTACTCGTGCCGGGCGGCCAGGTGGTCCAGCACCTCGCGCAGCCGGTTGCTCGCCAGCTGCTCGCGGATCGACCGACCGACGGAGCCGCCCGTGACGACGTGGTAGCCGCCCCAGGCCTCGGCGACCGGGACGCGGACGGGACCGCTGTCGGCGATGGCGTCGGCGAGCCCGTAGCCGCCCTCCACGCCCGTCAGCTCCTCGATCGAGCCGTCGGCGAGCGTCGCGTCGACGAGGCAGACCGAGTGGCCGCTCACCGCGATGCTCGTCGCGAGGTTGACCGCGACGCGGTGGCCGGCCCGCTCGAGGGTCTCGTCGAGACCCGCGACGACGACGACCGCGGGGGCCGGCGCCTGGGCGAAGAGCGAGGCACGGACGCCGCGGTAGGCGTCGGCCAGGGCCCCGCCGTCCTTGGTGACGATGCCTTGGTTGCCGTTGCCGAGCCCGGCGGGGACCAGCCCCATGACGGACAGCGACTCGACGTCGGCGTCGGCGGCCGAGCGGATGTGGTCATCGGTGCGCTCGCGCCAGATGGCGAGACCGAGGCCCAGCACGAGGCCGAGGAGCACGGCGACGACGACGAGGAGGACGACCGGCAGGCCGTCCTTCGCCGTGGCCAGGGACGCGGGCGTGACGACCGTACCCGGGGCGACGGGCGTCGCCTCGAGCGTCCCGATCTGGTCCTGCAGCGTGGCGAGGCGGTTGGTGTAGAGCTGCACCTGGGCGACGGCCTCCGCGGAGGGGTCCGTGCCGCCCGCCGAGGCGGCGGCCTTCTTCAGCCCCGCCGAGGCGGTGTCGGACTGCTGCTTGAGCAGGTCGAGCTGGCCGGTCACGTTGGACTCCGCCTGGTTGCGGCGGTACTGCAGGAGGGCGTCGGCGTAGGCCGACGCGAAGCGCTGCGCCGTGCGCGGCGAGTCCCCCGTGTACTCGATGCGCACGATCTGGGTGTTCGGCGGCACCGACACCTCGACCTCGGACGCGGCGGCCTCGATCTTCTCGCGCATCGCCACGGCGACGATGTCCGCGACCGGCGGGGACTTCACGAGCCCGGCCTCGGTCTGCATGGCGACGTTGATCTGGTCACCGCTGCGGGAGGAGTCGGTGGTCAGTGCGTTGCCCGGCGTCGGGTTGAGCAGGACGTCGGTGGTCGACGTGTAGGCGACCGGCAGCCGCAGGACGACGAGCGCCCCGAGGGCACCGACGAGGAGCGCCGTGAGCACGATCGTGCGCCAGCGGTTCCTCATCGCGTCGGCCAGCAGGCCGAGTCTCACTTCTTCGGTGGGAAGGGACTCCACTGGAGTTCCTTTCTGTTGGGAGTGATGGCTGCGCGGACCCGGGCACCCCAGCCCGGGCGACGGCGCTGGAGCAGGACGACCCCGACGACGTCGAGGTTGCTCCGACGGAGGCGGGCGACGCGTCGTCGCAGCCGTCCGAGGCGGGTGGAGGACGTGGCGACGACGATGACGTCGTCGTCGCTGCCGAGGCGGTGGACCGACTCCCGGCGCCGGTCCTGGTGGGCGTACCCGTCGAGGAGCTCGGCGACGAGGAGGGCCCGCGGGCCGTCCCCGACGGCGAGGACGGTGGCCGGCGAGTGCAGGCGGACGGCGTCGACGGCCGCGGCCCACGCGAGCTCGTGGTCGACGTAGGTGCGGCCGTCGGCGGTGACCGACCGGTCGGGCAGGGTCGCGAGGAGCGGGATCTCGGCGGCTCCGGACAGGTCGTGGACCCGTGCGATCCGGGCGCCCACGAGACCGCGCACCCGCGCGAGGAGCAGGCCGACGAGCAGCCCCGCGAACAGCCCGGTCCCGGCGGACACGACCATAGCGTCGCGTGACACGCTGACGCTGGGCGGACGCACCACCGTCCCGGCCTCGAGGGGCATGACGGCGGCGCGGGCTCCCTGGCCGGCGGCGCGGCCGGCCTTGTCGAGGAGGACTCCCCGCGTCTCGTCGAGCACACGGAGGGTGGTGCGGTCGCCGGCCTCCTTGAGCTGGTCGAGCGAGCCGTCGACCGTGCTGATGGCCGCGATGCCCGAGGTGTACCGCGCGTCGAACTGCGCCACGGCGTCCTTGCGCTCGTCCTCGAGCAGGGCCCCCCGCAGGCGCAGGACGGTGTCGCCCGCCGCGTCGATGGCGGCGAGGGCGGCGCCGGGCTCGCTGCCGGCGTAGCGCAGGTTGAGGATGCGCGAGTTGGGGTCGGCGGAGACGTAGAGGTCGTCCGGGTCGATGGGGTGCTCGGCCGCGGCCGCCATCGCCGTCGTCACCTGCGTGTCCCTCGCCAGCTGGGCGAGCGTGTCGAGGGTGGCCTCGCGGCCGACGTCGGCGAGCTCGGACTCGCGGGGGACGACGATGCTCACCGTCGCCACCGACTGCGGGCCCTGCGCAAGCTGGTAGGCGACCCCGCCACCCAGCCCGGCGACGGAGGCCAGGACGAGCAGGAGGGTGTGGCGCCGGACGAGGCCGACGTAGCCGCCGAGGGTGTACTCGTCGTCCGGGCGCAGGCGGCTCGCGGCGCGCCGCCGCTCGTCGTCCGCACGCCAGATGAGGCCAACGGCGATGAGCGCGGCAACGGTCGAGATCCCGATCGAGTCGTAGAAGGGCAGGGTGACGGCCTGCGCCACCAGCACGCACACCCCGAGCGTCGCGGTGCGCGAGGGCAGCCGGAGCCCGCGCAGCAGCCACAGCCCGAGGAAGGACAGGTAGAAGACGAGCCCGACGACGCCCTGCGAGTACAGGACGAGCCAGACCTGCCCCTGCGTCCCCAGCGCGGGCGGCGTGCACAGGGGACAGCTCGGCGAGGTCCCTCCCGCGATCGAGTAGAACGAGCTCACGGCGTCGCGGGTCGACCCGAAGCCGATGACCGGGGACCCCTCGACGACGCTCTCGACGGTGAGCGTCGCGAGCGTGGCCCGCCCGTCGTTGCTCGTCGGGTTGTCGAGCCGGGACTGGACGAGCGCCCCGAGCGGGCTGAAGAGCACGACGCCGGCCAGCACGGTGACCGCCGCCGCGAGCGCCACGACGGAGCGCAGCCGGCCGTGCGCCGCCGAGCGCAGCGCCACGGTCGCGGCCATCGCGACCACCGCGATCCACATCCCGCGGTTGAGCGACAGCACACCGGGCACCGTCGCGAGCGCGAGGACGGGCAGCGCGAGGCGGCGGCGCCACCCGGCGTCGGGGCCGAACCAGGCGTGGAGGAAGAACGGGAGGAAGCAGGCGAAGTTCAGTCCCCAGATGTTGGCGTAGCTGAACGGCGCGCTCGGCCGGGGGTGGGACGTGACCGCCTGCGCGTAGTCCTGCACGACCTCCGGGTGGACGAGGAACTCGATGAACTGGACCTGCGTGAGACCACGCGGCAGGGCCATCTCGAGGACCGACGGGAACGCGAGCTGGGGCAGGAGGATCCCGAGCCAGCCCCCGGCCACGATCGTGAGGAACATCGCGGCGCCGGCCCGGGCGATGCGCGTCGTGGTCAGGTGCTCCCGGACGGCCCCGATGTAGACGAGGACGACCGTGGCGGAGGCGTACCACCCGAAGCGGTAGGCCCAGGAGAGGTAGCGGCCCATCGACGTGTCCGGCACGGTGTGCGGCGCCACGACCTGCAGGACGATGACCCCGGCGACCACCCAGAGGAGGAAGAGCAGCCACGTGCCCGTGCCCCGTGGGACGCGCAGCCGGCGCATCCGCACCATCTCGAGGACCATGACGACGGCGAAGACGTGACCGACGAAGCTGCTGATGCCGAGCACCCACCACAGGGGGAAGCCCACGAGCATCCAGACGAGGGGCCACCCCGGGCGCAGCGCTCCGGACCGACGGACCGCGGGAGCGGTCGCCGGCGCGGGCAGCGGCGGGCGGAGGGCGCGGAGTGGGGTGACCGTCACGGCCGGCGGCCTCCGCCCCAGGAGGAGGTCCACCGACGCAGGATGACACGAACCGGGGCCCCGCGTCCGACGGTCTTGACTACAGTGGCGCAGCCGGAGGCGGCCCGACCGGGGCGAGCCCCGGACGACGACGAGGAGCGGCCGCGATGCAGCCGAACGGCGCAGGGGACGACGCCACGCAGTGGCCCGACGTGGGCGTGGTGCTCGCGACGCACAACCGCCCGCAGCTGATGCGCGAGGCCCTCGCCTCGATCCTCGGGCAGGACTACCCCGGCCGGATCCGCGTCCAGCTCGTCTACGACCGGAGCGAGCCCGAGACCGAGCTCGAGTCGGCGGAGCCGGGGCGCGAGGTCGCGGTGACCATCAACCACCGCACGCCGGGACTCGCCGGCGCGCGCAACACCGGCGTGCTGGCGCTGGACACCGAGCTCGTCGCGTTCTGCGACGACGACGACGTCTGGCTGGAGGGCAAGCTCCGCCGGCAGGTCGAGCTCCTGGTGGGCTCTGCCGGAGCCGAGTTCGTGACCACGGCCATGCGCGTGGACTACGGCGACCGCAGCACGGTGCGCCTCGCGGAGCGCGACGTCATCACGGTGGGCGACATGGCCCGCTCGCGGATGGCGATGCTGCACTCGTCGTCGTTCGTCTTCCGACGGGACGCCATGCTCGACCGCTTCGGGCTCGTCGACGAGACCCTCCCCCGCAGCATGGCCGAGGACTGGGACCTGCTGCTGCGCGCGGCGCGCAGCGCGCCGATCGTCCACGTCGACGAGCCGCTCGTGGGCATCCGCTGGGGTGCGAGCTCCTACTTCAACGACGCGTGGCGCGACAAGAACGAGGCCCACGCGTGGCTGCTCGCGAACCACCCGGAGATCGAGGCCGACACGATCGGCGCCGGGCTGCAGTACGGCAAGCTCGCCTTCGGCCACGCGGTCCTCGGCGAGCGGCGCGAGGCGCTGCGCTGGACGTGGCGCTGCGCCCGTCGCAACCCCCGCGAGCGTCGATGGGTCCTGGCGCTGCTCGTCTGCGCGGGCGTCTCGGGCGAGTGGATCCAGCGCGAGCTGAACCGCCGCGGCCACGGCGTCTGAGCCCCGGCCGCAGGACGCGGGCGTCACCGCTGCCCGTCCCGACTGGTCGTCGTCGCGGCGTCGACCAGGAGCCGGACGGGCGCGGTGATGTCCTCGATGTCCCGGATCTCCGTCTCGGACAGGCGTCGACGCCACGACGTGGCCGCCTCGGCCGGCGAGCGGTCGAAGTTGTGGAGCTTGGTCGCCGCCTGCTCCGTCGCCCCCTCGCGCCCGAGCTCGGCGTCGACGGCGGCGCTCCACCCGAGCCCCAGCTCGTCGAAGAGCCGCGCGCAGGCGTCCCGGTCGGTGGCGAGGTCCTCGTGCGCCACGACGAGAGTGCCCGGCGCGCGTGACAGGTCGGCGACGGCCATCGCGTAGAGCGCCGACCAGAACCAGCCCATCGCCACCGCGCCGTCGAGGGCCGCACCCGCCGGCAGGTGCGGGACCTCGGGGTCGGAGGCGTCCCGCGTGGCGCGGTAGCGCTCGACGACGGGCCGGATCTCCTCGACGTCGGGCAGCCATCCCATGCGGCGGTAGCTGACGAGCATCGCGCCGGGGTGCCGGTGGATGACGACCGGCCGGGCCCCGGTCACCCGGTGGACCGCCGGCACGGAGAGGACCGCGAAGGGGTCCTTGACGACGAGCGTGCTCCACGGGAGGGGGGCCGCCCAGCGACGCACCCCGTAGCGGCTGTAGACCATCGGGGTCGTCGCCGTGTAGGCCCGCCGCAGCGCCCGGGCCTGCGCGGCGGTCGGCTCCTCCAGGCGCGTCCAGCCGTCGACGGTGCGCCCGAGGGCGTACTGCCGGCGCCCGCGCGTGTTCATCGGCTCGCGGCCGGCGAGCGCCCCGTTGGTCGAGAGCGCGAGGAGGCGCGCCAACCACGTCGTCCCCGAGCGGGGCATCCCCGTGACGAGGACGGGACGAGCGGTCATCCGGGGGCGCGGCACCGGCCCATTGTGGGGCTGCCGGGTCTCGACGGTGTCCATGGCTCAGCCCTGGAGGACGAACGGACGAGGGGCGGCCGCCCTCCGCACACCGGCGGCGGACGCGGCGACGAGGTCGTGCTCGTCGAGGTCGGCCACCTCGCGACCGAGGGCGATGCCGCGCTCGTCGAGGTGGCGGCCGATCAGCTGCTGGTGGTCGTCGACGTGCTCGCCGTGCGAGGCACGGCGCGGGAGCAGGACGGGGACCCGCCCCGCGTCGAGGGCCACGAGCGCGGACCCGACACCGGCGTGCGCGACGACGAGGTCCGCCTCGCGGACGGCCTGGCGCAGCTCGGGTGCCGGCACGCGGTCGCGGCCCGCGATGCCGAGCCCGGTCACGTCGGTGGCCCCGGTCTGCCAGAGCACCTCGACGTCCGGGCCGCACACCCTGGGGAGCAGCGCGTCGAGTCGCTCGACGGCGCGCCGGAACCCGTAGGTGCGCATCGTCCCGAGGGTGACGACGACCTTCGACGGGGAGCGCTGCGGACGGTCGTCCGCGCGCTCGAAGCCGTCGAAGAGCGACCCCCCGTAGGTCCAGCGCCCCGAGGCGCCCCCCGGGTACTGCGTGTAGAGCCGCACCCCCGGGACCCGCTCGAGCACGCGACCCGTGGTGCTCGGGGCCTCGGCCCGCGCGGCGCTCTCGATGTAGTGGCACGGCAGGCCCCGCACCCGGGCCGCGGCGAAGAACGGCACGGCGACACCCGCCCCCGTCGACAGCACCTGCGCGTACCGGCCACGGCGCACCAGCGCCAGCGCGTCCTTGGTCACCCGGGCCGCCGCGAGGTAGCCGCGCGGCGGCACGTGCTCGACGTGGTGGACGCGCTCACCCTCGAGGAGGGTGCGGGACTGGTCGTCGTCGAACGTCACCCACTCGCAGTCGGCGGGGGTGAGACCGAGCCGCTCGCGCAGCCGCATCATCTCCTCCAGGTGACCGCCGGTGGACGCGACGAGGAGGACCGGGAGCGACCCGCCCGGACGGGCGGACGGGAGACCCGACGAGGTCACCGACGCCAGCCCGGGGTCCGCCCGAGCAGCCGTTCGAGGGCCTCGTCGTGCGGGACGAAGTGGGCGTCGAGGCGGGCGCGAAGGTGCTCGGGCATCGGCTTGCTCGGCCGGGCGTTGTGCTGCTCGAAGCGGGGAGGCTGCCACGCGTCGAGACCGAGGAAGTCCGTCACCCGGCGGTACTCGTCGGCGGGGGCCGCGAAGAACGACTCGCTGTCGAGCACGTGGAGGCGCTCGGCCGGGACGTGCTCGAGGACCCGCTCCAGCTGCTCGGCGTACTGGCTGCGCCGACGGTAGGCGTGGTGGCGGTGCGCGTGGCTCTCGTAGGTGATGTCGGCGGCCATCCGCTCGAGCTCGCCCTCCAGGCGCTCGTCCTCGAGGTCGAGCGCGCGCTCGAAGGAGGTCTCGGTCTCGAACCCGCGGGCGAGCTCGTGCTTGTAGGCCGAGAAGGCACGCTCGGCCGGGTCGCGCAGCATCGCGACCAGCTTGACGTCGGGCAGGTCCCGCACCAGCCGCTCGATCGCGAAGGGGTGGAACATGTAGTAGGTGCACGCCTCGAAGGCCTGCGGGGCACCGTGGCCCTGCGTGCGCAGCCGCGCGAGGCGCTCGACCGGGAAGTGCCCGCGGTACCAGTCGAGGTCACGGTCGTAGTGGAGCGAGAAGTAGTCGACCCCCTTCTCCACACCGGGCCGGAACACCTGGGGGTGCTCGGTGAGGTGCTTGAAGATCGTCGTCGTGCCGCACCGCTGCCCCCCGATGACCACGAAGGAGGGAAGCATCCGCAGCCCGGGCGTCGCTTGCCCCAGCCGGGCGTAGGAGCTGCGGGCCAGGCCGTGCAGCGGGGTGGGGACGCGCTCGCGCAAGGACATCGTCATCGGCCCTCCACCGCCTCGGCGGTCGTGCCTGTCGACGCGGTCATGGGTGTCTCCTCGGGGTCTTGCGGGTGGTGGGCCGGCGCGCGCGTGCTGCCGGCGGGTCAGTATGCGCCACTGCCCCGGACGACCGCCTTGACCGTCCGCAGGAGGATCTGGCCGTCGAGCGCGAGCGACCAGTTGTCGACGTACCAGAGGTCGAGGCGCACGGAGTCGACCCACGAGAGGTCGCTACGACCCGACACCTGCCACAGCCCGGTCATGCCGGGGCGGACGCGGAGGCGGCGCACGGCGTCGCTCTCGTAGCGGTCGACCTCGTCGCGTAGCGGCGGACGGGGCCCGACGAGCGACATCTCGCCGCGGACGACGTTGATCAGCTGCGGCAGCTCGTCGAGGGAGAAGCGGCGCAGCACGGCGCCGACCTTCGTGACCCGGGGGTCGGTGCGCATCTTGAACAGGACGCCGTTGCCGTCGCTCTGCATCTCCAGGCCGGCGAGGTGCCGGTCGGCGTCGACGACCATCGTGCGGAACTTGTACATCGAGAAGACGCGGCCTCCCTCACCGACGCGCTCCTGACGGAACAGCGCGGGGCCGGAGGAGTCACGACGCACCATCACCCCCAGGGTGAGGAGCACCGGCGAGAGCGCGAGGAGGGCGAGGGCGCCGAGGATGCGGTCGGCGGCCAGCTTGGTCGTGTAGCGCCAGCCGCTCTGCACCGGACGCTCGACGTGGAGCATGGGCAGACCCGCCGCACGGCGCATCGTGAGGCGCGGCCCGGCGACCTCGACGACGCCGGGGGCGACGAGGAGGTCGACGTCGCGCTGCTCGAGGGCCCAGCCGAGGCGCCGCAGCGCGTGCCCGGACATCGTCGGGCTGCTCGCGACGGCAACGGCGCTCGCGCCGAGACGGTCGACCACGCTCAGGGCGTCGGCCTCGGTGCCGAGCACCTTGACGCCCGGGTCGTGCCGCAGCGCGTGGTCCTGGGGGTCCGGGACGCAGACGCCGAGGACCTTCATCCCCGTGGTCGTCGGGTCCTGCTCGATGCGGTGCGCGACCTCGAGCGCCGCCCGCGCGTCGCCGACGACGACGGTCGGCCGGAGGTTGCGCCCCGCGAGCCGGGCCCGGACCAGCCGGCGCCGCAGGGCGTGCCGCCCGGCGAGCGTCGTCACGGTCATCACCGGGACGGAGAGGAAGAGCGTCCCCCGAGAGAACTCCAGCTGGAGGGCGAACGAGGCGAAGGCCACGAGGGCCACGAGCCCCACCGCCGACCGCGTCACCGCGCGGTACTCCTCGGTGCCCGCCCCGATGTAGCGCGCGGCATAGGCGCCGTTGTGCGCCAGGACGACCAGCCAGGCGAGCGCGACGACGACGAGCGTCAGCCGTCCGGCCTCCACCTGCCCGGGGATCGTCTGCGCGGACCCGAAGACCGCGTTGCGCCCGAGGATGCCGACGACGACCGCGACGACCGCCGCCAGCGCGTCGACCGCGACGACCGCGCGACGGTACCGCTTCTCCCAGGAGGCCAGACCGGCCCTGACCTGGGCGTGGCCGAAGGAGGCCAGATCAATGTGTGGGACACGCGACGAAGTCGTCGCCGTCCGTCCATGCGCTTCTTGAGCAATGCTCATCGAACCGTCGACCCCTGCAAATCGAACGTGATTCGAAGAGCGACGATGGCGTCGGCCCCTGCTACCGGACAGCCACCCTCGTCGTTCCTCACGTCGCGGCCGGCCCTGCTTCCGGTCGTGACGTCTGGGGTGGACTCTAGCGCCTACGGCAGACGCCCCGCAGACGTTTCGTGAAAGTTCACTGACGGAATCTTGACGGAACGCTGAGCCGGGGCGCGTGGCGAGCGGGACCGGGGGTTCGTGCAGGTCAGCGGGGGGCGTGCACCCGCTGCTGCGCGTCGAGGAGGCCGAGGGTGACCAGCTGCTCGACGGCGTCGGCGGCGTCGTCGAGGAGGAACGGCAGCTCCTTGCGCTCCGTCGGCGAGAAGTCGCGCAGGACGAAGTCGGCGGGGTCCATCCGACCCGGCGGGCGGCCGATCCCCACCCGGACCCGGTGGTAGTCCTTGGTGCCGAGCGAGGACGAGATGGAGCGCAGCCCGTTGTGGCCGCCTTCTCCCCCACCGCGTTTCAGCCGGACGGACCCGGCGTCGATGTCGAGCTCGTCGTGGACCACGACGAGCCGCTCGGCGGGCACGGAGAAGAACGAGAGCAGCGCCTTGACCGGGCCGCCGGACTCGTTCATGTAGCACGTGGGCACGGCGACGACCGCCGACGGGCCGGGGACCCCGCCCGGGCCGGTGCCGAGACGCACCTGGGCGGCGGTGGCGCGGGCCTTGTGGGTGCGCAGGGTGTCGCCGGAGCGGCGGGCCAGCTCCTCGGCCACCATGGCGCCGACGTTGTGGCGGTTGCCCGCGTAGCGCGGACCGGGGTTGCCGAGTCCGACGACGAGCCAGGGTCCGGTGTCCGTCACGGCGTCGATTCTGCCATCCGCCCCGCGGACGCCGACGGGGCCCGGTCCGTGCGGACGGGGCCCCGTGCGGGTGCGGGTGGAGCTCAGGCCTCGTCGGCCTTCTCGTCCGCGTCGCCCTCGGCGTCGGAGGACTCGCCCTCGGCGGCCTCGTCCTCGGACTCCTCGCGCTCGATGCCGGCCTCGGCCTCGGCCTCCTCGAGCTCGGCCTCGAGCTCCTCGGCCGTCACCTGCTGGGTGACGTTGACGACGAGCGCCTCCGGGTCGGTGACCAGGCTGGCGCCGGCGGGGAGGGTGAGGTCGCTCGCGAGGACCTGGGTGCCGACCTCGGCGCCCTCGACCGAGTGCACGACGTTCTCGGGGATGTTGGTGGCCTCGACCTCGAGCTCGACCGTGCCCATGACGGTGGTGACGACGGTCTCCGGGGCGGCCTCGCCCTCGACGTGGACGGCGACCTCGACGGTGACCTTCTCGCCGCGGCGGACGACGACGAGGTCGACGTGCTCGATGACCGGCTTGATCGGGTCGCGCTGCACGTCCTTGGCGAGCGCGAGGTGCTCCTTGCCGTCGATGACGAGCGTGAGGAGGGCGTTGGTGTGCTTGAGCGCGAGCATCGACTCGTGGCCCGGCAGGGTGATGTGCACCGGCTCGGTGCCGTGGCCGTACATGACGGCGGGGATCTTGTGGTCGCGGCGGATCTTGCGGGCCGCGCCCTTGCCGAACTGGGTGCGCTGCTCGGCGACGAGCTTGGTGACGTCGGACATCGGGTACTCCTGGGGTGGATCGGGAAGCTGGACGGTGCGTCCTCGACGCGGGGCGTGGCACCGGACCGGCGCGCGAACGGCCCGCGGACCACCCCAGGGGGGTCTGCGCACCGCCAGCGTCGATCACGGAGGTCGCGGGCCCTGCGGCCCGGCCGGACCACTGCGTCCGGTGCGACGTCCCTCGCCGAGGCAACCCCGAGAGTCTAGGCGACGGGCGACGGTAGGTCGAAATCGGCGTCGCGGCGCCGCCCCTCCTCCTCCTGGCGGCGCTCGCCGACGCGCACCGCGGCGACCCCGGCGAGCACGACGAGGCCGCCGACGAGCTGCCACGGACCGGGCAGCTCGCCGAGCACGAGCCACGCGAACAGCACGGCGAAGAGGACCTCGGTGAGGCCGACGAACGAGGCGAGGGTCGAGCCGAGATGGCGCGCCCCGAGCACGCCGAGGACGTAGGCGACGGCAGCGGCGACGACGACGAGCTCGGCGAGCGCGGCCCACGCGGGCACGCTCGCCGCGGCGACCTCGACCCGGCCGGCGCCCACCTCCATCGGGAGCACACCCGTGACACCGAGGACGGCGAGCACGACCGCGCCGGCCGAGAGCCCGAGGGCGGCGAAGGTGAAGGGCGGCAGCGTCGTCTCGCGCGCGGCGAGGACGTAGTGCCCGGCGAGCCCGGCCGCCGCGAGCAGCCCCCACGCGACGCCGACGAGGTCGGGCGTGCGCTGCCCCGTGACGTCGAGGACGAGCGCCAGCCCGGTGAGGGCGAGGACGATCCCGAGGCCCGTCAGCCGGTGCGGGGCGCGACGGGTGAGGAGCCAGACCCAGAGGACGACGAGGACGATGCCGAGGTACTCGATGAGCAGGGCCACGCCGACGGCCAGCCGCTCGACGGCCTGGAAGTACCCGAGCTGGGCGGCGGCCACCGCGAGGCAGCCGTAGGCGCCGACGAGGGGGAGCTCGCGACGCACCTCGCGGAGCCGGTGACGCACCTGCCACAGCCCGACGGGCAGGAGGAGCACGGCGGCCCCCGCGATGCGCAGCAGCACGACGGCCCCCGGCGACCAGCCGGCCCCGATGAGCGACTTCGCGAACGGCCCCGACGTGCCGAACGCGGCGCTCGAGAGCAGCAGCGCGACGAGCCCGACCCCGACGTGCCGACGGACCGCCTCGACCATCCCGGTTCCTCCTGTGCCCGCACCCCGCGCCACGGCACCCGCCGGGATGTCAGGGGTCAACTGCTATGTTGCTCCTGACAGTAGAGGCGCGATCTGTCAGGAGTCAAGATGGTCTTCACCCATGACACGGATCTCGTGCTGCGGCACGCGGCGGCCCTGGTCAACACCGCTCCCGGGCACGGGTCGAGCGAGCTCGAGGACCTCCCCGACGTCCCGGCCGTCCTCGCGTGGATGGACGCGTGGCAGTGGAGCGGCGGCCGGCCCGACGGCCCCGGCGAGGTCGGCGCCCTCCACCGCGTCCGGGCCCGTATCGAGCGGATGTGGACCGCCCCGCTCGCCGAGCAGGTCACCGAGGTCAACGCCCTGCTCGCCGACGCCGGCGCGACGCCCCGGCTCGTCGAGCACGACGGCCAGGGCTGGCACGTCCACGCGACCGACGACGACGCCCCGTTCGCCGAGCGGGTCGCCGTCGAGCTCGCGATGGCGATGGTCGACGTCATCCGCGCCGACGAGCGCGCCCGCCTGGCCGTCTGCTCGGCCGACGACTGCGACGACGTCTACGTCGACCTCTCGCGCAACCGGTCGCGCAAGTTCTGCGACGGCACGTGCGGCACCCGTGCGAACGTCGCCGCCTACCGCGCCCGCCGAGCGGCCGCCGGGTCCTGACCCGGCCGGCGCCCGGACGGCGGGGTCAGGCGCGGCCGCCGAAGAGGCTCGTGACCGAGCCGTCCTCGAAGACCTCCTTGACCGCAGCGCTGATGAGCGGCGCGATCGAGAGCGTCGTCAGGCCCGCGAACTCCTTCTCGGGCGCGATCGGCAGCGTGTTCGTCACGATGACCTCGCGGGCCGCGCACGCTTCGAGGCGCTCGACCGCCGGCTCCGAGAGGATCGCGTGCGTCGCGGCGATGACGACGTCCTTGGCGCCGTCCGCCATCAGCGCGTCGGCGGCCTTGGTGATGGTGCCGCCGGTGTCGATCATGTCGTCGACGAGGACGCAGACCCGGCCGCGCACGTCACCGACGACGCGGTTGGCGACGGTCTCGTTCGGCCGGTTGATGTCGCGGGTCTTGTGGATGAAGGCCAGCGGTGCGCCCCCGAGCCGCTTGGACCACTGCTCGGCGACCTTGATGCGGCCCGCGTCCGGCGAGACGACCGCGAGGTCCTCGTCGCCGTACTTGCGCGCCACGTACTCCGAGAGCACGGGGATGGCCATGAGGTGGTCGACGGGGCCGTCGAAGAAGCCCTGGATCTGGTCGGTGTGGAGGTCGACGCAGATGAGCCGGTCCGCGCCGGCCGTGCGGAACATGTCGGCGACGAGGCGCGCGCTGATCGGCTCACGGCCGCGGTGCTTCTTGTCCTGGCGGGCGTAGCCGTAGAACGGCATGACGACCGTGATGCGCTTGGCGCTGGCCCGCTTGAGCGCGTCCACCATGAGCAGGTGCTCCATGATGTTCTCGTTGATCGGGCTCGTGTGGCTCTGGATGACGAACGCGTCCGAGCCGCGCACCGACTCCTCGAAGCGCACGTAGATCTCGCCGTTCGCGAAGTCGTACGCACTCGTCGGCACGAGCTCGGTGCCGAGCTGCGCGGCGACCTCCTGCGCCAGTCCGGGGTTCGCCCGGCCCGAGAAGACCATGAGCTGCTTCTTCGGCCGCTTGCGGATGTTGGCCGAGGGGGGACGGTTGCTGCTGCTCACGAGGTGGGGCCCTCCGGGGTGGGGTCGGTGTCCGTGCTCTGCTCGGCGGCGCGGGCGCGCGCGGCGGCCTGCGCGGTGCGGGTGCCGGCGCGGGCGCGCTCGACCCACCCGTCGACGTTGCGCTGGCGCCCCCGCGCCACCGCGATCTGCCCCGGCGCGACGTCCCCGGTCAGCGCGCTGCCCGCCGCGACGTAGGCCCCGTCGGCGACGTGCACGGGGCTGACGACGACCGACTGCGAGCCGACGAAGCTGTGCGCCCCGATCGTCGTGTGGTGCTTGGCGACGCCGTCGTAGTTGGCGAAGATCGTGCCGGCGCCGATGTTCGCGCCCTCGCCGATCGTCACGTCGCCGGCGTAGGTGAGGTGCGGGACCTTGGCCCCCTCGCCGATGTCGGCGTTCTTCGTCTCGACGAAGCCGCCGATCTTGCCGCGCGCCCCGAGGCGCGTCCCGGGCCGCAGGTAGGAGTACGGGCCGACCGTGGCGCCGTCGCCGACGACGGCGAGGTTCGCGACGGCGCGCGTGACCTCGGCCCCCTCCCCCACCTCGGTGTCGGTGAGGGTGACCTCCGGGCCGATGACGGACCCGGCGCCGATGCTCGTCGCGCCGAGCAGCTGCGTGCCCGGCAGGATCGTCGCGTCCCGGCCGATCGTCACGTCGACGTCGACCCACGTGGTGGCCGGGTCGACGATCGTCACGCCGGCGCGCATGTGCCGCTCGCAGACCCGGCGGTTGAGGACCCGCCCGAGCTCGGCCAGCTGGACGCGGTCGTTGACGCCCTCGGTCTGCCACGGATCGTCGACGACGTGCGCGCTGACGACGCGGCCGGCCTCGTGGGCGATCTGCACGACGTCGGTCAGGTACTTCTCGCCCTGCGCGTTGTCGGTGCCGACCTGCGCGAGCGCCTCGCGCAGCAGCGCGGCGTCGAAGGCGTAGATGCCCGAGTTGATCTCGGTGAGGGCGCGCTCGGCCTCGCTGGCGTCCTTGTGCTCGACGATGCGCGCGACGTGTCCGTCGGCGTCGCGCACGATGCGGCCGTAGCCGGTCGGGTCCTCGAGGTGGGCCGTGATGACGGACACCGCGCTGCCCGAGGACGTGTGCGCCTCGGTGAGGGCGACGAGCGTCTCGCCGGTGAGCAGCGGCACGTCGCCGTAGGTGACGAGCACGGTGCCGTCGAGGTCGGCGGGCAGGACCTCGAGCCCGCACTCGACCGCGCGGCCGGTGCCCTTGACGTCGTCCTGGTCGGCGATGAGGAGCCCGGCGTCGAAGCCGGAGCAGAACTCGACGACCCGGTCGCGCTCGTGGCGCACGACGACCGACACGTGCTTGGCGGCGGTGGCCCGCGCCGCCCGCACGGCGTGCCCGAGGAGGGTCGTGCCGCCGATGCGGTGGAGGACCTTGGGGGTCGAGGACTTCATCCGCGTCCCCTCGCCTGCGGCGAGGACGATGACGGCGGCCGGTCGAGTCGCGTTCACGCGCTGTGCTCCAGGTGAGGTCGGTGCCACGGGCCGGGCGCCATGCTACCGCCGGGCGGGAGGCACCCCGCCCGCCAGGGTGACCCGGCCCGCCGGCCCCTCAGTCCCGGCCCCGGTCGCCCCGCGTGGTCCCGAGACCCGGCCGGCCGGCGCTCCCCGCCGCCCGGACCGCGGCCCAGCCGGCGCGCTCCAGCCCGGTCTGCGGCTCGCCCGAGATGCGCGGGGGCATGACGACCACCGGGCAGGGCGCGGCGTAGACGAGCCGGTGCGCGAACAGGGGTGCCGACGCGAGGGAGCGGGGCGCGTCGACGACGAGCAGGTCCGCCCCCTCGGCCGCGTCGAGGAGGGCCCTGCGCCGGTCGCCGCGCACGACGCGGACGTCGACGTCGTGGCCCTCGCCGAGCACCGAGCCGACGTCGGCGGCGAGGCGCGCCATCGCGTCGTGCTCGGTGTCGGTGACGCTCGCCACGCGGGAGGCGGTGGTCCCGGACGGGGTGGCCTGCGGGTTGGGGGTGCGCCACGCCCGCACGGCGACGACCCTCCCGCCCTGCGCGCGGGCCTGCTCGTGGGCCCAGCGCAGGGCGGTCGGCGAGCTCGACCGCGGGCTGACCCCGACGACGACGGTGTACACGTGCTCGGTCATCCCAGGCCCTCCGATCACACCGGCAGCTTGACGGTCTCGTTGCCCTGCTCGTCGTAGCTCGTGAGCGGCGGCGCGATCTCCTCGAGGCTCTTGTTCTCGGCGTCCACGCCCCACACGTGCGCGACGAGCGCGCCGACGAGCATGATCCCCGTCGCGATCATGTAGCCCCAGAACATCGGCGTGCGGTCCTTCCCGTCGCCGATGAGCCAGCCGTAGAAGACCGGCCCGATCGAGCCGAAGACCTGCGCGATGGCGAAGAAGTACGAGATCGCCTGGCCGCGGACCTCGAGCGGGAAGATCTCGGACACCGTGAGGTACCCCGCCGACGCCCCGGCCGAGGCGAAGAAGAAGGCCACGCACCAGAACGCGGTGTGCACGCCGGCCCCGATGGCGTCCTGCTGGAACAGCCACGCCGAGATCGCCAGCACGACACCCGCGAAGGCGTAGCAGCCGGTGATCATGCGCCGGCGCCCGATGGTGTCGAACAGGGGCCCGAGGAGCAGCGGCCCGAGGAGGTTGCCGATCGCGAAGGGGAAGAAGTAGAGCGCCGCCTGCGAGGGCGTCTTGTCGTAGAAGTTCTGCAGGACGAGCGCGTAGGTGAAGAAGATCGCGTTGTAGAGGAAGCTCTGCGTGATCATCAGCGTCGCGCCGAGCGCGGTGCGCGTCGGGTACATGTGGAAGAAGACGTAGCGCAGCTGCTTGAACGTCAGCCCCTCGCGCGCCTTGATCCACATCGCGTCGTCGTCCGAGTGGTGGGGCAGCTTCTTGCCCGCCGCGCGCACCTCGTCCTCGAGGTCGCCGACGACCTTCTCGGCCTGCTCCGTCCGGCCGTGCGTCACCATCCAGCGCGGGCTCTCGGGGATGTGCCGGCGCAGGTAGATGATGCCGAGGCCGAGCACCGGGCCGATGAAGAACGCGATGCGCCAGCCGACGTCCTGGCCGAAGCGCTCGGTGTCGAGGAGGATCGTCGAGGCGAACGCGCCGATGGCCGCGCCGGCCCAGTAGGTGCCGTTGATCGCGAGGTCGACCCGGCCGCGGAAGCGCCCCGGGATCAGCTCGTCGACCGCGGAGTTGACCGCCGAGTACTCGCCGCCGATGCCCATCCCGGAGATGAAGCGGAAGACGAGGAAGAGCGTCATGTTCGGCGCGAGGCCGGCGGCCGCCGCGGCGACGAGGTAGAGCGCGAGGGTCAGCGTGAAGAGCCGCTTGCGCCCCCAGGAGTCGGTGAGGCGACCGAAGAGGACGGCCCCGACCACCTGCCCCACGAGGTAGACCGTGCCGGCCAGCCCGACGTCGGCCGCCGACATGTCGAGCGTCTTCTCGAAACCGCCCGCGGCGACGATCTGGGCCTCGAGACCGTCGAGGATCCACGCCGTCCCGAGGCCGAAGATGACGAGCCAGTGGAACTTCACCCACGGCATGTCGTGCATCCGAGCCGGGATGAGGCTCTTGACCGGCTTCTCCTGCGTCTGCGTCGACTCCGTCGTCGTCACGTCACGTCCCTCCTGGTGCGTCCGGGCACTGCTGTCGACCCGGACGACGTCGTCCTCCCCACGGGAAGCCGGACGGCGAGGGAGCCGGGCGTCCTTGCAACGTAGACCCGGCGGGGGCCGCTGGTGGGGCTGTGGTGCACGCGGGATCTCGCTGCGCCTCAGGCGGTTTGCCGACACATGACGAATGTCATGGGTCGGCGGGCGCGGACATGACCGCGCCCCGACGAGCGGCGGTGCAGGGGGTGCCGTCTGGGTCGGGGCGCGGCGTCGCGGGGCCGGGCTGGGTCAGCGGCGGCGCGTCACCCGGACCGGCTCGCCGTCGGTGGGCGCGTCCGGCCGGCCGGACCGGAGCTTGTGGCGCACGTCCAGGGCGATGCCGAGGAAGAAGCCGCCGAGGACGGCGAGACGGACCGGGAAGGGGGCGTACGGTGCGGCCATCCCGAGGACGACCACCATCGACGTGAGCGCCACCCCGAGGTAGAGGATCGACCAGAAGGTCCAGCGCAGGGCGGTCGTGATCATCTCCAGGTTCATACCCTGCTCCTCCGGCCTCGGTGCTGTTAGCACGATCCTGCCCGGTTCGCGAGGGTTTCGGGAAGATCCGAGCCGAATGTTCGACGATTTCTGGCCGGACGGCCGACCCCGCCCTTCCCCCGGTGCTCTCCCCCGAACGTGTGTGAAGAACGTCGGCCTGCCGACGTTCTTCACACACGTTCGCGGTGAGCTCCCCGGGGAGCACGAAGCTCCGGACTCCGTCCGGTCTTCGCGCTCCCCGGGTAGGAATCGAACCTACGTCGCTTGTCCTGATTCAAAGTCAGGCGGGCCCTACCAGCAGACCAACCGGGGACCGCCGCCCGCAGGACGGCTGGGCCCGAGGGTAGTCCCTCGGCAGCCTCCCCTCGCACGCGCTCGGGTGCACCCACGGCCGGGGCGCGGCGCGGCGGGGACGGACGACGCGGCAGAATGGCGCGGGTGAGCGACGACACGGGGGCCAAGAAGTCTCGGACCGCACGCGCGCGGATGACCGGCCGTGAGCGGCGCGAGCAGCTCGTCGGCGTCGGCCGCAAGCACTTCGCGGACCGCGGCTTCGAGGGGGCGACCATCGAGGAGATCGCCGCCTCGGCCGGCGTCTCCAAGCCCGTCGTCTACGAGCACTTCGGCGGCAAGGAGGGCCTCTACGCCGTCGTCGTCGACCGGGAGATCGAGGCGCTCCTCGCCGGCGTCGCCTCCGCCCTCGACTCCGGTGGCACCTCGCGCCAGCTCATCGAGCGGGCCGCGCTCGCCCTGCTCGCCTACGTCGAGAACAACTCCGACGGCTTCCGGATCCTCGTGCGCGACAGCCCGACCGGCCAGGCCACGGGGTCCTTCGCGAGCCTGATGAGCGACATCTCGAGCCAGGTCGACCACATCCTCGCGGCGCAGTTCAAGAAGCACAAGCTCGACCCCAAGGCCGCTCCCATGTACGCGCAGATGCTCGTCGGGATGGTCGCGCTGACCGGTCAGTGGTGGCTCGACAACCGCAAGTTCAAGAAGCAGGAGGTGGCGGCGCACGTCGTCAACCTCGCGTGGAACGGGCTGACCGGCCTCGAGCCGAAGCCGTCCCTGACGCCCGAGACGCTGGCCCTGGACTGACGCCGGGACGTCCCTCAGTCGTCGCGGTGCGCGACGGCGAAGACGCGGCGGAACGGGAAGACCACACCGGCCGAGCTGCGGGGGTAGGCCTCGCGCAGGGCCGCCGCGTACGGCTCGAGGAACGCCGTCCGCTCCTCCTCGTCCTCGAGGAGGTCGAGCACGGGGCGCAGCCCGGTCGCGGTGACCCACGTGAGCACCGGGTTCTCGTCCTCGGCGTCCGGGTCGAGGAGGTGGACGTAGGTGGTCTCCCACGCGTCGACCGCGCAACCCAGCCGCGAGAGCATCCGCAGGTAGGTGGCCGGCTCCCCCGCCGCCGGCACGTCGAGAGCGGCCGTCAGCTCGCCGGCGCGCGGATGCCCTTCCGCGACGTCGCGCATCAGCCGGTGGCTCGGCGCGTCGAAGTTGCCCGGCACCTGGAGCGCGAACCATCCACTGGGCGCGAGGGCCTCGACCCAGGGGACGACGAGGTCGAGGTGCCGGGGCACCCATTGGAGCGTCGAGCTCGTGACGACGACGTCGGGCGCCTGGCCGAGGGAGGCGGGGTCCCAGTCGCGCAGGTCGCACTGGACCCACTCGACGCGGCCGTCGGTGTCGAGGTCGCGGGCCGCCTCGAGCATCGACTCGGCGGCATCGACCCCGACGACGCGCGCGTCCGGCCACAGCGCGGCGAGCGCGAGGGTCGCCGGCCCGTGGCCGCACCCGAGGTCGACGACGAGCGCGGGGTCCTGCGCCCCCACCTGGGCGACGAGGTCCGAGAGCGGCCGCGAGCGCTCGCGGGCGAAGCGCCCGTAGGCGGACGGGTCCCAGCTCGACGTGCTCATCGTGGCCTCCTCGACGCGGGCGACGGTCCGGCACGCCGGTTTCTCGACGTCAAGAAGTTTGACGAGGAGTAGCATCGCGCCATGGCCGCTGACGACGTCGACCGTATCGTCTCCGCCTGGCGGCGCGAGCGACCCGACCTCGACGTCACCCCGCTCGAGGTGCTCTCCCGCGTCTCGCGGCTCGCCCGCCGCCTCGACCTCGCCCGCGGCCGCGCCTTCGCCGGCACCGGCCTCGAGGGCTGGGAGTTCGACGTGCTGTCGGCGCTGCGCCGCCGCGGCGAGCCCTACGAGCTGAGCCCGGGCCAGCTCGTCGCCGAGACCCTCGTGACGAGCGGCACGATGACCAACCGGGTCGACCGGTTGCTGGCCCGCGGCTACGTCGAGCGGCGCCCCGACCCGGGCGACCGCCGCGGCGTCATCGTCCGCCTCACCCCCGAGGGCACGGCCGTCGTCGACGCCGCGCTCGACCGGCTGCTCGCGAGCGAGCGCGAGCTGCTCGCGGAGCTCGGTCCCGACGAACGCGACGGCCTCGCCGCCCTGTTGCGCCGCCTCCTGCGCCCCTTCGAGACCGAGCGCTGAGCCGGGGCCCGAGAGGCGTCAGCCGACGACGTCGGCGGCCTCGAGCCACTCCAGCTCGAGGACCTCGCGCTCGTCGACGACCTCGCGCAGCTCGCGGTTGAGCTCGAGGACGCGCCCGTGGTCGGTCGCGGCCTCGGCCATCGCCGCGTGCAGCCGCTCCTCCCGCGTCGCGAGCCGCTGGAGCTGCTTCTCGACCCGCGCCATCACCTTGCGCGCCTCGCGCACCTCGGCCGGGTTCGGGCCGGGGGCGGGAGCCGCCACCGGAGCGGGCGCCGCACCACCGGGCACCTCGCGCACGCCGCCACCGCTCTCGACGAGGGCGTGCCGCAGCCGCAGGTACTCCTCGACACCCCCGGGCAGGTCGCGCAGGACACCGTCGCCGAGCAGCGCCAGCTGCCGGTCGCAGACCCGCTCGAGCAGGTACCGGTCGTGCGAGACGACGACGAGGGTGCCGGCCCACCCGTCGAGCAGGTCCTCGAGCGAGGTGAGCGTGTCGATGTCGAGGTCGTTCGTCGGTTCGTCGAGGAGGAGGACGTTCGGCTCGTCCATGAGCAGGCGGGTCAGCTGCAGGCGACGGCGCTCACCGCCGCTGAGGTCGCCGACGCGGGTCTGCTGCTTGGGCCCGGTGAAGCCGAGGCGCTGCGCGAGCTGCGAGGCCGTCAGCTCCTTGGGGCCGAGGCGCACGACGGCGCGGACGTCCTCGACCGCCTCGATGACGCGGCGGTCCGCCCACGCGTCGAGCTCGCGGACCTCCTGCGTGAGGTGCGCCAGCCGCACGGTGACCCCGACCTTGCGCTTGCCCGCCGCGAGCTCCGCCTCGCCCGCGAGGGCACGCAGGAGCGTCGACTTCCCGGCGCCGTTGACCCCGACGAGGCCGACGCGGTCGCCCGGCCCGAGCCGCCACGTGAAGCGGTCGAGGAGGACGCGGTCGCCGACGGCGAGGCGCGCGTCGAGCAGGTCGACGACGTCCTTGCCGAGGCGCGTCGTCGCGAAGCGCATCAACTCGACGTCGTCGCGCGCCGGCGGCTCGTCGGCGATGAGCGCGTTGGCGGCGTCGATGCGGAACTTCGGCTTGCTCGTGCGCGCGGGCGGGCCCCGGCGCAGCCACGCGAGCTCCTTGCGCAGGAGGTTGTCGCGGCGGTCGGCGAGGACGCCGGCCATCCGCTCGCGCTCGGCCCGGGCGAGCACGTACGCGGCGTACCCGCCCTCGTACTGGTGCACGGCGCCGTCCTGCACCTCCCACGTCCGGGTCGCGACCGCGTCGAGGAACCAGCGGTCGTGGGTGATGACGACGAGGCCGCGCGAGGGCCCCGCGAAGCGCTCGACCAGGTGCTCGGCCAGCCAGGCGACGCCCTCGACGTCGAGGTGGTTGGTCGGCTCGTCGAGGAGCAGCAGGTCCGGCGCGGCGACGAGGAGCGCCGCGAGCGCGATCCGGCGCCGCTCGCCGCCGGAGAGCGGGGCCACCGGGCCGTCGAGGCCCCCGACGAGGGGTGCGTCGAGGCCGCCGAGCAGCCCGACGAGGACGTCGCGGACCCGGGCGTCGGCGGCCCACTCGTGCTCGGCCATCCCCCCGAGCACCGACTGACGGACGGTCGAGGCGGGGTCGAGGGTGTCGGCCTGGGTGAGGACACCGGTCCGCAGCCCGCCGACCCGCGCGACGCGGCCGTCGTCGGGCTCGCGGTCGCCCGAGAGGACGCGCAGGAGGGTCGTCTTGCCACCGCCGTTGCGGCCGACGACGCCGATCCGGTCGCCACCGGCGACGCCGAGGGAGAGGGCGTCGAGCACCTGGGTCGTGCCGAGGGCCAGGGAGGCGCGCTCGACGGAGACGAGGCTGGCCACTAGTCGACCCGGTGGTGGAGGACCTGGGCGCCGTGCACCGGGCCGGTGGCCCGCCGCACGTCGCGGACGACACCGCTGGCCGTGAGCGCCACAGCGAGGTCGATGCCGGCCTCGGAGCCGTCGACGAGGAACGCGATGGTCGGGCCCGAGCCCGAGACGATGCCGCCGAGCGCTCCGTACTCCATCCCCGCCGACAGCACCTCGGCGAGGTCGGGGCGCAGGCTGAGGGCGGCGTCCTGGAGGTCGTTGGTCAGCTGGGGCGCGAGCTCGTGGGGGTCACCGGTGCGCAGCGCGGCCATGAGCGCGGGCGTCGCGACCGGGGCCGGGACGTCCGCCCCGGCGCGCAGGCGGTCGCACTCGGCATAGACGGCGGGGGTGGAGAGCCCGCCGTCGGCGAGCGCGAGGACCCAGTGGTAGGTGCCGCGGGCCAGCACCGGCGCGAGCAGCTCGCCCCGGCCGCTGCCCATCGCGGTGCCGCCGGCGACGAGGAACGGGACGTCGCTGCCGAGCTGCGCGGCGACGGACTCGAGCTCGTCGCGCTCCAGGTCGAGCTCCCACAGCTGGTCGAGGGCGACGAGCGTCGCGGCGGCGTCGGCGGACCCACCGGCCATCCCGCCGGCGACGGGGATGCCCTTGCGGATGCTCACGTGCACCGGGTCGGCGTCGCAGCGGCGGGCGAGGAAGCGCGCGGCGCGCAGCGCGAGGTTGTCGCCGTCGGTCGGTACGCCGTCGGCGAGCGCGCCGGAGACCGACACGCCCCACGCGTCGGCCGGCGCGACGGTGACCTCGTCGTAGAGGCTGACGGCCTGGTAGACGGTGGAGAGGTCGTGGTAGCCGTCGTCGCGGACGGGCCCGACGAGGAGCTCGAGGTTGACCTTGGCCGGGACGCGCACGGTGACGGCGCCGGGCGCGGTGGGGGCCGAGGTCATGGCTTCACCCTAGTCAGAGCCGGGGCCCGCGCCGCGCGCAGTGCGCGGCAGCGGTTCAGCCCTCGACGGCGCGCGGGGCGGTGCGGGCGGCCGCGATCCGCGCGAAGGCCGCGACGTCGAGCTGCTCGCCGCGGGTGCGCGGGTCGACGCCCGCGGCCACGAGGGCCTGCTCGGCGGCGGCGGGCGACCCCGCCCAGCCGGCGAGCGCGGCGCGCAGGGTCTTGCGGCGCTGGGCGAAGGCGGCGTCGACGACCGCGAAGACCTCGGCGCGCGAGGCCGTCGTCGACGGGGCCTCCCGGCGGGTGAACGCGACGAGCCCGCTGTCGACGTTGGGCACGGGCCAGAAGACGCTGCGCGGCACCTGCCCCGCGAGGCGGACGTCGGCGTACCAGGCCGCCTTGACGCTCGGCACGCCGTAGGTGCGGGAGCCGGGCGGGGCGGCGAGCCGCTCGGCGACCTCGAGCTGCACCATGACGAGCACGGTGCGCAGCGAGGGGAACAGCTCGAGCATCCGCAGCACGACGGGCACGGAGACGTTGTAGGGCAGGTTCGCGACGAGCGCCGTCGGCGCCGGCCCGGGCAGGTCCGTGACGGCCAGGGCGTCGGCGGGGACCACCTCGAGCCGGTCCCCGAGGCCGGGCGCCCGCGCCGCGACGGTGGCGGGCAGGGCACCGGCCAGTGTCGGGTCGACCTCGACGGCGACGACCCGGCGCACGACGGGGAGCAGAGCGAGCGTCAGGCTGCCGAGCCCGGGACCGACCTCGACGACCACGTCGTCGGGGCCGACCCCCGAGACCCGGACGATGCGCCGCACGGTGTTGCCGTCGACGACGAAGTTCTGCCCCCACTGCTTCGTCGGCCGGATGCCCAGGCGGGCGGCGACCTCCCGGACGTCCGCGGCCCCGAGGAGGGCTGCGTCGGGGGCGTTCTCGGGCTCGCTCACGCGGGTCACCCTAGCCACGGCGGGGGCCACCGTCCCCCGCGGTCCCCTGACGCACGAGGACCCCGGGTCGTCCGACCCGGGGTCCTCGTGCGGTGGTGGCGCCGTCCGGCGTCCCACCCGGCGCGTCAGGCCGCGTGCGCGCAGCCCCAGGGCGAGAGCCCGGCCTTGGCGTAGTAGCGGTTCGCGACGGTGATCTGCTCGGCGCGGCTCGCGAGGTCGGGGCGCGACGCGAAGTCGTCACCGCCGTTGGCCAGCCACGAGGGGATGTCGAACTGCAGACCGCCGTAGTAGCCGTTGCCGGTGTTGATCGACCAGTTGCCGCTCGACTCGCACTGGGCGATCCGGTCCCACATCGCCGCGTTCGCGAGGTTGAGACCGGCACCGGAGGTGTTGCCCGCGCTCGGCGGGGTCGAGGTGGACGGCGCCGGGACCGCGGCCTTCTTCGTCCCGACCTTGACGACCGCGTCGACCGGCTGCTTCGTGACGACGGTCTTGACGACCTTCGACGAGCTGAGCTTCCCGTTGACCCAGCGCAGCTCGCGGGTCACCTTCTTCGTGCCGGGCTTGCCCGTGGTGACGGTCTTCGTCGTGCCCTCGGCCATCGAGGAGTCGGTGCGTCGCGTCGTGCCGAAGGAGACGGACTCCGTCCTGGTCTGGGTCTTGGTGCCGATCCGCGTCAGCGTGATCGTCATGCCCTCGCGGACCGCCGTGGACAGTCCGGGCTTGACGGTGTCGTCGGCGTCGTGCTCGATCCCGAGCTGGCCGAACACCGCACCGACCTGGGGAGCCGTCGTCGTCACCGAGCGGCGCTTGCCGCCGTCGAGGACGGTCACGTCCTTGGGCGTCGTCACCGACAGGGCGAGGCCCTCGCGGCCGAGGGTCTGCGAGCGGGACGCGGTGAGGACCGCGCCGTCGGCGCGCACGCCCACGTCGCGCAGCGCGGCGTCGACGGTCGTCGCCGTCGTCCAGTACTCGCGACGCTGGCCGTCGACGGTCACGACGAGCTTGCGTCCGTAGCGGACCGAGATGTGGTCGCCGTCGGAGATCGCGGCGTCGAGCGACGGCACGACGACGTCGTGCTCACCGACCGAGATGTCGCTCTTGTCGAGGGCGTCGCGGACGGTGCCCCCGAAGACGTGGACCGACCGGGGGGACCCGTCGACCGTCAGCGCGACGGCCTTGTCGAGGTGGGCGACCCCGACCGAGCCGGCGACGACGGCGAGGGCGGCCGCGCCCTGGGTGGCATGGCGGATGGTGCGAGAGAGCAAGAGGACTCCAGGGTTGAACGTCCCGGGCACCGGCGCCGGACGTCGACCCGCAGGGGTCCCGACCTGCGGGGCCGGGTGTGCCCTGCCGGGCCCGGCAGCACTGCCGGATCCTGGCCTGACACACGACGTCCGGGGCGTTCCGACCCCGGCCATCTCCCCCCACCGTGACCGACGGCCCACGGAAAGGTCAAGTTTCGGTAACGGGCATCTCTCAGGAAGACCCGTTCGGGGGACCCTGAACCGCCACACCAGTCACAGGAGTCACACCGGCCACTGTGGGATCCGTCACCCCGCCGGTGGGCGTCACCAGGGGCCGTACAGCCGCTCGGCGTTCTCCGAGAGGGCCGTGCAGAGCGTCGGCACGGCCACCCCGAGCACCGAGGCCATGACCCGCACGGTGAGGGGCACGAGCATCGGGCTGTTGCTCGCCCCCCGCCACGGGTGGGGTGTCAGGTACGGGGCGTCGGTCTCGACGAGCAGCAGCTCGAGCGGGGTGACGGCGAGCGCGTCGCGCAGCTCCTTGGCGCTCTTGAAGGTCACCGTGCCGCTGAAGGAGAGGTGGTAGCCCCGGCTCACGCACTCGCGGGCCGTCTCGACCCCGCCGGAGAAGCAGTGCATCACCGTCCGGTCGGGCGCGCCGGCGTCGGCGAGGACCCGCAGCACGTCGTCGTGCGCGTCGCGGTCGTGGATCTGCAGGGCGAGTCCGGTGCGCTTGGCGATCTCGACGTGCGCCCGGAACGACTCCTCCTGGAGCCCGTGGCCGTCGGGGCCGGTGCGGAAGAAGTCCAGGCCGGTCTCGCCGACGACCCGCACCCGGGGGTGGGCGGCGAGCTCCTCGACCCGCGCGAGATGGGCCTCGAGCTCACCGCGGGCCGCCAGCCCGGGGACCTCGTTCGGGTGCAGCGCCACCCCGGCGACGACGGCCGGGTGGGCCTCGGCGGCCGCGACCGCGAACTCGTTGCCGACCGGGTCGCAGCCGACCTGGACGACCCGGTCCACCCCGACGCGAGCGGCCGCCCGCAGCGCCGGCCCGATGTCGTCGACCCCGATCGCCTCGCCGTCGCGGCTGATGTCGAGGTGGGTGTGGTTGTCCACCACCGGGATCGGCAGGGGGTCCGGCGCCTCGGGCTCGCCCCGCCGGCTCGGCTGCGAGGTCATCCGGGTCAGCCGCCGGCGCGGGCGAGCTCGTCGTCGACGACGGACTCGTCGAGCTTGGTGAACACCGGCGCCGGCTTGCTGATCGGCGTGCCGACGACGACCGGGCGCGACTCCCAGCGGGGGAAGCCCGAGTACTCGCCGGTGATGACCGGCCACGAGCGCCCCTCGTCGTCCGGGTCGAGGCCGGTGACCGTCTCGAGCCGCGGCATCGGTACGAGGTCGCCGTCGCCGCCGAGGACGGCGTGGATGCGGTTGGCCGCGTGCGGGAGGAACGGCGAGAGGATCGTGTTGAGGTCGGCGACGCACTGGACGAGCGTGTGCAGGACGGTGGCCAGCCGCTCGCGCTGGTCCTCGCCCTTGAGCTTGAAGGGCTCGGTGCGCGACACGTAGGCGTTGACCTCGCCGACGACGCGCATGGCCTCGGCCATGGCCGCCTTCTGCCGGTGCCGCTCGAGCAGCCCTCCGACGGAGTCGAACCCGGCGAGCACGGCCGCGCGGACCTCCTCGTCGACCTGCTCGAGCGGGCCCGGCTGCGGCACCTCGCCGAAGTTCTTCGCGACCATGGCCGCCGTGCGCGAGACGAGGTTGCCCCAGCCGGCGACGAGCTCGGAGTTGTTGCGCTGGACGAAGTCCCGCCAGGTGAAGTTGGAGTCCTGGCTCTCCGGCCCGGCCGCGCAGATGAAGTAGCGGATGCCGTCGGGGCCGTAGCGGTCGAGGACGTCGCGGACGAGGATCGTGTAGCCGCGCGAGGTGGAGAACTGCTTGCCCTCCATCGTCAGGTACTCGCTCGAGACGACCTCGGTCGGCAGGTTGAGCTCGCCGAACGTCCCGGGCTCGCCTCCGCGGGAGCCCTTCCCGGCGTAGCCGAGGAGCTCGGCCGGCCAGATCTGGGAGTGGAAGGTGATGTTGTCCTTGCCCATGAAGTAGTACGTCAGGGCCTCGGGGTCGTTCCACCACTCGCGCCAGCGCTCGGGCTGGCCGAGGCGGCGCGCCCACTCGATCGACGCCGACAGGTACCCGATGACGGCGTCGAACCACACGTAGAGACGCTTGGCGGGGTTGTCGACCCAGCCGTCGAGCGGCACCGGGATGCCCCAGTCGATGTCGCGCGTCATCGCCCGCGGCTTGATGTCGTCGAGGATGTTGAGGCTGAACTTGATGACGTTCGGCCGCCACGTGCCGGACGCGTCGCGCCCCTCGAGCCACTCGCGCAGCGCGTCCGCGAGCGCCGGCAGGTCGAGGAAGAAGTGCTGCGTCTCGACGAACTCCGGCGTCTCGCCGTTGATCTTGCTCCGCGGGTTGATGAGGTCCTCGGGCTCGAGCTGGTTGCCGCAGTTGTCGCACTGGTCCCCGCGGGCGTCGGGGTAGTGGCAGATGGGGCACTCGCCCTCGATGAAGCGGTCGGGCAGCGTGCGACCGGTCGACGGCGAGATCGCGCCCTGCTGGGTGCGCTCGACCATGTAGCCGTTGAGCCAGTTCTGCCGGAACAGCTCCTGCGCGACGGCGTAGTGGTTCGCCGTCGTCGTGCGCGTGTAGAGGTCATAGGTGCAGCCGAGGTCGGCGAGCTCACCGGCGATGATCGCGTGGTTGCGGTCGACGAACTCGCGCGGCGTGACCCCGGCCTGGTCGGCGAGGACGAGGATCGGCGTCCCGTGCTCGTCGGAGCCGCTGACCATGAGCACGTCGTGGCCGGCCATCCGCATGTACCGGCTGAAGACGTCGGAGGGCACGCCGAACCCGGCGACGTGGCCGAGGTGGCGCGGCCCGTTGGCGTACGGCCAGGCGACGGCGGAGAGGACCTTCATGCCCCGAATCCTAGGCGTCGGCGCCGCGGGGTCCGCGCCGACCACCGCGCGAGCGGGGCCGGCGTCACCGGGTCCACTCGTAGGGCGTCGTCGTCGTGACCCGGACGAGCCCGGACCGCTCGAGGATCGGCCGCGAGTACTCGGTCGAGTCGCTGTGCAGCACCGTCTTCCCGAGGCGCAGGGCCGACCGGGCCCGGACCGCCGTCAGGGCGCGGTAGATGCCGCGGCCCCGGTACGCGGGCAGCGTGGCGCCGCCCCAGACCCCGGCCACCTCGGTGTCCGGTACCGGCTCGAGCCGGCCGGAGCTGACGACCAGCCCGTCGGCCTCGGCCACCCACAGCTCCATGTCGGGGTCGCGCGCGAGCCGGAAGAGCAGGTCGTCCGCCCGCCGCGTCGAGACCGGGTCGCCGAAGGCCTCGTCGGCGGCGGCGCTCATCCGGCGCACCTCGGCCTCGCCGGTCACCCGGCGCAGCGTCACGCCCTCGGGCAGGGGGACCTCGACGGCGAGCCCGGCGGCGGGGCCCATCATCACCGACTCGACCTCGCCCGGCACGAAGCCGTGTGCGAGCAGCGCCTCGTGCAGGCCGGGCGCGACGTCGTGGCCCCGGGTCTTCCACTCGACGTCGACGACGGCCGGGTCGGCGCGGAAGTGCTCGAGCGCCTGACCGACCCAGTCGCGGACGGTCGCCGCGTCCGCGCCCCCGAGGTCGCGGTAGCTCACGAAGCCGCGACCTCCCGGGAACGTCGCGAGGCGCAGCGGGCCGAGCCGCTCCACCGAGACCGCGCCGGGGGTCTCGGCGTCGGTGCGCAGCTGGTCGTCGTAGACGCGCAGCAGCGCGGCCGGGTCGGTGTCCATACCGCGATCCTCCCGCGCGGCGGTCGAGCGGGCCACCGAGTTCATGGCCGGCTACACCGCAGTAACTGTCGTCCTGGCGACGCGTACTGCGGTGTAGCCCGCGGCCGGGAGGGCCGGCGGGTCCGGGGGCGCCGGAACCGCCGGGGCTACCCTGACGTCGGAGCAGCGCTGTTCCCACCCGGGTGGCCCCGGTCGCCCCCACGCCGAAGGAGGACGCCGTGCTGGCTGCCCTCACCGGGACGGGCCTGTCGGCCGCCGCCGGCCTCAACGCCTACATCCCCTTCCTCGTCGTCGCCCTCGTCGCGCGCTTCACCGACCTGATCGTCCTGCCCGCGGGCTACGAGTGGATGACGAGCGGCTGGGCCATCGGCGTCGGCTCGCTCCTGCTCCTCGCCGAGGTCGTCCTCGACAAGATCCCGGCCGTCGACACCGTCAACGACGCCATCCAGACCTTCATCCGCCCGAGCGTGGGCGGGCTGATCTTCTCGGCGACGAGCGCGGCGTCCGAGATCGACCGGTCGACGTGGATGGCCGACCACCCGTGGGTCGGCGTCGTGCTCGGCGTCGTCGTCGCGGGCCTGGTCCACACCGGGAAGATGGCCGCCCGCCCGGTCGTCAACGGCGCCACCGTCGGGCTCGGCGCCCCGGTCGTCTCGACCGTCGAGGACGGCGCGTCCATCGGTCTCTCGGTCGTCGCGATCCTCGCGCCGGTCTTCGTCGTCGTCGCCCTCGGCCTGCTCGCCTGGTTGCTCGTGTGGATGTGGCTGCGGGTCCGCGAGTGGCGACGGTCCCGGCGCCCTCCGTCCTACGCCGGTCCCTGAACCGGGCTCAGCCGCGGCCGGCGAGGACGGCACGCTCCGGGGTCCGCGCCTCAAAGCGTCGGACCCAGAGCAGCAGGCAGAGGATCCCGATCGAGCCGGTCGCGAGCACGAGCACCAGCCAGGGCCACGGGGAGGAGCCGGTCTCCCGCAGGCGCGGCTGCACCAGCCACCAGGCGGCGCTCGCCATGAGCAGCAGGTCCATCCAGATCTGCACCTCCCACGCGGTGCCGACGTGCTCCGGCCAGAAGCCGCCGGGACCCTCCGCGAGCACCGCGTACCCCGACCAGGCGGTGAAGAGCGCGAGGGGCACGGCGGGCAACCACCAGCGGGTGGGCGGCGCCCCGGCGGTGCGCACGATGACGACGAAGGTCGCGACGGCGACGAGCGCGGCGGCGACGGGGAGGGTCTGCGTGAGGTCCATGGCCGCAGCCTGACCGGCCCCGGGTCGTCCCCACAACGACGTGGGAGGTCGTTGCCCCGACGACCTCCACCGGCTTCGATGGTCCCGTGGCCGACGGCGCGCAGACCCTCCCCCAGCTGCTCAAGCAGGCGCGCGCCCGGCGGCGGATCAGCCAGCTCGACCTCGCGATCGAGCTCGGCGTCAGCCAACGACACCTCTCGTTCGTCGAGGTCGGCCGCTCCCGCCCCGGTCGCGAGCTGCTGCTGCGCTGGCTGCGCGCGCTCGACGCGCCCCTGCTCGTGCGCAACCAGGCCCTGCACGCCGCGGGGTACGCACCCGCCTACGACGAGAGCGCCTGGGACGGCGCCGGCCTGGCGGACGCGCGGCTGGCCGTGGCGCGGCTGCTGCACAGCCACGAGCCGTGGCCGGCGCTCCTGCTCGGGCCAGGATGGGACGTCCTGGCCGCGAACGCCGGCGTCACGTGGCTGTTCGACGCGGTCGGCGTCGCCGTCGACCTGCCCGGACCGGAGGGCACCGGCGACGAACCGGTCGTCAACCTCCTCGACCTCGCCCTCGGGCCGCTCGGGGCGGCGGTCACGAACCTCCCGGAGACGGCCGCGGCCCTGCTCGGGCAGCTGAGCCACGAGGCCGTCGCGCACCCGGCGCTGCGCGAGCGCGTCGAGCGGGTGGCCGAGGTCGCGGCGCAGCACGACACGCGGACGACCTTCCCTCCGGTGCTCGTCAGCCGCTACGCGAGCCGGTACGGCGAGCTCGCCCTCCTCAGCATGTTCACGACCTTCGGGACCCCGCACAGCGTGACGCTGGAGTCGCTGCGCGTGGAGCTGATGTTCCCCGCCGACGAGGCGACCCGGGCGCTGCTGGAGTGACGCACGACGTGGTCGGCCGAGACACGGCCGACCGCGGCGCTCACGCCGGGGGCGGTCCGGGACCTCGGGGGCCGGCAGGTCGGGGCGCTCCCCGGCCGCCGGCGGCGCCCAGGTGGTGGCGGCGCCCCACCGGTCGAAGGACAGGTCGACCGCCCCCGTGCCGGTGACCACCGCGCGCAGCAGGTCGCCGCTGCCGTCGGCCGCGACGTAGAGCCGGGCCCCGGTGCGAGCCTCCCCGAGCCGCCACACCGCTCGCCCGTCGAGCTCGAGCGGAACGACTGCGCGGGCGCTCGGGCCGAGCCGCGCCACGGCCGGCGCGTCGAGCAGACCCGTCAGCAGGGTCCGGAGGGTCTCGCTCCCGGCCCGCGCGGCCCGTGCGGGGTCGACCTCCACCCACCGTCCGACCCGGGTGGCCGCCGAGGTCCGGCACCCGAGGGCCCGCCACCACGCGACGTCGCCCGCCAGCCACCGCTCCCGCCCGACGGTGAGGACCGCGCCGGACCCCCGCCCCTCGACCGCCCGGACGAGGCGCTGGTTGCTCCCGTCGGCGGCGCCCTCGAGCTCGATCCTCGGTGCGTCCCGTCCCGGGCCGACCGTGCCGACGACTCGCGCCGAGGCGGACGACAGGGCGGCGGTGCGCACGTCCGCGAGCACCTGCGACTCGGTGGGTGGCGCCTCCTCCGTCGTCGGGGCCGGGGGCGCGGTGGTCGGCTGCTCCAGCCGCAGTCCCGCGCACCCGCCGAGCAGGCAGCTCCCGGCCAGCACGAGTGCCGACCGCCGCGCCACCCTCGACCGCTCCCCCTGCGTCATCGCTCCCCCGGCCCCGGTCACCGGTCGTGCAGGGCCCGCACGAGGAGGGGCACCGCCGAGCGCAGGAAGGGCTCTCGCTCCGCGGCGGGCATCCGGACCGCCGTGACGAGCAGGCCCTCGACCGCCGCGACGACGACGACCGCGTCCTCGGCGGGAGATGTCTTGCCGGCGAGGACCCCCATCCGCTCGACCGTGCCGAGGAGGCCGCGGCGCCACCGTCCGAAGACCTCGACGAGGTCGGGCTGGCGGGCCGCCTCGAGCGAGAGCTCGGCCTGCGCCCGGACGAGCGCCGGCTCCCGGACCCAGCCGACGGTGAGGTCGGTGACGGCGGCGGAGACGGCGTCGGCGTCCCCTGCGCAGTCGGCGAGCTCCTCCCCCAGCTCCTCGACGCGGCGCTCCAGCGTGCCACCGACGTGTTCGGCGAGCGCGACCAGCAGGGCGACCCGGGTCCGCAGGTAGGCCGAGCAGGTGCCCTCCGGCAGCCCCGCCCGGCGGTCGACGGCCCGGTGCGTGAGACCACGCAGGCCGCTCTCGGAGACGACGTCGACCGCGGCGGCGAGCAGCTCCGCCCGGCGGCCGGTCGGCACGGCGGGGCGACCGGCAGGGTGCGTCGCGGCGGTGGAGGTCATCGGCGTCATTCTGCCTCCCGTCACCGACCCTCGACGGCACGGGAACAACGGCTTGCCCGCGCGCCTTCTACATCAGTAGAATCATCTACAGACGTAGAAGGAAGGACACCATCATGGGAACCCTCACCGGCCTCTCGGTCATCGCCACCACCCTCCTCTGGACGAGCGTCGTGCTCGGGGTCGTCGTCGTCGGGCTCACCCTCGCCGTCGTCCTGCCCGCGCTGGGCCGCACGCGCGAGGACCGCCGCCGGCGCCACCTGAGCATCCCGGCGTACTACGGCCTCGCCGCCGCCCACTGACCCACCCCGCACGCGGAGGGCCCCGACCACGTGGTCGGGGGCCCTCCGCGTGCGGGCCGGGGTCAGGGCGTGACGACCTTGGACGCCGGCGGTGCCGAGAAGGTGTCGACGTCGTCCCAGCTGTCGAAGGTGAGCTCGCCGGCGTCCTTGCCGCCGACGACGATCTTCACGAGGCGCTCGGACGTCGGGTCCACCCAGATCTCGCTGCCCGAGCCGTCGGAGGCGACCCAGACCTCCTTGCCGTCCTCGGTGCGCGTCTCGACGTCGCTCGTCAGCTTCTCGAGGGTCGAGAGCTCGCTCTCCTCGAACATCTGGTCCAGCAGCGCGCCCAGCGTGAGGTCGCCGAACTGCTTGGCGTCGGAGCCGGAGATCGCGACGTACTTGCCGACGAGCAGCTTGGCCGCCGAGGCGTCGCCGGTCTGCTCGGTCCAGAAGGCCTTGTCGGCCGACATGTAGTACTTCTTCTTCACGGTGAGGATCTCGGCGGTGCCCTTGCCGATGCCGATGGTCGTCTTCTGGTTGGACCCGTCGGCCTGTCCCTCGATCTCGAGGGCGACGGTCTCCCCGCCCTGCGTGACCTTGCCGTCGAGGTGGCCGGACTCGGCCGCGAGCGAGGCGGTGCGGACCTTCGTGTACAGCTCGCCCATCGAGGGCTGCTCCGGCTCGGCGGGCGCCGACGTCGACGGGGCCGACGAGCTCGCGGCGGCCGTGGCCGTGGCCGCCGCCGTCGAGGAGTCGGTGGAGGAGCCGCCGCAGGCCGCGAGGGCGAGCGCGACGACGGAGGCGGTGGCCAGGCCGGCGGCGGCGCGGCGGGCAGGGCGGATCGAGGACATGTGGCGGGAACCCCTGGGAGTGCGAGCCGTCGGTGTGGACGGCGGTCGTCGTGGCCCGCCGTTCCGGCGGGCGGCGTCACTGTAACCGGCACCGGCGACACCGCCCACGCGATCGGCGGGATGTCGCAACACCGGCGTCCAGCGACCTCCCAGCGGCCGCGCAGGTCCGTCCGCCCTGTGGCGACCTACGCTGGCCCGCATGCCGCGCCGCCACCTCACCGAGACCTGGCTGGTGCTCGGTGTCTCCCTCGGGTCCTCCGCGATCTACGCGCTCCTGCGCATCGTCGACCGCCTGACCCGCCCCGAGGCGCTCTCGCAGCAGACCGCCGCGATGAACACCTCCGTCACCCCCGACCGGCCCTGGCTCGACGTCACCTACCAGCTCGTGGGCATCGGCCTCGCCCTCGTCCCCGTCCTGCTGGCCCTCCACCTGCTGCGGCGCGACGACCCGGACGAGCCGCACACGATGGGGTTCGACCTGCGGCGCCCCGGCCAGGACCTGTGGCGTGGTGCGGCGCTCGCGGCGGTCGTCGGCATCCCGGGGCTCGGGCTCTACCTCGTCGCCAAGGCGGTCGGGCTCAACACGACCGTGGCCGCCGCCAACCTCGTCGGGGCCGCGTGGTTCACCGTGCCCCTGCTCGTGCTCGCGGCCGCGCAGAACGCCGTGCTCGAGGAGACGATCATGGTCGGCTACCTCTTCCGCCGGTGGGGGCAGGCCGGCTGGGGCACCTGGCGGGTCATCGTCATCTCCGCCGTCATCCGCGGCAGCTACCACCTCTACCAGGGCTTCGGCGGCTTCGTCGGCAACGTCGTCATGGGGCTGCTCTTCGGCTGGCTCTACACGCGGACGAAGCGCGTCATGCCGCTCGTCGTCGCCCACACGATCCTCGACGTCGTCGCGTTCGTCGGCTACGCCCTCGTCAAGCCGCACGTCTCCTGGCTCTGACACCGCGCCCCGCACACGCAGGAGCTCCCGCGGCGCGCACTCGTTCGTGCGTGCCGCGGGAGCTCCCGGGAGACCTCAGCCGCGCAGGGCCGCGCGCAGGTCCTTGTTGAGCGTGGAGATGACGTCCTGCGGGATGCCCTTGGGGCAGGCCTGCGAGCAGGCGCCGACGTTGGTGCAGCCGCCGAAGCCCTCCTCGTCGTGCTGGTCGACCATCGAGACGACGCGGGCCATCCGCTCCGGCTGGCCCTGGGGCAGCTCGGAGAGGTGGGTGACCTTGGCGCCCATGAAGAGCATCGCCGAGGCGTTCGGGCAGGCCGCGACGCAGGCGCCACAGCCGATGCACTCGGCCGCCATGAACGCGCGGTCGGCCGCCGGCTTCGGGACCGGGGTCGCGTGGGCGTCGGGGGCCGCACCCGTGTTGACCGAGACGTAGCCACCGGCCTGGATGATCCGGTCGAACGCGCCGCGGTCGACGACGAGGTCCTTGATGACGGGGAAGGCGTTGGCCCGCCACGGCTCGATCGTGATGACCTCGCCGTCGCGGAAGCTGCGCATGTGCAGCTGGCAGGTCGTCGTCTTCTCGGGGCCGTGCGCCTCGCCGGAGATCATGAGCCCGCACATGCCACAGATGCCCTCGCGGCAGTCGGAGTCGAACGCGATGGGCTCCTCGCCCTTGGCGTTGAGCTGCTCGTTGAGGACGTCGAGCATCTCGAGGAAGCTCATGTCCGGGCTGATGTCGCTGACCTTGTAGGTCATCAGCTCCCCCGTGTGCCGGGGCCCGGCCTGGCGCCAGATCTTGAGGGTCAGGTTCATGAGCGGGGCCCCCGGAAAGTATCGGAGTGACGGAGGAACGTAGAACTTTCTGGGGTGGTCACTTGTAGCTCCGCTGCTTGAGTTCGATCGCTTCGTACACGAGGTCCTCCTTGTGCAGGACCGGCTGCTGCATCTCGCCCAGCGCGTCCCCGCCGCCGAACTCCCACGCGGCGACGTAGAGGAACTCGTCGTCGTGGCGCAGGGCCTCGCCGTCCTCGGTCTGGCTCTCCGCCCGGAAGTGGCCGCCGCACGACTCGCGCCGGTGCAGGGCGTCGATGCACATGAGCTCGCCGAGCTCGAGGAAGTCGGCGACGCGGCCGGCCTTCTCGAGGCTCTGGTTGAGCGTGTCGCCCGAGCCGAGGACCCGGACGTTGCGCCAGAACTCCTCGCGCAGGCCGCGGATGAGGTCGATGGCCTTGAGCAGGCCCTCCTCGCTCCGCTCCATCCCGCAGTACTCCCACATGATGTTGCCGAGCTCGCGGTGGAAGGAGTCGACGCTGCGCTCGCCGCGGATCTCGAGGAGCCGCTTCGTGCGCTGCTCGACCGACGTGCGGGCCTCGGCGACCTGCGGGTGGTCCTGCGTCAGCTTGTCGAACGGACCCTTCGCGAGGTAGTCGCGGATGGTGTTCGGCAGGACGAAGTAGCCGTCGGCCAGACCCTGCATGAGGGCCGAGGCGCCGAGGCGGTTCGCGCCGTGGTCGGAGAAGTTGGCCTCGCCGATGACGAAGAGGCCGGGGATCGTCGACTGGAGGTCGTAGTCGACCCAGAGGCCGCCCATGACGTAGTGGACCGCCGGGTAGATGCGCATCGGCGTCTCGTACGGGTTCTCGCCCGTGATCCGGGCGTACATGTCGAAGAGGTTGCCGTACTTCGACTCCACCGCGTCGCGGCCGAGGCGCTGGATGGCGTCGGCGAAGTCGAGGTAGACCCCGCGGCGGAAGTCGCCGACCATCGGGCCGACGCCGCGGCCCTCGTCGCAGACGTTCTTCGCCTGGCGGGAGGCGATGTCGCGCGGGACGAGGTTGCCGAACGAGGGGTAGATCCGCTCCAGGTAGTAGTCGCGGTCCTCCTCGGCGATGTCGCGCGGGTCCTTGTCGCAGTCCTCGCGGTTCTTCGGCACCCAGATGCGGCCGTCGTTGCGGAGCGACTCCGACATGAGGGTCAGCTTCGACTGGTGCTCGCCGGAGACCGGGATGCACGTCGGGTGGATCTGCGTGTAGCAGGGGTTGGCCATGTAGGCGCCCTTGCGGTGCGCGCGCCACGTGGCGGTGACGTTGCTGCCCATCGCGTTCGTCGAGAGGAAGAAGACGTTGCCGTAGCCGCCGGAGCCGAGGACGACCGCGTCGGCGAGGTGGGTCTCGATCTCGCCGGTCACGAGGTCGCGGACGATGATGCCGCGGGCGCGGCCGTCGACGACGACGACCTCGAGCATCTCGTGGCGGGTGAACTGCTCCACCGTGCCGGCGGCCACCTGCCGCTCGAGCGCCTGGTAGGCGCCGATGAGCAGCTGCTGGCCGGTCTGGCCGCGTGCGTAGAACGTGCGGGAGACCTGGACACCGCCGAAGGAGCGGTTGTCGAGGAGGCCGCCGTACTCGCGGGCGAACGGGACGCCCTGCGCCACGCACTGGTCGATGATGTTCGCGCTGACCTCGGCGAGGCGGTAGACGTTGGTCTCGCGGGAGCGGTAGTCGCCGCCCTTGACCGTGTCGTAGAAGAGGCGGAAGACGGAGTCGCCGTCCTCCTTGTAGTTCTTCGCCGCGTTGATGCCGCCCTGGGCGGCGATCGAGTGCGCCCGGCGCGGGGAGTCCTGGAAGCAGAACACCTTGACGTTGTAGCCGGCCTCGCCGAGGGTCGCGGCGGCCGAGCCGCCCGCGAGCCCGGTGCCGACGATGATGACGTCGAGCTTGCGGCGGTTGGCCGGGTTGACGAGGGAGGCGTCGAACTGGCGCTGGCGCCACTTGCCGGCGATGGGGCCGGCGGGGGCCTTGCTGTCGGCGACGGGCTCGCCCTCGCGGTACAGGCCGTGGGCGATGCCGGCGTTGACGGTGGTCTCGGTCATCGGTCAGTGCCTCACTTGATCAGGCCGAAGAGGATGGACAGGGGCGGGATCAGGAACCCGACGACGATCACCGCGGCGACGACGTGGCCGATGGTCTTGGCGCGGCGGTAGGCGTGCGGGGTGGCGGTCCAGCCGAGGGTCTGCTGCGCGCTGAACGTGCCGTGCGAGAGGTGGAAGGCGAGCGCCACCATCGCGAGCACGTAGATGAGCGTGTTCCACGGGACCTGGAAGCTCGCGACGACGAGCTCGTAGGGGTTGTTCTGGATCGAGGCGCCCTGCTTGTCGCCGTTGACCGAGAACTTGAGGATCGTGAACTGCAGCAGGTGCCACACGAGGAAGAGGAGCAGGAAGACCCCGCCCCAGCGCATCCACGCGGTGCGCATCGCGGTCTTGACGGCCGCGTACTTGGTGCGGCGGGCGTTGCCGGCCCGGCTCCACAGCGTGAAGGCCGCGTACGCGTGGCCGACGAGGCTGAGGATCAGCACGACGCGGATGACCCAGAGCAGGCCGGCGTACGGGAGCATCGGCTCGCCGAGCGTGCGCAGGTGCTCGGCGTAGGTGTTGAACGACTCCTCACCGCCGAGCGCCTTGAGGTTGCCGTACATGTGCAGGAGCACGTACCCGATGAACACCAGGCCGGTCCCCGCCATGAGGATCTTCAGGCCGATGGTGGTGCGCCGGGCCGTCGCTGCAGGTCGCGAGGATGTCTTGGTGGCCACGAACGGAAACCCTATCCCCGGCCCCCGACGGGATCGAGCGGTGTCGAGGGTGGGCCGGTGTGAGATGCGCCCGGTTACCCCGAGGTAGACCGGCCCTCGAGTCGGCCTCAGGCGCGCCGGGCGGCGACCGCTGCGTCGTAGAGGACCTTCTTCGACAGCCCCGTCGCGGAGGCGACCTCGGCGCACGCGTCCTTGAGCCGCTCGCCGGCGGCGGCCCGGGCCACGACCTCCGCGACGGCGTCCTCGAGGCTCGCCGACGGTCCGCTCGCCCCCGCGACGACGACCGTGATCTCCCCGCGGGCGTGCTCCTCCGCCCAGGCCGCGAGCTCGGCCAGCCCGCCGCGGCGGACCTCCTCGTAGGTCTTGGTCAGCTCGCGGCAGACGGCCGCGGGCCGCTCGCCCCCGAACGCCTCGGCCATCGCCGTGAGGGCCCGGGCGAGGCGGTGGGGCGCCTCGAAGAAGACCATCGTGCGCGGCTCGGCCGCGAGCGCGGCGAGGGCGCGGGCGCGCTCGCCCTCCTTGCGGGGCAGGAACCCCTCGAAGCAGAAGCGGTCGACCGGCAGCCCCGACACCGCGAGCGCCGTGAGGACGGCCGAGGGGCCCGGGACGGCCGTGACGCGGACGCCGGCCTCGACGGCGGCGGCCACGAGCCGGTAGCCCGGGTCGGAGACGGAGGGCATCCCGGCGTCGGTGACGACGAGGACGCGGGCACCGGCGGCGAGCTCGGGGACGAGGTCGGCGGCCCGGCCCGACTCGTTGTGCTCGTGGAAGGACAGGACCCGTCCGGCCGGGGTGACGTCGAGCTCGGCGCACAGCCGCCGCAGCCGGCGGGTGTCCTCCGCCGCGACGACGTCGGCGGTGGCCAGCTCCTCGCGCAGGCGCGGGGCCGCGTCGCGGGGGTCGCCGATCGGGGTGGCCGCGAGGACGAGGACGCCGGCGCTCATCCCGCGAGTCTCCCACGCTGCCGGGAACCCGCAGGCCACCCACCTACGATGTGCCGGTGACCCGGACCGAGGAGCTGCGCCACCGCCTGCTCGGGTACCGGCCCACCGACGTCCTCTGGGGCTGGCTCGGCCCGGGGCTCATTGCCCTCGTCGGCGGCCTGCTGCGGTTCTGGCGGCTCGACCGGCCGCAGGCCCTCGTCTTCGACGAGACGTACTACGTCAAGCAGGGCTACTCGATGATCCGGTACGGCGTCGAGATGCGGACCCTGCGCTCGCTCCAGAAGCCCGACGTGCCCTTCGCGCAGGGCAACCCGGACGTCTTCTCGTCGACCGAGGGCGACTACGTCGTCCACCCGCCGGTCGGCAAGTGGGTCATCGGGGCCGGCGAGTGGCTGCTCGGCGCCGACAACGGCTGGGGCTGGCGCTTCTCGGTGGCGCTGCTCGGGACGCTCTCGATCCTGATCGTGGGGCGTGTGGCGCGACGGATGTTCGGGTCGACCGCGCTCGGGTGCGTCGCGGCGTTCCTCCTCGCGTTCGAGGGCCTGCACTTCGTGATGTCGCGCACCGGCATCCTCGACATCGTCGTCATGTTCTTCGCCCTCTGCGCGTTCGGGGCGCTGCTCGTCGACCGCGACCGCAGCCGCGAGGTGCTCGCGACGAAGGTCGGGGCGCTGGCCCGCGGCGAGTGGCCGCGCGGCGGCGGGCCGTGGCTCGGCTGGCGGCCGTGGCGCTGGGCCGCCGGGGTGTCGCTCGGGCTGTGCACCGGGACGAAGATCTCGGGGCTGTTCTTCCTCGCCGCGTTCGGGCTCATGACGGTCTGGTGGGACATGGGCGCGCGCCGGGCCGCGGGGGTGCGGCACTGGGCCCGGGGCGCGCTGCTCGTCGACGCGCCGTTCGCAGTGGTGCAGACGGTCGTCACGGCGGCGGCCGTCTACCTCGCCTCGTGGACCGGCTGGTTCGCGACGAGCGTCGGCTACAACCGTCAATGGGCGCAGGCGAACCCCGGGCAGGGCGTGCAGTGGCTCCCGCCGGCGCTGCGCAGCCTCGTCGACTACCACCGCCAGCAGTTCGGCTTCAACACGACGCTGAGCAGCCCCCACCCGTACCAGTCGAACCCGTGGTCGTGGCTGGTCCAGACGCGGCCGACGTCCTTCTACTACGAGAGCCCGACCCGGGGGGTCGACGGCTGCACGGTCGACCAGTGCTCGCAGGCCGTCAACCCGATCGGCACGATCTCGGTGTGGTGGCTCGGCATCCTCGCGCTGCTCGTCGTCCTCTGGTGGTGGCTCGTGCGCCGCGACTGGCGCGCCGGGGCGATCGCCGCGGGGATCGTCGGGGGCTACCTGCCGTGGTTCCTCTTCCAGGACCGGACGATCTTCACCTTCTACGCGGTCGCCTTCGAGCCGTACGTCGTGCTCGCGGTGACGTTCCTCGTCGGGCTGTGGGTGGGGCGGCGCTCCCCCGACCCCGTGCGCTGGCGGACGCGGGTGCTCGTCGTCGGCGGCTACCTGCTGCTGACGCTGGCGCTCTTCGCGTTCTTCCACCCCGTGTACGTCGCCGAGACGATCCCGTACGAGCACTGGCACTGGCGGATGTGGTTCCCCAGCTGGATCTGAGCGTCGCCGCCGTCGTCGACGGGGCTGTCAGGGGCCCGGCGTAGGTTGCCGCCATGTTCCTCCTCGGCGACGACCAGCGGCTCGTGCTCAGCGCGAGCGACCTGCGCACGGCGTCGCAGTGCGAGTTCGCCCTCGTCGTGGGGCTCGACGTCGTCCGCGGGCTGCGCGAGCCGGTCCAGGACCCCGACGACGCGATGCTGCGCCGCGTCTCGCAGCTCGGCGACCAGCACGAGAACGCCGAGCTGCGGCGGCTGCACGACCTGCACCGCGGGCGGGTGCGGCAGCTGCCGTCGCCGGCCTACACCCCGGCCGGGCTGGCCGCCGCGATGGACGCGACGCTCGAGGCGCTGGCCTCCGACGCCGCCGTGCTCTCGCAGGCCACGCTCTTCGACGGCTCGTTCGTCGGGCGCGCCGACTTCCTCGAGCGCAGCGACGCCGGATGGGTCGTCAGCGACACCAAGCTGGCCCGCCACGAGAACGTCCCCGCGCTGCTCCAGGTCGCGGCCTACGCGGCGCTGCTCGAGGGGGCCGGGGTCCCGGTCGCGCCGGTCGCCCGGCTGGTGCTGGGCGACGGCGAGGTGCGCGACGTGCCGCTCGGTGACGTGCTGTCGGTCTACCGGGTCCGGCGGGCACGCCTCGAGGAGCTGCTCACCGACCACCTCGCGGGCGACGGCCCGGCACGGTGGGGCGACGACCGCTGGCTGGCCTGCGGGCGGTGCGCCGCGTGCACCCCCGAGGTCGAGGCGTCGCGCGACCTGCTGCTCGTCGCCGGGATGCGGGGTCCGACCCGGGCCCGCCTGCACGAGGCCGGCGTCCACACGGTCGAGGAGCTCGCGGCCCGGACCGAGCCGGTGCCCGACGTGCGGCCGGCGCAGCTCGAGCGGCTCGTCGCCCAGGCCCGCCTGCAGCTGCGCCAGGATGCCGACCCCGAGGGCGCCGTGTCGTACGAGCTCGTCGACACCGAGGCGCTGCGCCGGATGCCGCCGCCCGATCCCGGTGACGTGTTCTTCGACTTCGAGGGCGACCCGCTGTGGCACGAGCGCGGCTCGGGCGACTGGGGGCTGGAGTACCTCTTCGGGATGGTCGAGGTCGACACCGGCACACCGGGGTTCGCGGCGTTCTGGGCGCACGACCGGGCCGGCGAGAAGCAGGCGCTCATCGACTTCGTGCAGCACGTGACGCAGCGACGACGCCGCTTCCCCGGCCTGCACGTCTACCACTACGCGCCCTACGAGACCTCGGCACTGCTGCGGCTCGCGGCCCGGCACGGGGTGTGCGAGGACGAGGTCGACCAGCTCCTGCGCGACGGTGTGTTCGTCGACCTGTACGCGGTCGTCCGCGCCGCCGTGCGGGTCTCCCAGCGCTCGTACTCCATCAAGAAGCTCGAGCCGCTGTACATGGACAAGCGTGAGGAGGACGTCCAGGGCGGCGCCGAGAGCATCGTGGCGTACCACGAGTACGAGCAGGCGCTCGTCGACGGACGCCTCGACGAGGCCACGCAGCGCCTGAAGTCCATCGCCGACTACAACGAGAAGGACTGCGAGTCGACCTACCTCCTGCGGCAGTGGCTGCTCGCGCGCCGGCGCGAGGTGTGGGGCGACGCCCCGACCCCGGCCCCCGACGAGGTCGAGGAGGCCCCGGTGAGCGACCGCCGGCGGGCCGCCCTCGAGCTCGAGGCCGCCGTGCGGGCGCACGTCGACGGCGTCGTCGCCGCGGACCGGTCGGCCGAGCAGCAGGGGGTCGCGCTCGTCGGCTCGGCCGTGCTCTTCCACGCCCGCGAGGACAAGCCGAAGTGGCAGGAGCACTTCGAGCGCCTGCGGCTGCCCATCAGCGAGTGGCGTTCTGCTGAGGGCGTGTTCGTCGTCGACGACGTCGAGGTTGTCGACGACTGGCACCGGCCGCCGCGCGCCCGCAAGGCCCGGCGGCGGCTACGGCTGCACGGCGAGCCGACGCGCAACCTCCCGCTACCCGTCGGCGCCAAGGTCGCGGCCGTGTACGCGACCCCGACCCCCGAGGGTGTCACCGCCGGCGTCCACGACGCGCACGGCGCGAGCGGCTCCGGCCTGACCGTCTGCGCCACCGAGGACTCGCCCACCGCGTCCGGGTGGGTGCGCCAGGTCCTCGAGGTCGAGGAGACCCAGCCGGGGCCGTCGCCGCACGAGGTCGGCCCGGTGGCGCTCGTCCCGAACGACCACGTGATGACGGCGAGCATCGACGACGCCCTCGCCGAGGTCGCCGAGCAGGTGCGGCCCGACGGCCGCCTCCCCACCTCGGCCGGCGCCGACCTCCTGCTGCGCCGCCCGCCGCGGCTGCGCGGCGGCGCACCCCTGCCCGTCGCCGACGGGCCCGCCGGCTACGTCGACGCCATCACGAGTGCCCTGCGGCAGATGGACGACTCGTGCCTCGCGGTCCAGGGGCCGCCCGGCACCGGCAAGACCTACGTCGGCTCGCACGTCATCGCCCGGCTCGTCGCGCAGGGCTGGGCCGTCGGGGTCACCGCGCAGAGCCACGCCACCGTCGAGAACGTGCTGACGACCCTCGTCGCCTCCGCGGGTGTGCCGGCCGACCAGGTCGGCAAGGCGGGCGCCCGCTCGGCCGACCCGCCGTGGTCCGCCCTGGACAAGGCCGACGACCTCGCGCGGTTCGCGGCCGAGCACCGCGCCGCCGGGCGCGGGTACGTCGTCGGTGGCACGGCCTGGGACCTCACCAACACCAAGCGCGTCGGCCGCGGCGAGCTCGACCTGCTCGTCATCGACGAGGCCGGGCAGTTCGCGCTGGCCAAGGCGCTCGCCGTCTCGGTGGCCGCCCAGCGCCTGCTGCTCCTCGGCGACCCCCAGCAGCTGCCCGGCGTCACCACCGGCGTCCATGCCGAGCCCGTCGACACCGCCGCGCTCGTCTGGCTCGCCGGCGGGGCGTCGGTCCTGCCCGCCGAGCTCGGGTACTTCCTCGCGACGACCTGGCGGATGCACCCCGCGCTCACCGCGTGCGTCTCCGACCTCGCCTACGAGGGGAGGCTCGTCTCGAACGCCGAGGTCACGGCCGGTCGGGTCCTCGAGGGGGTCGAGCCCGGTCTGCACGTGCGCCTCGTCGAGCACCGCGACAACTCGACGCACTCCCCCGAGGAGGCCGACGCCGTCCTCGGTCTCGTCCGCGACCTCCTCGGTCGGGAGTGGACCGACCCCGGGGCCCGCGACGCCGACGGCACTCCCGCCGGGTCCCGGCCGCTGGGCCAGCGCGACGTCGTCGTCATCACGCCCTACAACGCGCAGGTCACCCTGCTGCGCCGGGTCCTCGACGACGCCGGTCTGCCCGACGTCGCCGTCGGCACCGTCGACCGCTTCCAGGGGCAGGAGGCCGCCGTCGCCATCCTGTCGATGGCCGCGTCGTCGCACTCCGACGTCTCCCGCGGGATGGGGTTCCTCCTCGACCGGCACCGGCTCAACGTCGCGGTCTCGCGCGGGCAGCACTCCGCCTTCGTCGTCCGCTCCCGGGTGCTCACCGACTTCTCGCCGCGCAGCGCCGACGAGCTCGTGGCCCTCGGGGCGTTCCTGCGCCTGTGCGAGGCCGCGGTCACCACCCGCACCGTGGGGGCGCCGCAGCCGGTCGCCTGAGCACGTCCGGGGCCGAGCTCTTACTCGCCGGTGCGCCCGTCGATGCACTCGCGGAGCAGGTCGGCGTGGCCGTTGTGCCGGGCGTACTCCTCGACAAGGTGGACGAGCACGTCGCGCACCGCCATCTCCTCGTCACGCCGGGTGACCGTCGAGCCGAGGTCCTCCGGGGCGAGGGTGTCGAGCCACGCGTCGGCGGCCTCGATCTCGTGCTGCCAGGCGGCGAACGAGTCCTCGACCATGGCGGGGTCGCCCGTCGCGCTCGTCAGCTCGAAGTCCGGGTCGTCGTCGTCCGCGTAGAGCGGGTCGGGCACCTCGAGCTGTTGGAGGACGTGCCGGAACCAGTACTGCTCGACGACGGCCAGGTGCCGGACGAGTCCGAGCAGGCTGAGGCCGCTCGGCGGCACCGACCGGCGGGCCAGCCGCTCGGCGTCGAGCCCCTCGCACTTGAGCCGGAGGGTGAGGCGGTGGAAGGTCAGGTAGTGGCGCAGCACGGCCAGCACCTCGACCGGCGTGCCGACGGGGCGGGGGTCGGACGCGGGGTCGCTCCACATGTCGCTCATGCCACCCACCCAACCCGCGCCGGCGACGAGCGGCAACCACATTCCCCGGGAACGACGAAGGACCCGGCGAAAAGCGTGCCGGGTCCTTCGTCATCGGTGGAGCTGAGGGGATTCGAACCCCTGGCCTTCTCATTGCGAACGAGACGCGCTACCAACTGCGCCACAGCCCCGAGTGCGGAGAAACGATAACACCGCCGGGCCCGTCGCCCGAAACCGGCCCGCCCCCGTGGCGACGACCGCCGACGGGGGCGGAGTCGTGGCTGGTCATCCGGCCTGCCGCGACGCGTTCGGCTCCGCGCGGACCCCCTAGAGTCGATGCATGAGACTCCCCCGGCCCGGCGGCCGCCCCACCACCCGCGGTGGCCCCAGCGACCTGCCGAGGAACCTGCCCGCGACGGGTGTCGAGCCCCTCACCGCGTACTACCCGCGCGCGCACGCGGAATGGGGAGTGCCGCTGGGCGTCCGCACGGCGGCCGAGTGGGCCTGGCGTGGCCTCGTCATCGGCGCAGCGCTCGGGGTCGTCCTCTGGCTGACCACGGTGCTGTCCGAGGTCGTCATCCCGATCGTCGTCTCGCTGCTGCTCAGCGCGCTGCTGCACCCGGTGCACAACTTCCTCGCGCGGGTCCTGCCCCGCGGCCTCGCGGCGTTCGTCACCGTCATCGGCACGATGGGTGTCGTCTTCGGGCTCATCTCGTTCGTCGGCTCGCAGCTGACCAGCCAGCTCGGCGACATCACGTCCAAGGTCACCGACGGCATCGAGCAGGTGCGCAGCTGGGTGCAGACGACGTTCGGCATCACCGACACCCAGCTGACCGACTACATCGCCAGGGCCCGGGAGTCGATGAGCTCCGCCGGTCTCGGCGACACCGCGGCGGCCGCGGGCCTCACCGTGGGCCACCTCCTGACCGGCTTCTTCCTCGCCCTGTTCACCCTCTTCTTCTTCCTCTACGACGGCGCCGGCATCTGGGGCTGGGTCGTGCGCCTCTCGCCCCGCGGCGCCCGCGAGCGCGTCCACTCCTCGGGGATCATCGCCTGGGGCCAGCTCGCCGCCTTCACGCGCGCGACGATCTTCGTCGCCGCGGCCGACGCCATCGGCATCGGCGTCGGGGCCGCGATCCTCGGCGTGCCCTTCGCCTCGGGCATCGCCCTGCTCGTCTTCTTCGGTGCCTTCATCCCGATCGTCGGAGCCGCCGTCTCCGGGGCGGTGGCGGTGCTGCTCGCCCTCGTCGCGCTCGGCCCCGTCCAGGCGCTCATCATGCTCGCCATCGTCATCGGTGTGCAGCAGATGGAGAGCCACCTGCTCCAGCCGTTGCTCATCGGCCGCGCCATGCGCCTGCACCCGTTGGCCGTCATCCTCGCGATCGCGGCCGGGCTGATCCTCGCGGGCATCATCGGCGGTCTCATCGCCGTGCCGACCGTGGCCGTGCTCAACGCGGTCGGGCACCACCTCCTCGACAACCCCGAGTCCCCGACGCAGGAGGTCGACCACGACGACGACATGACCGCCCGCGCCGTGCTCGGCGACGAGGCGGCCGACCGCGCCGAGCGTCACGCGGCCGAGTCCGAGGCGCGGCGCCTCGGCCAGGACGCCCCCGAGGAGCCCCAGCCCTCCGACGAGGACTGACCGCCCGCCCACCGCGAACGCGTGTGAACCCGCCCGTGTCTTCCGGCGGGTTCACCCACGTCCGGGGAAGAGGGCCCGGGCTGGGCGCACGGAGGGAGGGCCTCAGGCGCCGGCGGCGCGACGCTGCTGCAGCGCGTCCTCGCGGGTCGGCGCCTCGACCGGGGCGGCGTCGGGGGCCGTCGCGGCAGGGGCGACGGCGGGACGCTCGGCCTTGGCCTTCATCGTGTACGTCGGGCGCGGCACCGGGACGGGCTCCCACGTGAGCGGGATGTCGTCCTCGTCGACGAGGTGCACGTACTCGAGCTGGGGCTCCGGCTCGGGAGCGACCTCGGCCACCGGCTCCGGGGTGCGGACGGGCTGCGGGTCGGCCTCCGCGGCGGGAGCGGCGACCACCGGCGCCTCCACGTCGGCGTCCTGCACCGTCGGGGCGACCTCGTCGGAGACATCCGGACGTGCGGCGGGCTCCGCCTCGCGCACGGGCCGGGAGGCCGCGGGAGCACCGGACGCGGGGCGCGCGGTGGCCGGACGGCGGCGGACGACGCCTGCGGCCGGAGGGGCGCTCGCGCGGCGACGGGCCTCCTCGGCCTCACGGCGCCGACGGGCGGAGCGGGCGGCCTGCTCGGCGCGCACGCCGGCGCGGACCCAGCCGAAGGCGCCGAGCAGCGCGATGCCGGCGAGGGCCGGCACCCAGCCGGCGAGGACGGAGAAGGCGGCGAGCGGGCCGGTGACGAGGAGGACGACGAACGAGGCGAGCAGCGCGAGGGCGCGCACCCGGCGCGGGGCGCCCTGGTGGACGACCGGGGCGGTGCGCGGACGCGGCGCGGCGGACACCGGTCGGACAGAACCACCCTCGGCGGCCGCGGCCCGCTTGACGACGACCTCGGGCCGGGTCGGGCGGGCCGGGTGCACCGCGTAGGTGCGCGGTGCCGGGTCGGAGAGGTCGGTGCGCGGGATCGGCGCACGCCGCTCGAGCACACGCATCGCGGCGCTGAACTGCTCGACCGAGCGGGCGGTCGAGAGGTGGTCGCGCCGACGGATCCAGTACTGCACGAAGTAGGCAGCCCAGACCCCGAGGAGGACGAGGAAGATCAGGCTCGACGGGGACCGCACGATCCGACGGTAGGTGCGCGCGGCCTCAGGATTCCGCACCCGGGTCGGTGTGTCGCGGAAGTGACTGCTGTGACGGCTGTTCCGTCGCCGCGATCCGGGCGAGCCGGGCCGTGAGGGGCTCGCCGCCGAGGTCCTCGACGGTCAGCGCGAAGGCGAGGTGGTCGCGCCACTCGCCGTCGATGTGCAGGTACCTGGGTCGCGGTCCCTCGGACCGGAACCCGAGCTTGCGCACGACCGCGAGGCTCGCCGTGTTCTCGGGCCGGATGTTGATCTCGATGCGGTGCAACCCGACCCGGCGCAGGAGGTGGTCGCCGACGAGCGCGACCGCGGTGGGCACGACCATCTGGCCGGCGACCGCCCGGCTCACCCAGTAGCCGACCGTGCACGAGCGGAAGGACCCGAAGACGACCGTGCCGACGTTGACCTGGCCCACGAGCCGGCCCCCGGACTCGACCGCGAGCGGGAGGGAGCGGCCGGCGGCCGCCTCGGCGTCGTAGGTGGCGACGAGCTCGTCGAACGTGCGCGCCGGCGCGTCGGGGTCCGGTGACGTCGCGTCCCACGGCTCGAGCCAGGCCGCGTTCGCCCGCCGCACGGACTGGAAGACCGGCGCGTCCTCACGGACGAGCGGGCGCAGCAGGACGTCCGTGCCGGTCGGCGTGGTGCCCGAGAGCCGCAGCGGCCACACCCACTCCGGCGGCGCCCCGGCCACCGGCGCGCTCCCCTCCGCGCGCCGCAGCCGGCGCCACATCAGTGGTCGCCCCCGCGGACCTGGTCGAGGGCGTGGGGCAGGACCTCGGCGAGGACGGCGAGGGCGTCGCGCACCCCGCCGCTCGAGCCCGGCAGGTTGACGACCAGCGTGCGCCCCGCGAGGCCGGCGAGCCCGCGCGACAGCACCGCGGTCGGGACCCCTTGCGCGACACCGCGCGAGCGCAGCGCCTCGGCGAGCCCGGGCACCTCGCGGTCGAGCAGCGGACGGGTGGCCTCCGGCGTGCCGTCGGTCGGCGTCAACCCCGTCCCCCCGGTGGTCAGGAGCAGGTCGGGGCCGTCGGCCAGCGCCGCCGCGAGCGCGTCGGCCACGGCCGGACCGTCCGGGACGACCCGCGGCTCGGCGACCTCCATGCCCCAGCCGCGCAGCGCCTCGACGATGAGGGCGCCGCCCCGGTCGGGGTAGACGCCCTGCGCCGCGCGCGTGGAGCAGGTGACGACGGCGGCGCGGCGGCCGGTGAGGTCGGCTCCGTCGCTCATCGGCCCTCCTCCCAGTCCCCCGAGCGCCCGCCGGACTTGGCGGTCACCCGGACGTCGGTGATGCGCGCGTGCTTGTCGACGGCCTTGACCATGTCGATCAGGCCGAGCGCGGCGACGGTGACGGCGGTCAGCGCCTCCATCTCGATGCCCGTGCGGTCGGCGGTGCGCGCCTCCGCGCGGATCTCGACGCCGTCGTCGACGACGTCGAGGTCGACCTCGACGGCGTGGACGGCGACCGGGTGCGCCAGCGGCACGAGCTCGGGGGTGCGCTTGACCGCCTGGATGCCGGCGATCCGCGCGACCGCGAGCGCGTCCCCCTTGGGGACCGTGCCGTCGCGCAGCGCCGCGACGGCCGCCGCGGAGAGCAGCACCCGCCCACGGGCCTCGGCGCGACGGGCCGTCACGGCCTTGGCCGAGACGTCGACCATGTGCGCCGTGCCGTCGGCCCGGACGTGGGTCAGCCCGCTCACCGGGCGCTGGAGGTCAGCCACAGCCCCGATGATGCCCCAGTAGCGGCAGGCACCGGAGCGCCTGCCCCTCCTCGACCGTCGCGACGTCCGCGGGGACGACCGCCAGGGCCGTCGCCCCGGCGAGGGCGCCGAGCACGTGCGAGCCCTGGCCGCCGGAGGGGACGACGACGCCGTCGCGCTCGACGACGCGCGTCATCTCGGTGCGGCCGGCGGCGGCCGACCAGGAGGCGCCGGCGACGGCCTCGAAGGAGCCGTCGTCGTCGGGGTCGAGCCCGGCGAGCCGGCGCAGCGCGGGCAGGACGAAGACGTGGAAGGAGACGAACGAGCTGACCGGGTTGCCCGGCAGGGTGACGACGGGCAGGCCGCTGGCGGTGACCCGGCCGCAGCCCTGCGGCATCCCCGGGCGCATCGCGACCTTGGTGAACTCGACCCCGCCGTCGGCGGTCAGCACCTCCTTGACGGTGTCGTAGACGCCCATCGAGACGCCGCCGGTCGTGATGACGAGGTCGGGGTCGCCGTCGGGCGCCGCGAGGAAGGCCCGCACGGCGTCGGCCTCGTCGCGCAGGTGGACGCCCGCCGCCACCTCGGCCCCGGACGCCTCGACGAGGGCGCGGAGCATCAGGTGGTTGGAGTCGACGATCTGGCCGTGCTCGAGGTGGCCGCCGACGGGCACGAGCTCGTCGCCGGTCGAGACGACGGTGACGCGCGGGCGGCGGCGCACGACGACCTCGGCGACGTTGGAGGCGGCGGCGAGCGCGACGTGGCCGGGCCCGAGCCGCGTCCCGGCGGTCAGCACGACGGCGCCGGTGCGCACGTCCTCCCCGCGGTGGCGCAGGTGGCGGCCGACCTCCGGTTCGAGGCGCACCGAGACGCGGTGCGCGCCACCGTCGGTCATCTCGACGGCCACGACGGCGTCGGCGCCCTCGGGCAGCGGGGCGCCGGTCATGATGCGCAGCGCGTGACCGGGTGCCAGGACGTGCCGGGTGGTGTCACCGGCGGCCACGTCGCCGTCCACGGGCAGGACGACCGGGGTGTCCTCGCCGGCCCCGGCGAGGTCCGCGGCGCGGACGGCGTACCCGTCCATCGCGGAGTTGTCGAAGCCGGGGAGGTCGACGGCCGCGACGGCGTCCTCGGCGAGGACGCGCCCGAGGGCGGACCCGACGGCGACGCGCTCGGCCGGCAGCGGCTCGACGAGGGAGAGGACGACCGCGCGGTGCTCGGCGACGGTGCGCATCAGGCGTCCGGTCCGAGGCGGGCGCCGTCCGGTCCGAGGCGGGCGCCGTCCGGGACGTTCCGGTCCTCGCCGGTCAGGTGCACGTCACCGACGCACACGACGTCGGCGCCGAAGGTGACGTCGCCCTCGACCCGCAGGCTCGTGCACTCTCGCAGCGACGGTGCGCCGGAGGGGAACCGCGCCTCGAAGTCGTCGACCAGCCTGTAGGCGGGCCCGAGGTCGACGAACGGGTCGGGACGGTCGGTGGCCGCCTCGACCGTGCCGTCGTCGGCGAGCCGGTAGAGGTCGCTGCGGATGAGCAGCAGCTCGTTGGTCGTCTTGACCGGCCGGAAGCGGCTGCGGGGCACCGCGACCGCGCGCGCCCCGTCGAACAGCTCGACGGCGGCGCCCATCGCCGACTCGACCTGGACGACCGGGGTGGACGAGGGGTCCGTGGGGTCGACGGTCTTGCGGTTGACGATGATCGGCAGGCCGAGGACCCCGTCGTGCTCGTCGAGCCGCTCGGCGAGCACCTCGAGGTCGATCCAGAGGTTGTTCGTGTGGAACCAGCGGTGTCGCTCGAGGTCCTGGAAGTACTCGTCCTCCCCCGGCGCCACCGCGGCCGAGTCGCGCAGCACGAGACGGCCGTCCGCGTGACGGACCACGAGCTGGCCGCCCTTGCGGTCGTTGACGGTGCGCGCGCTCATCTCCGCGACGTACGGGATGCCCTCGGCCGCCATCCACGCCGGGACCGCGCCGTCGCACGTGGCCCCGAGGTTGTCGGCGTTGGAGAGGAACAGGTGGCGGAAGCCGCGCCGCCGCAGCTCCGCGAGCAGCCCGGTCGTGCGCAGCGCGACGAAGACGTCCCCGTGGCCGGGCGGGCACCACTCGAGCTCGGGGTCGGCGGGGTGGTCGACCGGGAAGAGGTCGTCGGCGCGCAGCTTGGGCTCCTTGCTCTGGAGGAAGTCGAGCGGCAGCCCGTCGACCTCCAGCCCCGGGTGGCGCCGGAGGATCTCGAGCGAGGCGTCGCGGGTGCGGAACGAGTTCATGAGGAGCAACGGGACCTGGACGTCCTGCGCGCGGCGCAGCGCCAGGACCTGCTCGGCGATGACGTCGAGGAAGGTCCGCCCCTCGCGCACCTCGAGCGCCGACTTCGGGCCCTGGATGCCCATGCTCGTGCCGAGGCCGCCGTTGAGCTTGACGACGACGGTGCCGGCGAGCGCCTCGCGCACGGCCTCCGGCGTCAGGTCGAGGTCCTCGAGCGACGGCGGGTCCGGCAGCGGGTCGACGCTCGACTCGGGGATCGTCCCCGTCACGTCGGCGGCGAGCTGCTCGTGGTAGCGGGCGAAGACGCGGACGGCGAGCTCGTCGACCCCGGCCTCGCGCATCCTGGCCGTCGCGGCCCGGAGGGCTTCGCTGGTCATGGCGCCCACCCTACGATGCCGGACATGCCGCAGAGCGCGAAGTCCGTGCGCCGGAAGGAGCTGCGCGCCCGCCGCCGGGCGATCGCCGCCGAGCGCTCCGCCGAGGCCGATGCCGCGGCGCTCGCCCGCGGCGCGACGGACCTCCTCGATCGGCTGCGGCTCGGCCCGGGCGCCGTCGTGCTGTCGTACGAGTCGGTCCCCGGGGAACCGCCGACCGCCGTTCTCAACGACGCCCTCGCGGCGAGGGGCGCGCACGTGCTCGTCCCCGACACCCTGGCCGACCTCGACCTCGACTGGCACGACCTCGCCGACCCGGCAGCAGCGCGCCTCGGCCTCGACGCGCCGGGCCGCGCCGACCTCGTGCTCGCCCCCGGCCTCACCGTCGGCACCGACGGCACGCGGATGGGCCAGGGCGGCGGCTGCTACGACAAGGCGCTCCCCCGCCGCCGCACCGGCGTGCCCGTCGTCGTCCTCCTCCACCCCGGCGAGCTCGACGACACGCCGCTGCCCCGGGAGGAGCACGACGTGCCCGTCGACGCGGTCCTCACCGCCGACGGCCTGACCGTCCTGCGGGAGGGCCCGCTCGACCGTTGAACCCGCCGGGTGTGCAGGAATCGACACATTCGACGATTCCTGCACACCGTCTGCTGCCACCACCGTGCAGGAATCGACACATTCGACGATTCCTGCACACCGAGCGCTCCCGGTGGGAGCCGCCCGGTCAGGGTCCGCTCGGCGCGCTGTCCGGACGCAGGGTGAGGACGTCGGGGTCGGTCTCGTCGACGGCGGCGGCCGTGAAGGGCCACGGACGCTGCCGACCCGCCACCCAGTCGTCGACCTGGTCGGCGTAGTGGTCGTCGAGGACGTGCCCGCTGACGCCGGTCTGGTTGATCCACGTCGAGGCGTCGAGGTCGGACAGGTCGACGACCATCCGCATCGACGGCGCCCAGTTGACCTCGTAGCCGTCGCTGGCCGTCCATCCCGTCGCGTTGACGATGGCCGAACCGCCGGGCATGTCGTAGGGGCCCTCGTTGAACAGCCAGCGCACCGGCCCCGGCACGGCGTCACCGCCGAGCACCTTGTGCTGCAGGGTCAGGCGGTGCAGCTTGCCCCAGTCCCAGCCCTGGGGGTCCTTGCCGAGCTCGGTCGTCAGCTCGAGGCGGGCCTCGACGAGCGCCTGGCGCAGGATCTCGTCGCGGCCCTCGGTGATGTTGGGCGTCAGCTTGTTGTCCCACCAGGCGTTGTCCGGGTCCTCGAGGAGCCGGGAGACGGCCGCGCGCCACCGGGCGCCGCCGTCGGACTTCATGTCGGCCGGCAGCTCGTCGTCGAACGTCAGCTCGCAGAGGTTGCGCCAGACCGCGTTGTAGTAGGCCGCGGCCGCGGAGGCGTCGGAGTCGGACGCGGGCGTCGTGAAGTTCCATCCCCGCAGCAGGTCCCGCGCCTCCTCGGTGAAGTCGAGGAGGTCCTGCTGGCCCGTCTCGCCCTCGCGCGCCTCGAGCGGCACCTTGAGCAGGGCCGGGACGAGGGTGCGCGCGAAGAGGTCCTCGTCGTCCATCTGGACCGACGCCATGTCGGCCGGGGTGGCCTTGTCGAGCGTCTCGAGGCGCTGGGCGATCCGGGTCGCACGGTAGCCGTGGTCCCACTCGGTCGTGAGGAACGGCGAGCGGCTGCCGGTCACCTCCTGGTTGGCCGCGACGATGACCCCGTCCTGCGGGTCGAGGACCCACGGCAGGTCGTCGAAGGACAGGTACCCCTGCCAGTCGTAGCTGGAGTCCCAACCGGGCGCCGGCCAGTATCCGGGCGGGCTCTTGGCGATGGCGGCCCGCCGGATGGGGACCAGCCCCGGCGCCTGGTAGCCGATGTGGCCCTCGGTGTCGGCGTAGACGAGGTTCTGCGCCGGGACGGCGAAGGAGCGTGCGGCGGTGCGGAACTCCTCGAAGCTCGTCGCGAGGTTGAACCCGAGGATGGCGTCGGCGGTCTTGCCGGGCTGCAGCCCGGTCCAGGCCAGCGACACGGCGTAGTCCTGGTTCTCGTCGCCCTCGGCCGAGGTCGGGGCCCGGCTGCCGGCGTCCCGGGCGGACGCGAGGACGTCGGACATGATCGGGCCGTGCGTCGTCGCCCGCACGGTGATGCGCTGGTCGGCGTGGCCCGCGACCTTGATGGTCTCCTCGCGGGTCGTCACGGGCTCCCAGTCGCCGTCGCGGAGGTAGGTCTGGCCGACGACGCGCTCGAGGTAGAAGTCGGTGACGTCGGGACCGAGGTTGGTGAACCCCCAGGCGATCTTCCCGTTGTGGCCGATGACGACACCCGGCACGCCGGCGAACGAGAAGCCGGAGACGTCCAGCGGGCAGGCGGGCCCGACCGTGCGGCACGAGAGGCTGTTCTGGATCCAGATGCCCGGCTGGCCGACACCGAGGTGGGGGTCGTTGGCGAGCAGCGGCTTGCCGCTCGCGGTCCTCGCCCCCGAGACGACCCACGAGTTCGAGCCGACGCCCTCGCCGCGCCCGACGAGCTGCGGGACGGTGTGCAGCGCCTTCTCGACCTGCGCGTACGCGGCCTGCGCCCGGGGGCTCGTCGTCTCGTCCGCCACCGACGCGGACGCGGGGGCCGAGGGGGTCGACCCGGGCGACCACTCGTCGGCCGAGAGGATCGGCGGGTGCGCCTCCTCGTCGTAGGAGGGGTAGATGTCGGCGATCTGGGCGCGGGCGACGCGGCCGGTGAGGCGGGCGCGCGCGAGCTCGTCGCTGTAGTCGCCGCGCAGGTCCCAGGCCATCGCCTTGAGCCACGCGAGGCTGTCGACCGGGGTCCACTCCTCGATGTCGCCGAGCGGGTTCTGCAGTCCGAGGACGGTGTACTCGGCCGAGACGTCGCCGGGGCTGCGGCCGCGCAGGTAGCGGTTGACGCCGTCGGCGTACGCCTGGAGGACCTGCCGCGTCTCCGGCTCGAGGGTCGGCAGCTCCTCCTCGGCGATGCGGCGCCACCCCATCGTCCGGATCACCTTGTCGGTCTGGACGCCCGCCGGGCCGACGAGCTCGGCCAGCCGCCCGGCGGTGATGTGCCGCCGCAGGTCCATCTCGAAGAAACGCTCCTGCGCGTGGACGTAGCCCTGGGCGCGCGCGAGGTCGGTGACCGAGTCGCCGTAGATGTGCGGCACACCGCTGTCGTCGCGCTTGACGGTGACGGCCGCCGAGAGACCGGGGAGGGTCGCCTCGCCCGAGTGCGTCGGCAGCGAGCTGCGCAGCGCGGTCACGACGAGCACGCCGGCGACCACCGCGACGACGACGATGACGGCGAGGAGTCCCACCAGGACCCGGCGGGCGACGACGAGGCGACTCACCCTGCGAGACTAGGACACCTCCCCCCACGAGACGAGGACGGTCCCCGTGACGCAGGCGTGGTCGACGCTGCTCGCCGAGAGCGTCGCGCCCGGCGGGTTCACCGTCGACGACCTCTCGCGCGTCCTGCTCGTCGGGAGCGTCGTCCTCGTCGTCGCGGTGGCCGCCGTCCGGCTCTCGCTGCGCTCCGGCCTGCCGTCGCTGCTCGTCTACCTCGCGATCGGGCTGGCCCTCGGCGAGAACGGTCTCGGCATCCGGTACGACTCCCAGGAGCTGACCCAGGTCCTCGGCTACGCCGCGCTCGTCCTCATCCTCGTCGAGGGCGGCATCACGACGCAGTGGTCCGGCATCCGCCGGTCCGTCGCGCCCGCCATCGCCCTCTCGACGGTCGGCGTCTTCGTCAGCGTCATCGTCGTCGCGGGGGTGGCGCGCGGGGTGCTCGGCTGGTCGTGGGAGGTCTCGCTGCTCATCGGCGCCGTCACCGCCTCGACCGACGCCGCCGCCGTGTTCTCGGTGCTGCGCCGCGTCCCGCTGCCCCGGCAGATCTCCGGGATGCTCGAGGCCGAGTCGGGCTTCAACGACGCACCCGTCGTCCTCCTCGTCACGGCGCTCGCGGCGCAGCTGACGCCCGGCGCCGAGCCCGAGCCGTGGTGGCACCTGCTCCTCGTCGCCGGGCTCGAGCTCGCCGGCGGTGCCGTCGTCGGGCTCGGCGTGGGCTGGCTGGGTGCGCGCGTCATGCGGCTCGTCGCCACGACGTCGTCGGCGCTGTTCGCGATCGGCGTCCTCGCCGTCGCGGTGCTCGCCTACGCCGCAGCCGACAGCATCCACACGTCGGGCTTCATCGCCTGCTACCTCGCGGCGCTCGTCCTCGGCAACCTCCCGATGCCCCACCGCCCCGCCGTCACCGGGTTCGCGACGGCCATCGGCTGGCTCGCCCAGATCGGGCTCTTCGTGCTGCTCGGGCTGCTCGCCAGCCCGAGCGGGTTCGCCGAGCAGCTCGTGCCGGCCCTCGTCGTCGGGGCGGCGGTCCTGCTCCTGGGGCGGCCCCTGTCGGTCCTCGTGTCGGTCACGCCCTTCGGCATCCCGTGGCGCGTCCAGGCCTTCCTCTCGTGGGCCGGGCTGCGCGGCGCCGTCCCGGTCGTCCTCGCCACCGTCCCGGTGACGATGGGGACGCCCGGGGTCGAGTGGATGTTCGACCTCGTCTTCGTCCTCGTCGTCGTCTTCACGATCATCCAGGCGCCGACGCTGCCGTGGGTCGCGCGCCGGCTCGGGGTGGGGGCGCTGCACCACCGCGTCGACCTCGCGGTCGAGGCCACGCCGCTCACCGACCTCGGGGCCGAGATGCTCGAGATCGACATCGGCCCCGAGTCGCGTCTCGCCGGCGTGCGCGTCTTCGAGCTGCGGCTGCCGGCCGGGGCGAACGTCGCGCTCGTCGTCCGCGACGACGCCTCGTTCGTCCCCAAGGACGGCGACGTGCTGCGGCACGACGACCAGCTGCTCGTCATCACCCCGACCGCGGTGCGCGCCCGGGTCGAGGAGCGCCTGCACGCCGTGAGCCGGGGCGGTCGCCTCGCCGGCTGGGCAGAGGGCTGAGCCGGCGGCCCCGGGCGTCGGCGGGCGGACCCGGGGTCGGCTCAGGGGTCCGCTCAGGGTCGGATCGGGCCCGACCCCCATGGTCGCGGCCGGCCGCGCACGGAAGGGTCGTCCCCATGATCACCGTGGACCACCTCACGAAGCGCTACGGCGCCTTCACCGCCCTCAACGACGTGTCGTTCTCCGCCCGCCCCGGCCGGGTCACCGGCTTCCTCGGCCCCAACGGCGCGGGCAAGACGACGGCGATGCGCGTCGTCGCCGGCCTCACCCCGGCGAGCAGCGGCACCGCGACGGTCCTCGGCCGCCCCTACGCCGCCCTGCCGACCCCCGGCCGCCACGTCGGCCTCCTCCTCGACGCCTCGGCGCAGCACGCCGGCCGCACCGGCCGCGAGGTGCTGACGCTCGGCGCGATCCTCACCGGCGTCGACCGCCGTCGCGTCGACGAGATGCTCGACGTCGTCGGCCTCACCGAGAAGGAGTCGCTGCGTCGGGTGCGCAACTACTCGCTCGGGATGCGCCAGCGGCTCGGCCTCGCCCACGCCCTGCTCGGCGACCCCGAGGTCCTCGTCCTCGACGAGCCCGCCAACGGCCTCGACCCCGCCGGCATCCGCTGGATGCGCGACGTCCTGCGCGGGTACGCCGCCCGCGGCGGCACGGTGCTGCTCAGCTCGCACCTGCTCAACGAGATCGAGCGCGTCGCCGACGACCTCGTCGTCATCGGCAACGGACGGGTCGTTGCCGCCGGCACGACGGACGAGCTGCTCTCCGGCTCCGGCACGGTGGCCCGCTCGGTCGACGACGCGGCGCTCGCGGAGGCCCTGCGGGCGTCCGGCGTGACGGTCTCGCCGGCGGCCACCGGCGGGCTGCTCGCCGAGACCGACGCCGACACCGTGGGCCGGGTCGCCCTCGCCGCCGGGGTGGCGCTGCGCGAGCTGCGCGCCGGCGACGAGCGCGGGCTCGAGGAGATGTTCCTCGAGCTCACGGCCGGCGCCGCCCGCGAGGAGGTGGCGGCATGAGCACCACGACCACCACCCCCACCGCCACCCGCCGCACGCCGGCCGACAGCACCCCGCACGTCGCGCGGCTGCCCGAGCCGCTCGCGGGGCCGCGACCCGCGCGGGGCATCCCCTTCGGCCGGCTCGTTCGGGCCGAGCTGCGCAAGATGACCGACACCCGGGCCGGGCGCTGGCTGCTCGTCGCCATCGGCGTCGTCATCGCCGGGGCCCTGACCGTCCTGTTCGTCCAGCAGGGCGGCGACCACCCGTACGGTGCCTACCTCCAGGCGACGGCCATGCCGATGGCGCTGCTGCTGCCGGTCGTCGGCATCCTCGCCGTGACCTCCGAGTGGTCGCAGCGCACCGCCCTCGTCACCTTCACCCTCGAGGCCCGGCGAGCCCGCGTCGCGTGGGCCAAGGTCGTCGCCGCCCTCGCGGTCGGCGCCGTCGCCGTCGTCCTCTCCTTCGGGCTCGCCGCCGCCGTGCACGCCGCCGCCATCGGGCTGCGCGGCGCGACCGGTGACTGGGCCGTGGGGGGCACGGTGCTGCTCGGCGCGGGCGGCTACGTGCTCCTCGGCCTGCTCCAGGGCCTGGCCTTCGGGATGCTCCTGCGCAACACCCCGGCCGCGGTCGTCCTCTACTACGTGCTGCCGACCGGCTGGTCCATCCTCGGGTCGCTGTGGTCGGCCGCGGCCAGCGCCGGCGAGTGGCTCGACCTCAACCGCACGATGCAGCCGCTGTTCGGCGGGAGCCTCACCGGCGAGCAGTGGGCCCAGCTCGGCACCTCGGTCGGCGTCTGGGTGCTCCTGCCCCTCCTCGCGGGGATGGTGTGGGTCACCCGGGCCGAGGTGAAGTAGACCTCTGGCAGGGCTGACGGGCCCCCGCGACCGGTGACCGGGCGGGGGCCCGTCGGGGTGCGACAGCGGGGGCGCGGCGCGGGCCGTATCCTTGGGGGACCGCGCCGCCGCGAGACCCGCACCACCGTGAGGGGTCCGGCGGCGCCCCGATGTCGTCCGAGGAGGACCACCGTGCCGACCTACGCCTACGCGTGCACCGAGTGCGACCACCGCTTCGAGGCCGTCCAGTCCTTCAGCGACGACTCGCTCACCGAGTGCCCCGTGTGCGGCGGGCGCCTGCGCAAGCTGTTCAACGCCGTCGGCATCGTCTTCAAGGGCGGCGGGTTCTACCGCACCGACTCGCGCTCGGGCAGCGGCTCGTCAGGGTCCTCCTCCGGGTCGTCCTCGTCGTCCACGGGGTCCTCCGGGTCGTCCGCGTCCGAGGGCTCGTCGTCCGGAGGGTCGACGTCCTCGACCTCGTCGTCCTCGTCCTCCTCGTCGTCCACAGAGGCCTCCGCGGGCGCGTCGTCGTCCACAACCTCGGCCTGACCCCTCCCGGCGGCGGGCGCCGCGACCTAGCGTCGCGGCATGCCCATCGCCCTCCTGCCCGGCCTCCTCGGCCCCGGACGCGCCGCCCGCTGGCGGCGCTCGGTGCTGCGCCGGGTGCTCGCGGCGGCCTGCCTCGGGGTGGCGGTGCTCGCCGTGCTGCACGTCGTGCGTCCTCCCCCACCGCCGACCGTCCCGGTGCTCCTCGCCGCGCGCGAGGTCGCGGCCGGGTCGGTCCTTCGCGCCGATGACGTCGCGTCCGTCCGGGTGCCGGTGGCGGCGCGGCAGCCCGGGGCGCTGAGCGACGTCGCCGCGGTGACGGGCCGGCGGGTCGCCGCGGCGCTGGCCGCCGGGGAGGCGGTCACCGCCACGCGCCTGGTCCCGCGGGGCGTCACCGAGGGTCTGCCGCCGGGGCGCGTCGCGCTGCACGTCGCCCTCGCCGACCCGGGGTCCGCCGGGCTGCTCGCCCCGGGTGGCGTCGTCGCGGTCCACCCCGGGCCGGGCGGTCCCGTCCTGGCGCGCGACGCCGTCGTCCTGTCGGTCGACCCGCCGCCCGACGAGGTCGGCCTCGGGGCCGGGCCCGCGCCCCCGACCGCACCCGGGGCGGTGCTCTCGTTGACGCCGGAGGCGGCCGACCGGGTGCTCACCGGGCACGGCGGCACCGACGGGCTCGTCACCGTGACCCTCCTGGCGACCGGCGGGTGACCGGGTCGCCGGTGCTCCCCCGAGCGATCCGCTGCGGCGACACGGCGGGACGGGGGTCGCGGCCTGTCGCGGCGGGCAATACGGTGGCCGCGTCAACCTCTGCGAAAGGGCAGCACCATGTCGGGCTTCAAGAACTTCCTCCTGCGCGGCAACCTCGTCGAGCTCGCCGTCGCGTTCATCATCGGCACGGCGTTCGCGGCGGTCGTCAAGGCCTTCACGGACATCGTCGTCGAGCTCATCGGCAAGGTCACCGGCGGCGCCGAGTTCAAGTTCGACGACTGGCAGCCGGGCGGCTGGACGACCGTCGGGCCGTTCGTCACGGCCGCCGTGGCCTTCGTCCTCATGGCCGCGGTCGTCTACTTCCTCGTCGTCAAGCCCTACGAGCGGGCCAAGGAGCGCTTCTTCCCGCAGGAGCCCGAGGCCGAGACCATCGACCCGAACACCGAGCTGCTCAAGGAGATCCGCGACGAGCTGCGCGCCGGGCGCGGCATCGGCGGCTGACCACCGGGCACTCCACCCACCCGCAACGGGGCGGCGACCACCACGGTCGCCGCCCCGTCCGCGCGCGGTGGGCGGATCGGCTACTCCCAGTGGGGCGGACGCTGTTCGCGCAGCCAGCGGTCGTGACCGCTCTCACCGGGGCCCGGCTCGACGCGCGGCGTGGCGACATCGGGGGCGTCGTCGGTGCGCGGGTTGGTCGCCGGCCGCGCGGCGCGCCGGGGCCGCCGCCGACGTGGACCGTGGTCGTCGCCGGTCGGAGCGCTCGGACGCTCAGCCACCCGGGGCCTGCCGGACACCCGCGGCGTCCAGCACCCGCGAGACGACGCGGGCCGGGTCGCGGAAGACCTCGGTCGTCCACACCCGCAGGTGCCGCCAGCCGCGCCGCTCGAGCTCGTGGACCCGCACGAGGTCGCGGTCGCGCCCCGAGGGGACACCGGCGTAGGCGGGCCCGTCCCCCTCGACGGCGAGCAGGAGCCGGCCGGGGGCGGTGGGGTCCTCGACCGCGAGCTCGACGGGCAGCGCGGACGTGCCGACCCCCTCGTGGACGACCAGGCCGTGCGCCCGCAGCCGGCGGGCCAGGTCCGCGAGCACCAGCGAGGTCGCGGCGCCGGACGGGACGACGCCCTCCTCGCCGGCGTGGGCCTCGACGTGCTCGAGGACGGTCCGGAGCATCCGGGCGCCGGAGGTGCGCAGCCGGTCCGGGTCGAGGTCGTCCGCGGTGATCGACGAGACGACGGTGAGGCTGCGGCGGGCGCGGGTCAGCGCGACCGCGAGCCGACGGTGGCCGGTGTCGGTGCCGACCGGCCCGAAGCGGTGCAGGACCCGGCCGTGCGGGGTCTTGCCGAAGCCGACGGTGAGGACAACGTCGTCCCAGGTCTCGCCCTGGACGTGGTCGGCGTCCCGGACCGAGAAGGCCTCGCGGCGACCGGGGTCGAAGAACGCGGCGGTGGCGTCGTCGAGGCCGTCGACGGCCCGGCGGACGGCCTCCTCGACGAGCCGACGGTGGCCCGGCCCGAGCGCGATGACGACGAGCGAGCGGTCGGGGCGCCGGCGCGCGTGGTCGAGGACGAGCCCGACGACCCGCTCGACCTCGGCCGGCGTCGACTCGACGGCGGCCTCCCCCTCGGCGACGACGCCGTGCCCCTCGACGAGCTCGTGGTGCAGGACCGCCCCCGTCCCGGTGGCGGGGAAGGTGACGAGCGAGCCGTCGTGCATCTCGGAGTCGACGAACGCGACGAGCCGCTCCTCCATCGCGCCGTACTGCCACGAGAGCCGGCGGGTCGGCAGGACGTCCTCGAGCAGGTCGAGCACCGACTCGGGCTCGGACTCGTCGGGCACGTCCACGCCGGCGGACACGACGAACGGCACCGGGGGCAGCTGCTGGGCGTCGCCGACGAGCACCACGTGGCGGGCTCGGACGATCGCCGCGACGGCCTCGGCGGGCGCCACGAGCGAGGCCTCGTCGACCACGACGACGTCGACGCACTCGCCGGGGGGCAGCACGGACGGGACGGCCAGCGGGCTGGCGAGCCACACCGGCCGGACGGCGGTCGCGAGGTGGCCGACGGAGGCCAGAAGATCGGGCAGCGCCGCGGGCCGCCGGGCCCTGGCCACCTCGGCCCGCAGCCGCGTCTCCTCGTCGGGGCGGGCGCGGCGCACCTCGGCGACGCGTCGGGCGACGGCGTCGAGGACGCGGGGTACCTGGCCCTCGAGGGCGACCCGGTCGGAGTCGACGAGGGTCGAGACCGCGGCCGAGAGGCGGGTCGCGTCGAAGTCCCGCAGGGCCGGGTCGTGCGCCGACAGCTCGTCGGCGATCGAGCACCACCACACCCAGGCCAGCTCGGTGCGGACCCGGTCGGCCGGCACGGCCCGCGCGCGCAGGTCCTCGACGAGCGCGGTGAGGCCGAGCTGCCCGAGCAGGTCCAGACCGAGGCGGATGTCCGGCGCCGCGTCGAGCCGGCCGGCGGCCGCGTGGAGGCGGTCCATCCGGGTCGCGAGGGTCGGGAGGTCGAGCTCGACGAGGTCGAGCTCGTCGTCCTCGTGGGGCAGGCGGTCGTCGACCCACGACGCGTCCTCGACGAGGGCGTCGTGCGCGGCGCGGGCGCGGTCCAGGTCGACGGGGATCTCGGGGCGCCCGCCCGACCCGGCGAGCTCGCGCCAGGCGTGGCGCTGCAGCTCGGCCTCACGCAGGGCGGCGTGCAGGTCGGCCGGCGGGCGGCCGGGGCGCAGCAGCGCGCGGGCCTGGCGCCGTACCCTCCAGCGCTCGATCGCGCCGAGGTCGCTGTCGGAGGCCCGGCGCTCGCTCCGCGTCGCGGTCGCCGCGACGAGGTCGTCGAGCGGGATGTCGAAGACCTCGGGACGGAAGACCTCGAGGGTGTCGCGGACCTGGCCGACGGTCGCGAGCACGCGGTCCCAGTCGAGCACGGTCGGCGCCGCGGGCAGGTGCACCCCGCGGAAGACGTCGGCGAGAGTGCGCCGGGTGTCGTGGACCAGCCCGGTGGCGAGGCGCTCGACGCGCTCGCGGGCCTCCTCGGCCGCCTCGGGCGTGCGCAGGTCGGCACCGAACCACGGGTCGTCGGCGCCGTCGCCGTCCCACGCCGCGAGGGTCGCGACCCGGGTGAGGATGTCGCCGGCCTCGGCGAGCGTCTCGCGGTCGAGCCGGCCGAGCTCGGCGCCCGTGAGCCGCACCCGTGAGCGCGGGGCGTCCTCGAGCAGGGCGTGCCGGCTCACCTCCTCCTGCACCTGGTGCAGGGTCACGCCCCACGGGTCGCGGTGGCCGTGCAGTGCGCGCAGGTGCGTGTCGAGGAGGGCCGCGGCCTCGGCGCGCTCCCGGCGCGACTCGCTGCCCTCGGGGCCGGGCGCGGCGCGGCGCGCGGACGACGGCGGACCCGTGACGCGCTCGACCGCGCGGTCGAGCCCGTCGACGAGCGAGCGCACGACGGCCCGACGCGTGTGCCCACCCCCGGCGAGGTCGAGCACGAGCTCACCCAGCCCGACATCGGTCAGGCGGTCCCGCACCGCGTCGAGGGCCGTCCGCTTCGGGGAGACGACGAGGACGCGCCGCCCGTCGGCCGCGAGCGCTGCCGCGACGTTGGCGACGGTCTGCGACGCACCGGTGCCGGGCGGCGCGTGGAGCAGCAGGTGCGAGCCGCCCCGGACGGCCTCGACGGCCTCGCGCTGCGTGGCGTCCGCATCGAGCACGAGGAAGTCCTCGACCGGGCCCCGGCTGCTCTCGGCGGCCCCGACCGCGACGGCGGGCAGGGCGTCCGGCACACCGGCGAGGGCGGCGACGACGTCGTGCTCGGCGAGGGCGTCGCCGTGCGCCGCGAGGTCGGCCACGAGCGGGGCCTTGTGGTACGGGAAGGTGCTGATGACGACCCGCGGGTCGACGGAGAGGTCGCGCACCGCACGGCAGGCGTCCGCGAGCGCGGCGTACGCCGGGTAGGGGTCGAGCGACCCGCCGGCCGTGGCCAGCTGCTCGAGCCGGTCGGTGTCGAGGGTGATGCCGTGCTCGGACGCGAGGTAGTTGACGAGCGCCGGGTTGACCTCGAGCTCGTCACCGGGCTCGAGCACCCAGTCGTGGCGGCGCGGGTCGGCGGGGCGGGTGGCGAGCGCGCGCAGGAAGACCGGGGCGCCGGGCTGGCGCGGCACGACGCGTCCGTCGTCGAGCACGACCGTCCAGGACGCCATCCCGACCCCGAGGAAGCAGGTGCGCACGGCGTGCTCGCGCTCGATCTCGGTCGCGGTGTCGTGGATGCGCCCGAGCCGGGTGCGGGCGTCGTCGAGGGCGTGCGGCTCGCGGACCAGCTCCGACAGCCGCGTCGCGCGCCCGCCGAGGAGGCCGCTGCGGGCCCCGAGGTGCGCGGAGGAGAGGTCGAGGGTGCCGACGGGGAGGTCCCGGTACCAGAGCAGCGTGTTGGGGCCGCCGAGCTCGACGAGCTGGCGGGTCCAGCGGGCCCGCGCGTCGGCGACGCGCTGGGCCCGGACGGTGGCGGGGTCCGGGGCGATGCTCAGGTGCCCTCCCCGGGGTTCGTCGTCGTGGGACGCGTCGGCGGCGCCGACCCGTCGGTCGGGCCGTGCGTCGCGCACCGGTCCGCTCGCAGTCACCCCAGCAGGCTAACAACGCGCCGCCGACGCGTCCGGGAGGCGCGGCGCCGGCGGCCCCACCCCGGTCGAGGTGAAACCCGACCACGCGAAGGTCGACCTTCACCTCGACCCCGGAAGCCCTCACCCGGGTCGAGGTGAAACCCGACCACGAGGGGGTTGGTCTTCACCTCGAACCGATCCCGACGGCCCGTCTCCGGAGGGGTCCGCGGCCCGCTGTTGGTCGCTCCGCATCTCGAAGCAAGTGGGATGAGCGGCTCCCCTGCATCACCTCTCGGAGCGAGCGGGACGAGCGGCTCCCGTGCGTCACCACCGGACGCAGCCGACCGCTCGTCATGGTTGCGCCGCAGGAGGACGCGAACGACAGCGGGCGGACGGGCACCGTCTCCCGGGTGAAGCCGTCCGCCGCCGCGCGTCCGCCGCCGCAGTCGGGCTGCGCGCCCCGGCGGGGGTTCCGACGTCAGGCGGGGACGGGCCGGCCGTCCCCGTCGAGCGGGTCGGCGGGGACGCGGGTCGCGACCGCTACGAGGCCGATGACCATGGCGAAACCGAGGGAGGTCAGCGCGAGGGCCTGGAAACCGACCCGGTCGACGATGACGCCGGCCACGGCGCCCCCGCCGCCGGCCGCGAGGCCCATGAGCAGGTCGGACGCGCCCTGGACCCCGGGCCGCTCGGCGGCGGGCACGGCCGAGGTCAGCAGGGTGGATCCCGCGACGAGGGTGCAGGACCAGCCGAGGCCGAGGAGGAAGAGCCCGGCGACGAGGGTCGAGGACTCCCCCATCGGCGACACCGAGGCGAGCAGCGTCGCCGCGCCGAGGATGCCGGACCCGACGAGCGCGACGACGCGGCCGCCGACGCGGTCCACGGCGAGGCCGGTGAGCGGCGAGAAGGCGTACATCCCGATGATGTGGATGCTGATGACGAGCCCGATGACGGTCAGCTCGGCGTGCCCGTGGGACATGTGCAACGGCGTCATCACCATGACCGAGACCATGACGCCGTGCCCGAGGGCGAGGGTCAGCAGCCCGAGGCGCGCGACGGGGTGGGCGAAGGCGACGCGCAGCCCGCGGGTCACCGAGCCGTGGGTCGGCTCCCCGGGCTCGCCCCCCTCGTCGAGCGCGAGGCGGCGCGAGAGCAGGAGCGGGTCCGGGCGCAGGCGCACGAGCACGACGACGATGGCCAGCAGCAGCCCGACGAGCGAGAAGACGAACGGGCCGGTGAGCCGCGGCAGGCCGAGGGCGTCGGCGATCGGGGCGCTCGGGCCGACGAGGTTCGGGCCGAGGACGCTGCCGAGGGTGGTGGCCCACACGACGATGCTCAGGTCGCGGGCCCGGCGGTCGGGCGGCGCGAGGTCGGCGGCGGCGTAGCGGCTCTGGCTGTTCGCGGTCGTCGCCCCGCCGAACGCCAGGCTGGAGACGAGCAGGAGCGGGAAGCTGCCGATGATCCCCGCGGTGATGAGCCCGACCGCGCCGGCCGCCGCCAGCGCGTACCCGAGGACGAGGCCCGGCCGCCGGCCGCGGGCGGCCATGACACGCGCCATCGGGATGGCGACGAGCGCGGAGCCGAGGACCTGGAAGGTGCCGCCGAGGCCGGCGAAGCGCGCCGAGCCGCTGACCTGCTCGGCGAGGAGGGCGCCGACGGCGATCCCGGCGGACAGCCCGACGCCGCCGAGCACCTGCGAGCCGACGAGCGTCGTGACGGTGCGGCGCTGCAGGGTCGCGCGGTCGTGGGTCTGCAGGCCGTCGGTCACGAGCGCAGTATGCCGTCGCGCCGGACGGCGCACGCGCCGGACGGCGCACGCGCCGGGCCGACACCGGCCGCGCGCGCCGACCCCCGGTCGCGCCCCGTAGGCTGTGCGCGGTCTTCCCGCCCTCGTAGCTCAGGGGAAGAGCACTTCTCTCCTAAAGAAGGTGTCGCAGGTTCGAATCCTGCCGGGGGCACTCAGGGCCGGTCGCGCGAAGCGCAACCGGCCTGAGTGCCGTCCGGGCGGATGACGGGAGCCGGAGCCGGCCGCGAGGAACGAGCGGACGGCGACGTCGGCTCCTGCCGGGGGCACTTGACGCCGGCTCTGCCTTGGGCACCCCCGACACCGGCGGTTCCTGCCGGGTGCGCCAGCACGCGCCACGCGACGTCGTCGGCAACCTTGACGGAACCGTGAGCGAGGCCTGAGGTTCCCGCCGGACGGCACCGCCCGCGCGGGGCATCGTGGAGACATGACCCCGAGCCAGCACCCGCACACCCCTGTCCTCGGCTGGGCCGAGATCCTGCCGTTCCCCTCCCGCGAGCCGTGGCCGGACGAGCCGGTCGCGGCCTGACCCACGGGGACCGGGCGGCCTGCGCCGTCCGTCCCGCGTCACCCCCGGGGATCCCGGCCGTTCGGCCATGCTTCGACGACCGGACGACGCCGTGGTCAAGTTCGACCGGCCGGTGCCGATGGGTCATCCGCCACGGCTCGCCGACCGCGCGGGCCCACGTCGAGGAGGTCCTGTGCTGCGCCGGACGGTCGGCTTCCTCGCGGTGTACTGCGTGGCCATCGCCGTGGGTCGCGCGACGGCCCAGCCCGAGACGCAGCTGGCCCTCTTCTGGCCGGCGGCCGGCGTGGGCGTGCTGTGGGCGCTGCGGACCGTCTCCGTGCGCGAGCTCACGACCGCCGTGGCCCTGACCGGGGTCGCGGCGACCGTCGGCAACGTCCTCACCGGCTTCGACCTCCTGCCCGGCGCCCTGCTCGGGCTCGGCAACCTCCTCCTCGGCCTCTTCACCACCCTCGTCTACCGCGCCGTGGCGCCGCGGCACGAGCGTCGCGGGACCGTCCGCCGCCTCTCGGAGCTCAACCGGCTCGTGCTCTCGACGAGCGTGGCGATCCTCGCGACGTCCGCCTGCGGGCTGGCCGCCCTCCTCATCGAGGGGCGCGAGGCCTCCCTCGCCGTCGGCATCGCGATGTACCTGCGCAACCTCGCGTCGGTGGTCGTCGTCGTCGGCGCGACCCTCGGCACCCGCCGGCACCACACGCTCCCCGGCGTGCGCCAGGGCGTCGAGGCCACGGCCATCCTCGGGGCGACCGGCGCCGTCGCCTGGTGGGTCTTCGGGCCGGGCCAGACGCTGCCGCTGGCCTTCATCCCGCTCGGCCTGCTCGTGTGGGCGGGTGTCCGCCTGCCCCTCCCGCTGACCGCCCTCGACGGGGCGGTCGTCGCCGTGCTCCCCCTGGTCCGGCTGATGACCGGCGCCGGCGGCCCCTTCGGCGAGATCCGCGACCCCCACACGCAGGCGCTCGTCCTCCAGGGCTACATGATGCTCGTCGCCTTCCTGGCCCTGGTCCTCGGCACCTACCGCGCCGAGCTGCGCTCCCTCGTCGGGAACGTGCGCCAGGAGCACCAGTGGTCCGACCGCCTCATCGCCTACGCCCCGAGCGGGCTGCTCGTCGTGCGTCCGGAGGGCCTGGTCCTGCAGGCCAACCAGGCGGTCGGCGAGATCCTGCGACGCGACCCCGCGGACCTCGTCGGGATCCGCGGCGACAGTCTCGACGAGGGCACCGAGCCCGGCTTCGCCACCATCCTCGCGCAGGCCGTCGCGGCCGGCGGCGAGCTGGTCCAGGCCGAGTGGACCGCCCGTGACCACGCCCAGCAGCCGATCGTGCTCTCCTGCAGCGCCCGCGCGGTGCCCGGACCGGACGGCGACCTCGTCGTCCTCGTCAACCTCGTCGACGTCTCCGAGCGACGGCTCATCGAGCAGCGGCACGCGCACGACGCCGCGCACGACGACCTGACCGGGCTGCCCAACCGCCGCCAGCTCGACACCCTCATCGCCTGCCACCGCCAGACCCCCCGGGCGCGGGAGCGCGGCGCGCTGCTGCTCATCGACCTCGACCACTTCAAGCAGGTCAACGACACCCGCGGTCACTCCGCCGGCGACGTCCTCCTCGCGGACGTCGCGCGCGTGCTGCGCCGGGCCGTCGGCGGCCAGGGGACCGTCGGGCGCCGTGGGGGTGACGAGTTCGAGGTGCTCCTCCCGGAGGCCGACCTCGCCGCCGCCGAGGCCGTCGCGTGGTCGCTCGTCGACGTCGTCGAGAAGCACGGCCACGCGACGCGCGTCGAGCTGGGGTGCGCCGTCACCGCGAGCATCGGCGTCGCCACGTTCGGTCAGGCCCTCGCCGCGGGCATCGACGTGGAGGTGCTCGCCGACTCGGCGATGTACTCCGCGAAGCGCACCGGGGGCAACAAGACCCGCACCTGGCGCCCCGTCGAGCCGGCCGCCCAGCCGTCGGCGCCCCTCTCCGCGACGGCCTGACGCCCTCCCCTCCCCCTCCCCGGCAGACGCGTCCCCGTCCACGACGGCGCTCCGGGGCCCGGCAGACGCGTCCCCGTCCACGCCGGGGCTCCCGGGCCCCGCTCCCTCTGCGCACTTCGGGGACATCGGCGTGACTGATTGCCCATCTGCCACCTCCCGACCCCTCCAGGAGGGCCTGCGAGGTGGCGGATGGGCAATAAGTCGCGTTCGGGCCGGCTGGGGTGGGTGGCCGGTGACCGGCGGACCGGACGGGAGGTCAGGCGCCGACGGGGTGGATGGGCAGTCAGTCGGTGACGGCGGGCTCGGGCGTGGGCCGGCCGAAGAGGTACCCCTGACCGAAGCGCACCCCGAGCGAGCGCAGCGTGTCCCACTGCCGGGCGGTCTCGACGCCCTCGGCGCAGACGGTCGACCCCATGCTCTCGGCCCAGCCGACGAGGGTGCGCAGGTCGTGCTGGCGGTCCGGGTCGTCGAGGTCGTCGAGCAGCCCGCGGTCGAGCTTGACGACCTCGGGCCGCAGCCGCATGAAGCGCTCGACCGTCGAGTACCCCTTGCCCCAGTCGTCGACCGCGATGATGGCGCCGCGCGCGCGGCAGTCGGCCACGACCTCGCGCACCCGGTCCCACTCCTCGACGTCGGTCTGCTCGGTGATCTCGATGACGAGTCCCGTGAGGTCCGCGGGGAGCACGGCGGCGACCGCCTCGCTGATGAGCGCGCCGACGCTGACGTTGACCGAGAGGTACCCTCGCGCCGGCCGCCGGCGCAGGGCCGCCGCGATCGCCGACGCCTCGAGCAGCGACCCGTCGCCGAGGCGGTGGGCCGCGGCGAAGACGGACTCCGGGTCGCCCTCGGCGAAGCGGCTGAGCGCCTCGTGGCCGATGGGGTCGCCGGCGTGCAGGTCGACGACCGGCTGGAGGGCGATGCGCACCGGCGGGGTCGTGCCCTCGAGTCCGGCGCCTGCGACGCGCACGCACCCGCGGCCGGCGTGCTTGGCGTCGTAGAGCGCCCGGTCGGCCCGCTCGACGACGGTGCCCGGCTGGGCGCCCGGCTCCCAGGTCGCGACCCCGGCCGAGAACCGCTGGCCGTCGGGGGTCGCGGCCTGCATCGCCTCGAGCCGCCGGACCACCTCGTCCGGGTCGGCGCCCGGCAGGAGCAGCCCGAACTCCTCCCCGCCGTAGCGTGCGAGGAGCTCGCCGGGCTCGAGGAGCGCGCTCCACGCCGCGACGGCCTCGCGCAGCAGCCGGTCGCCGGCCTGGTGCCCGAGCCGGTCGTTGTAGCGCTTGAAGTGGTCGAGGTCGACGAGGGCCACGGTCAGCGGCCCACCCTCCTCCTCGGCCCGGTGCACCGCGCGCCCGAGCTCGTGGTCCCACGACCGACGGTTCGGCGCACCGGTGAGTCCGTCGCTGCGCGCGAGCGCGGAGAGCTGCACCGCCTGCTCCTCGACGACGCGGACGAGGACGGCGATGCGGACGACGACGAGCAGCGACAGGACGATGCAGCCCGCGCCGACGACGCCCCACGGGATGTCGAGGCCGAGCGTGCCGACCACGAGGAGCGTGATGCCGGGCAGCGCCGCCGCGCCCCCGAGCGCCGCGAGCCGTCGGCCGACGGACGCCGCCGGCGTGGAGCGGGTGTCGCCGCCGACGAGCGCCGCCCCGGACGGCGAGCACGCGGCGGCCGCGGCCGCGACGTAGCCGAGCAGCCACAGCACGTCGAGCCAGCGCGGCGTGGTCGCCAGGGGGTCGACGAGGGCGAAGGCGTTCCACACGAGGTCGGCGGCGGTCGTCGCGGCCATGCTCAGCATGAGGAACCGGAAGGCCGGGTTGCGCGAGCCGACCGAGGTCCACAGCCGGACCAGCACCCCGACGAGGACGACGTCGCCGACGGGGTAGGCCGTGGCGACGAGCCGGCCGAGCACCGAGGTCGTGGAGTCCACGGCGATCGGCGCCACGAGGAAGGTCCCGACGACCGTGCCGAAGCCCGCGGCGACGATGAGCGCCTCGAGGATCGGGGTCGGGTCCATCCCGCGCTGCCGGCCGCGGACCAGCCGCAGCAGGCCGACGGTGAGGACGACGTAGCCGGAGAGGTAGAGGACGTCGCTGGTCAGCGGGTAGCTCGTGAGGTGGAGGTAGCTCTGCTCGACCGTGAACAGCGCGTCGCCCGCGACCCAGAGCGAGTACCCGGCCAGGACGACGAGCCAGCCGCGACGACGGGCGGTGAGGCGCCGGGCGCCGACGAGGGCGAGGACCATCGCGAGGATCCCGACGGCGCTGTTGCCGACGTCGCGCACCGTCCCGTCCGGCACGACGAAGTAGGCCCCGCACAGGCCCAGCAGCCCGAGCAGCGCCGCGCGCAGCGCCGTGGGCATCGGCGCGGTCGGCGCCGCGCCCGTCGGCCGCTTCCGCGGGCCCGCGACGGCGCGCGGACCGCTCCCCCGCGCCCCGTGGACCTCGTCGGCGGCGTCCCCCTGCCGCGCCGACCGGGGGGTCACCCGACCCGCACCTCGTCGACGCGCGGGGCGCCGCCCGGGACGAGCGCCTTCGCCTCGGTGAAGGGCACGGGACGCGACCAGAGGTAGCCCTGGCCGCGGCCGCACTCCTGCTCCTCGAGCCAGGCCGCCTGCTCGGCGGTCTCGACGCCCTCGGCGACGGTCGTCATGCTGAGCGAGCGGCTCATCTCGAGGATGGCCAGGGTGACGGTCGCGGCGTGGCGGTCGTCGACGATGTCGTCGATGAAGCTCTTGTCCACCTTGAGGATGTCGACGGGCAGCTGCGAGAGGTAGGACAGCGAGCTGTACCCGGTGCCGAAGTCGTCGATGGCGATGGACACCCCGAGGTCGCGCAGGCCGTGGAGGGAGCCCGCCGCGGACACGATGTCGTCGAGGAGCACCGACTCGGTGATCTCGAGGACGAGGAGGGTCGGGTCGAGGCCGGTGCGGGCGAGGACGCCGGCGACCTCGGCGGCGAAGTCGGGCTTGGCGAGCTGCTGGGCGGAGACGTTGACGGCCATCGTCACGCGGGTCCCCGGGGCCTGGAGCTCGACGGCGGCGCGGCAGGCCTCGGCGAGCACCCACGACCCGAGGGCGACGATCGCGCCGGACTCCTCGGCGGCGGGGATGAACTCGTTCGGCGGCAGGAAGCCCCGCGACGGGTGCTGCCAGCGCACGAGCGCCTCGAAGCCGGTCACCTGGCGGGTGCGCAGGTTGACCGTCGGCTGGAAGTGCAGGAGCAGGCCGCCGGTCTCGATGGCCTCGACGAGCTCGTTCTGGAGGGTCAGCCGGTCGAGGGTCACCGCGTGCTGGGCGGCGTCGAAGACGCGCAGCGTGCCCTTGCCCTGCTCCTTGGCCCAGTACATCGCGACGTCGGCCTCGCGCAGGGCGTCCTCCGCGGTCGAGCTGCGGGTGTCGGCGAGGGCGATGCCGAGGCTGGCCTTGACCGACCAGGACACCCCGTCGATCGAGACCGGCTGCGCGAGCACCTCGAGGATGCGCTGGCCCATCTGCTCGGCCGCGGCGCGGTCCGTCTCCTCCATGAGGACGGCGAACTCGTCGCCACCGAGCCGGGCCGCGGTGTCGCGGGAGCGCAGCACGGAGCGGAGGCGGTCGGTGACGACGACGAGGAGCCGGTCTCCGACGGAGTGCCCGCGGGTGTCGTTGACCTGCTTGAAGTCGTCGAGGTCGAGGAACATCACGGCGAGGGTGCCCTCGCGGCGGGAGATGGCGTGCTCGAGCCGGTCAGCGAACAGGGCGCGGTTGGCGAGCCCGGTCAGGGCGTCGTGGAAGGCCTGGTGCGAGAGCTGCTCGGCGAGCTCGTGCTGCTCGGTGACGTCACGCAGGGTGAGCAGCCACGCCTCGACGGTCGACTCACCCAGCAGGTTGGTCAGCGTGCCCTCGCCGACGATGGTGCGCCCGTCGGCGCGGGTGAGCCGCAGCCGGACCGCCTGGTCCCCGTGCCGTCCGTCGGTGAGGAGGGCGAGCAGGGTCGGCGCCTCGTCGCCGACGAGGTCCTTGACGTGCTGCCCGACGAGCTCGTCGGGCGTGCGGCCGATGACGGCCGGGGCGGACGGGCTGACGAACGAGATCGTCGCGTCGGCCTCGATGACGACGATGAGGTCGGCGCTGTTCTGGACCAGCGCCAGCAGGCGCCGCTCGCGCTGGTCGACGACCCGCTGGGCCGTCAGCTCGCGCTCCAGCCGCCGGTGCCGGTCGACGATGCGGCGGAACCACGCGAACCAGCCGATGGAGACGCCGACGAGGAGGCCGGCGTGGATGGCGAAGGCCAGCCAGGCGCGGCCGCTGCTCGCCTCGGCGAGCTCCTCCGCGAGAGCGGCGTCCGCGGCGCGCAGTGACGCCAGGGCGCCCGCGTCGCCGGGAGCGGTCTCGAGCGCCCGGGCCGCGGCGACGGCCGTCGCACCGACGGAGCCGGGGGTGAGGTCCACGCCGGCCCGCGCGAGCCCGTCGACCGTGCGGGCCAGGGCATCCGGGGTGGCCGAACCACTCGCCACCGACGTGGCGACGGCGGAGAACGCGGACGCGGCCTCGCGCTGGCGCTGGACGCCGTCCCCGAGGTGCCAGACCCCGGTGAGGAAGGCCATCTCGAGCACGACGACGAGCAGCGTGCCCACGACGGTGGCCGTCGAGCGCAGCCGGGTGCGGCCGTCGCGGTTCATCAGAGCTCCTGGTCTGGTGTCCGCGGTTCGGACCCCACGACGACGCTAGGGACCGACCGGTGCCGGTGGCGAACCGACGGGGCCGACACTGGCCGTTCGACCGAGGCGGTCTGCCCGACCGTCCGCACCGCGGGCAGGTTTGCCGGGTCTCCTCCGGGGTAGGACCGGTGCGGCCGCCCGCCGTCGGCGGCCGGAGGTCACGGAGCCGGTCGATCAGGAGGTGGAGGGTGGACGTCGTCCGACCCACCCCCACGATCGTCCCCCGCCGGCTCGACGACCCCCTGCACGTCGTCGTCGTCGCCTCCTCCCGCTTCCCGCTGGCCGAGCCGTTCGCCGGCGGGCTGGAGTCGCTCACCTGGAACCTGTGCCGCGGCCTGCGCGAGCGCGGGGTCGAGGTGACCGTCTTCGCCGGCCCGGGCAGCGACCCGCGCCTCGACGCCCGCGAGCTCGCCACCCGCCCGCTCCAGCTGAGCGACACGGCGCGCCGCGACGTCGCCATGCCCCCCGAGACGTGGCTGACCGAGCACCACGCCTACCTCCAGCTGATGCTCGAGCTGCAGCGCCGCGACGACGTCGACGTCGTGCACAACAACAGCCTCCACCACCTCCCCGTCGCGATGGCCGCCGCCGCGCGCGCCCCGATGGTGACGACGCTGCACACCCCGCCCACCCCGTGGCTGGAGCCGGCGATCGCCCTCGCCGCGGACGACCGCTCGCGGTTCGTCGCGGTCAGCGACCACACCCGCGCCGCGTGGAGCCACGTGACGGCCGCCGACGTGGTGCCCAACGGGGTCGACGTCCGGCGCTGGACGCCGGGGCCGGGCGGTGACGCCCTGGCCTGGGCCGGACGCCTCGTCCCCGAGAAGGCGCCGCACCTGGCCATCGACGCCGCGCGGGCGGCCGGTCGGCCGCTGCGGCTGGCCGGGCCGGTCGGTGACCCGGAGTACGTGCGGGCGATGGTGCGCCCGCGGCTCGGCGGTGACGTCGAGCTGCTCGGGCACCTCGGCACGGACGAGCTCGTCGAGCTGTTCGGCTCCAGCGCCGCCACCCTCGTCACTCCCGCCTGGGACGAGCCCTACGGACTCGTCGCGGCCGAGTCCCTCGCCTGCGGCACACCGGTCGTCGCGTTCGCCCGCGGAGGTCTGCCGGAGTTCGTCACCCCGGACGTGGGCCGGCTCGTGCCGGCCGACGACGTCGCCGCCGCGGGGCGGGCCGTCGCGGAGGCGGTCGGCCTCGACCGCCGGCGGTGCCGGGAGCACGCCGTCCGGCACTGCTCGGTGGACCGGATGGTCGAGGACTACCTCGCGGTCTACGAGGCGATGCTGCCGCTGAGCGGCGCCGCGTGATCGGCTACTACGTCCACCACCACGGCCGCGGGCACCTGACCCGGATGACGTCCGTCGCGGCCCACCTGCGCTCGCCCGTGGTCGGCCTGAGCACCCTGCCGGCCCCGCCCGGGTTCGAGGACCGCTGGGTGGGGCTCCCGGCGGACGACGACCCGGCGACCGGCGACGACCTCGACGCCGGCGGCGTCCTGCACTGGGCTCCGTTGCACCACAGCGGGGTCCGTGAGCGGGCGGCTGCGCTCACGGCGTGGGTCGCCCGTGCCCGTCCCCGCCTCGTCGTCACGGACGTGTCGGTCGAGGCGGCCCTGGCCGTGCGGCTCTGCGGGGTGCCGGTCGTCGTCGTGGCGCTGCCCGGTGACCGCACCGACCGCGCGCACCTCACCGCCTACGACCTCGCCCAGGGCCTGCTCGCGCCGTGGCCGCAGGGGGCGCACGACGCCGGCTGGCCGCGACGCTGGAGCGACAAGCTGCACACCGTGGGCGGTCTCTCGCGGTTCGACGGACGGCCTCGGGTCGATGGCCCGAGCCCCGACGGCCGGCGGCGCGTGCTCGTCGTGTGGGGTGCGGGCGGCCGCGACACCGACGCCGGCGCGGTCGCGGCGGCACGGGCCGCCACCCCCGCCTGGGAGTGGACCGAGCGCAGCCCGGCCGACCCCTCCCCCGACCTGTGGCGCGAGCTGTGCACCGCCGACGTCGTCGTCACGCACGCCGGGCAGAACGCGGTGGCCGACGTCGCCGCCGCCCGCGCGCCGGCCGTCGTCGTCTCGCAGCAGCGCCCGTTCGGGGAGCAGGAGGCGACGGTGCGGGCGGTGCAGCGGCTCGGGGTGGCCACGGGGCACGTCGGCTGGCCGCCCACCGACCGCTGGCCCGGCCTGCTCGACGACGCCGTGCGGCGGGGCGGCGCGGCGTGGGAGCGGTGGAGCACGGGCCGCGCCGCGCAGGACGCGGCGGCGTGGCTCGACGCGCTCGCCGCGACCCCGGACGCCGTCCCGGCCGCGGGGGTCGCGTCGTGAGCGCGCGGCTCGCGGTCGTGACGATCGTCCACGGTCGCCACGACCACCTGCGAGGGCAGCTGGCCGGCCTGCGCCGCCAGACGCGACGGCCCGACGTCCTCGTCGTCGTCGCGATGGACGACGACGAGGTCCGTGGTGTCGTCGACGGCGCGGCGCCGCCCGGATGGGACGTCCGCCACGCGAGCATCGATCGAACGCGTGGGCGCCTGCCGCTCGCGGCCGCGCGCAACCTCGGCGTCGCCACGGCGGTCGCGGCCGGGGCCGAGCACCTCGTCCTCCTCGACGTCGACTGCGTCCCCTCGGACGGCCTCGTCGCCCGGTACGGCGAGCTGCTGGGGTCGCTCGACCCGTCCGACGGCCCCGTGCTCCTCTGCGGGGACGTGGCCTACGAGCCCGACCCGCGCGAGGGTCCGCAGCCGCCGCGCCACCACCCGGCCCGGCCGGAGCTCGGCGCGCAGGAGGTCCGCGTCGTCGACGACGTCACGCTCTTCTGGTCCCTCTCCTTCGCCTGCACCGCGGGCGACCTCGCGGCGCTCGGCGGCTTCGACGAGGGCTACGTCGGCTACGGGGCCGAGGACACCGACGTCGGCCAGCGCCTGGCCCGCGCAGGGGGCCACCTGCTCTTCGTCGGCGGCGCCGGGGCCGTGCACCAGTGGCACCCGAGCCCGAGCCCGCCCGTCCAGCACGTCGAGGACATCGTGCTCAACGCCAACCGGTTCGCGCAGGTGTGGGGGTGGTGGCCGATGACCGGGTGGCTCGAGCAGTTCCGGGACCTCGGGCTCGTGGCCCGAGAGACCGACGGCCGCTGGGTCACCCTCCCCTGACCGCGGCCGCCGGCGCGGGTGGTGTACCGACCCGCGCGGGCCCCTCCACCCGCGGGGTCGGTCTGGGGTGGGGCCGTCGGTATGGTCACCCGGCCCGGGGGACGCTGTCAGCCCCGTTGCAGCAACCTGCAGGCGCGGCCCGGTGGGGCCGCTCAGTCGGTGCGCGCCTCGCCGCGTCCGAGACGGAACCCCGCCGAGAACCGCGAGCGCACCTCGAGGGTCTCGAGGATGCGGGCGACCTCGGAGCGCACGGTGCGGACGCTGACCCGGAGGTGGCGGGCCACGGCCTCGTCCGTCATGCCCTGCTGCATGAGGGCGACGACCCGCTCCTGCCGCTCGCTCAGGTGGACGTCCTCGGCCCGCTCGGTGCCGCACCCGAAGGCGGAGGCGAGGACCGCGTTCCAGTAGCTCATCGCCCGCTCGAGCACCTGCGGGGAGCGCACGTCGATGACCGAGAACTGCCCGTCGACGGTCGGCCCCTCGAGGAGGACGCGCTCGTGGTCGATGACCTTCATCTGGATGTCGGCGACCGCGAAGAGGTAGTCGCCGACGGGCTCGGCGACGAGCATCCGGCGACACTCGTCGTCGAGCCGCTCGTAGTCGAAGACGCTGACCATCTCGAGGCCACGCTCCACGAGCGCGCGGTTGCCGGGCAGGCTCATCCGCAGCTGGGCCGGGGTCGCCGTCGGGCGCACCGACAGCAGGTGGCGCCAGGTCCCGGCCTCGGCGGTCAGCCACTCGTTGACGTCGTTGCCGACGGCGCCGATGCGGCACTCGGTGCTCGCCCCCGCCTCGAGCTCACGGCACAACCGGGTCCGCTCGGCCCACAGCGCCATGCCGGCGTCCGTGACGGCGGCCCGCTGCGAGGGCGCGAAGCGCGACACCGGCCACTGTCTGCCGCTCATCGCCGCCTCCCGTCCGCTCCTCGTGGGCTACCCGCGAGTATGCCGTGCCCGCCCCTCCGCGAACGTGTGTGAAGAACGTCGGCATGCCGAGGTTGTTCACACACGTTCGCGGTGGGGGGCCTCGGGGGGTCAGGCGGGTGAGTGGGCCGAGAGGGCGACCCACGCGGAGCGGATGTGCTGCTCGGTCAGCGTCGCGGCCGCGTCTCCGTCGCCGGCAGCGACCGCCTCGAAGATCTCCTCGTGGTCGCCCCGGAGCACGGGCGCGAGGTCATCCCACACCTCGACGCTGCGGAAGCGGTCGAGGATGGGCAGGCGCATCGACTCGCGGATCGCCGAGGTGAGGTCGCGCGCCAGCGCGTTGCCGGCCGCCTCGGCGAGCGCGACGTGGAAGGCGGTGTCGCAGTCGTTGAAGCGGGCCCGGTCGATGCCGAGGTCGGCCATCTCGTCGAGCAGCGCCCGCATCGCCGCGAGGTCCTCGGGCGCCGCGTGGGTGGCCGCCAGCCGGACGCTCAGGCGCTCCAGTGCGATGCGGACCTCGACGACGTCGGGCAGCGGGAACGCCGCGAGCGCGACGTGCAGCCGCAGCAGCCGGCCGAGGGCTCCGCTCGGCACGGCAGTCAGGGTCGTGCCGCCGGCCGACCCCGCCCCGACCGAGGAGCGCACCACGCCCTGGGCCTGCAGCGTGCGCACGGCCTCGCGCACCGCGGCGCGGCTGACGCCCAGCTGCGCGGCTAGGTCGCGCTCGGCCGGCAGGTGGTCACCGACCTCGAGGTCGCCCCCGAGGATCCGCTCGTCGACCCAGCGCAGGACGAGCTCGAAGGCCCGCAGCCCGCTCGTCTCGGGGCCCGGCAGGGGGGCGGCGGCGCTCATCACGCGCTCAGGATGCCACGCCGCGCCGCACGACACGCCGAATGGTCGGACCAATAATGGTCAGACCATTGACAGCGCCACGTCTGCGCCCCTACCGTCGTCGCATCCCGAATGGTCTGACCATTCGGGATCCCCGCCCAGAGACGTGCGACCGGAGGACCCGATGACCCTGACAGTGACGACGACAGGACCGGCGGCGGCCCTGGCCGTCCCGACGCAGTTCCGACCGGAGCTCACCCCGGTGGGCGGCAGCCTCACCCTCTCCGCGCTCGTCGCGCTCCTCCCCCTCGTGACGGTCTTCGTCACCCTCGGGGTCCTGCGCTGGAAGGCCCACTGGGCCGGCCTCACCGCGGTCGCGGTCGCGGTGGTCGTCGCGTGGCTCGGCTTCGGGATGCCCGTGCACCTCGCGGCGCTCTCGGCCACGCAAGGCGCCGCCTTCGGCCTCTTCCCGATCATGTGGATCGTCTTCACGGCGATCCTGCTCTACCAGGTGACGGTGCGCTCGGGCCGCTTCGAGGACCTGCGCGCGACCTTCCACCTCATCAGCGACGACCCGCGCATCCAGGCGATCATCATCGCCTTCTGCTTCGGCGGCCTGCTCGAGGCGCTCGCCGGCTTCGGCGCCCCCGTCGCCATCACCGGCGTCATGCTCATGGCCCTCGGGTTCTCGCCGCTGCGGGCCGCCGCGGTCGTCCTCCTCGCGAACACCGCACCCGTCGCGTTCGGCGCCGTCGGCACCCCGATCATCACCGCGGGCACCCTCACCGGCATCCCGTACCACGAGATCGGCGCCTACGTCGGGCACCAGACCCCGGTGCTCGCCGCGTTCGTCCCGCTCCTGCTCGTCCTCATGGCCGGCGGGCGCCGCGGGGTGCGCGAGACCTGGCCGGTCGCGGTCGTCGTCGGCCTCACCTTCGCGGTCGCGCAGTGGTTCGCCGCGACCTACGTCTCGGTCGAGCTGACCGACATCATCGCCTCGCTCGCCGGCCTCGCGGCCGCCGTCCTCTTCCTCAAGGTGTGGCGCCCGCAGGGCCGCGAGACCGCCCTCGAGACGATGCAGGTCGAGCGTGAGCGCGAGCTCGCCTCCGTCGGCGCCGGCCCGGGGTCGTCCACCACCGCCGCCCCGCCCGCCGACGCCCACGCGGTCTCGGCCGACGCCCTCGCGAGCCGCTCGCGCGACCTCACCCCGGGCCGCATCACGATGGCCCTGCTCCCCTACCTCCTCGTCATCGTCGTCTTCGGCGTCGCGAAGCTCGTCGCCCCGGTCAAGACCTGGCTCGTCGGCACCGACGTCAAGGTCCCCTGGCCGGGCCTGTCCGGCGAGGTCCTCACCCTCAAGGGCACCCCGAGCGCGGCCACGACCTACACGCTGCCGTGGCTCAGCTCGCCCGGCGCGATGCTCCTGCTCTGCTCGCTGGTCGTCGCGGCCGTCTACGCCGTCGGGATGCGCGGCTGGGCCGCCGAGGCGTGGGCCGTCGCGCACCGGATGCGCTGGGCCTTCCTCACCGTCGCCTCGATGCTCGCCCTCGCCTACGTCATGAACTTCTCGGGACAGACCATCGTCATCGGCACCTGGATCGCCGGCACCGGCGCCCTGTTCGCCTACCTCAGCCCGACCCTCGGCTGGATTGGCACCGCCGTCACCGGGTCCGACACGAGCGCCAACGCCCTCTTCGCCACGCTCCAGCAGAGCGCCGCCCAGACGGCGGGCATCGACCCGACGCTCCTCGTCGCCTCGAACACCTCCGGCGGGGTCGTCGGCAAGATGATCAGCCCCCAGAACCTGACGATCGCCGCGACCAGCGTGGGTCTGCTCGGGCGCGAGGCCGACATCCTCCGTAGGGTCCTGCCATGGAGCGTCGGCCTGATCCTCGCGATGTGCCTCCTCGTGGGCCTGCAGTCGACCGTCCTCGCGTGGATGCTCCCGTGAGCGCGCCCGCCCGCCCCGGCACCGACTTGCGGGTCGCGCTGTTCGCCACCTGCTTCAACGACACGATGTGGCCCGACACGCTCAAGGCCACCGTCCGGCTGCTCGAGCGGCTCGGCTGCACCGTCGAGTTCCCCGAGGCGCAGACCTGCTGCGGCCAGATGCTCACCAACACCGGCTACGGCGCGAAGGCACTGCCGCTGGTGCGCCGCTTCGTCGACGTCTTCGAGGGCTACGACGCGGTCGTCGCGCCGTCCGGGTCGTGCGTCGGCTCGGTGCGCCACCAGCACCGCGGCATCGTCGAGCTCGCCGGTGACGACCGCCTCGCGAGCCGCGTGGAGCACACCGTCCCCAAGGTGCTCGAGCTCTCGGAGCTGCTCGTCGACGTCCTCGGCGTCACCGACGTCGGCGCGTGGTTCCCGCACCGCGTCACCTACCACCCGACCTGCCACTCGCTGCGGATGCTGCGGGTCGGTGACCGGCCGCTGCAGCTCCTGCGGGCCGTGCGCGGCATCGACCTCGTCGAGCTGCCCGGCGCCACCGAGTGCTGCGGGTTCGGCGGCACCTTCGCGATGAAGAACGCCGACGTGTCGGTCGCGATGGGCTCCGACAAGGCGCGGGCCGTCGTCGGCACCGGCGCCGAGGTGCTCGTCGCCGGCGACAACTCCTGCCTCGCCCACATCGGGGGCATCCTCGGCCGGCAGCGCGCCGGCGTCCGCCACCTGCACCTGGCCGAGGTCCTCGCCTCGACCGAGGAGGACCCGGCATGACCACGACCACTCCCGGCCCCGTCCAGCAGACCTCGCCGGTCTTCGTGGGCATGCCGAAGTTCCCGACGGCCGCTCGCGAGGCGCTGGCCAACACCCAGCAGCGTCGCAACCTCAGGCATGCGACGCACACGATCCGCGACAAGCGGGCCCGCGTCGTCGCCGAGGTGCCCGAGTGGGAGGCGCTGCGCGTCGCCGGCGCCGAGGCCAAGGACGAGGCGCTCGCCCACCTCGGCGACTACCTCGAGCAGCTCGAGGCGAGCCTCACCGCGAACGGCGCGACCGTGCACTGGGCGCGGGACGCCGCCGAGGCCAACGCGATCGTCCTCGGCATCGTCCGGGAGAAGCAGGTCGACGAGGTCGTCAAGGTCAAGTCGATGGCCACCCAGGAGATCGAGCTCAACGAGGCCCTCGAGGCCGCCGGGGTCGACGCCTGGGAGACCGACCTCGCCGAGCTCATCGTCCAGCTCGGGCACGACCGCCCGAGCCACATCCTCGTGCCGGCCATCCACCGCAACCGCAGCGAGGTCCGCGACATCTTCCGCCGCGAGATGGCCGCGGTCGGCCGCCCGGCGCCGGAGGACCTCACCGACGAGCCCGCCCGCCTCGCCGAGGCCGCGCGGTTGCACCTGCGCGAGAAGTTCCTCCGCGCGAAGGTCGCCGTCTCGGGGGCCAACTTCGCCGTCGCCGAGACCGGCACGCTCGTCGTCGTCGAGTCCGAGGGCAACGGCCGGATGTGCCTGACCCTGCCCGAGACGCTCGTCTCCGTCGTCGGCATCGAGAAGGTCCTGCCCCGGTGGGACGACCTCGCGCCGATGCTGCAGCTGCTCCCCCGCTCGAGCACGGGCGAGCGGATGAACCCCTACACGACGATGTGGAGCGGCGCCCACGACGGCGACGGGCCGCAGGACGTGCACGTCGTCCTCCTCGACAACGGCCGCAGCCACGTCCTCGCCGACCGCGTCGGCCGCCAGGCGCTGCGCTGCATCCGGTGCTCGGCCTGCCTCAACGTCTGCCCCGTCTACGAGCGCACCGGCGGGCACGCCTACGGCTCCGTGTACCCGGGCCCGATCGGCGCCGTCCTCAACCCCCAGCTGCGCGGCACGACGAGCGAGGTCGACAAGTCGCTGCCCTACGCCTCGAGCCTCTGCGGCGCGTGCTTCGACGCCTGCCCCGTGCGCATCGACATCCCCGAGCTGCTCGTCGAGCTGCGCGGGCGGGTCGTCGAGCAGGAGGGCCGCACCGCCGAGTCGGCCGCGATGGCCGCCGCCGCGTGGGTGCTCTCGGACCCGAAGCGGCTCGCCGCGGCGCAGAAGGCGGCCACGGCCGCGGGCCGCGTCATCGGTGACCGCACGGTGCGGTCGGTGCCGGGGCTCGGTGCGTGGACCGACGCCCGGGACGTGCCGACCCCACCGACCGAGACCTTCCGGCAGTGGTGGGCCCGCGAGCGCGGGGAGGGGTCCCGATGAGCGCGCGCGACGAGATCCTCGCGCGGGTGCGCGGCGCCACCGCCGACGTCGTGACGACGCCGGCCGACCGTGGCCCGACCGCCGTCGTCGAGGAGACCTCCCCCGGGCGGGCGGCCACCCTCGACCTCTTCGCCGAGAACGTCGCCGACTACCGCGCGCAGGTCGTCCGGGTGGCGGCGCCTGGGGTGGCCAGCGCCGTGGCGGAGGCCCTACGGCAACAGGGTTGTGCCACAGCCGTCCTGCCCACCGGGCTCGACCCCGCGTGGCGGGACGCGGCGGCGCACGTCGTCCGCGTGCTCGACGAGGCCGAGGTCGCGGTCGACGCCGAGCTCGACGCGGTCGACGCCGTCGTCACCGCGGCGGCGGTGGGCATCGCCGTGACCGGCACGGTCGTCCTCGACCACGGTCCGGACCAGGGACGCCGCGCCCTCACCCTCGTGCCCGACGTGCACGTCTGCGTCGTGCGCGGCGGGCAGGTCGTCCACGACGTCCCCGAGGCGGTCGGGCGGCTACGCCCCGAGGCCGGCCACGCGCGGCCCCTCACGTGGGTCAGCGGCCCGAGCGCGACGAGTGACATCGAGCTCGAGCGTGTCGAGGGCGTCCATGGACCGCGTACCCTCGTCGTCGTGCTCGTCGACGAGGAGGTCTGACCGGATGACTGCTGCCGACGACGAGCAGGCTTCCCCCACACCGGTGTTCTTCCTGGCCGGCGGCACCGGCATCTCGGCCGAGACGCTGGGGAACCTCATCATCAACCAGTTCCCGACCGTCGACTTCGTGCGGCGGAAGATCCCGTTCATCACGACCGTCGAGCAGGCCCACCGGGTGGTCGAGGAGCTCGACGCCGCGGTCACCGAGTCGACGACGCCCATCGTCTTCTCGAGCGTCGCCGACGCCGAGCTGCGCGACGTCCTGCGCGGCACCCGTTGCGCGTTCATCGACCTCTTCGGCAGCCACCTCGACATCGTCGAGCGGGTCCTCCACGTCAACGCCAGCCCCAAGGTGCCGGCCCTGCACGGGCTCGGCGACATCCACCGCTACGAGCGGCGGATGAAGGCCATCGACTTCTCGCTCGAGCACGACGACGGCGCGAGCCTGCGCAACCTCCAGCACGCGGAGCTGATCCTCGTCGCGCCGTCCCGCTGCGGCAAGACGCCGACCTCGCTCTACCTCGCCCTGCAGCACGGGGTGAAGGTCGCCAACTACCCGCTCGTCGACGAGGACCTGCGCTCCAGCGAGCTGCCCGAGGCGGTGCGCCCCTACCTCGACCGCTGCGTCGCCCTGACCTCCACGCCGGCGCGCCTCAGCCAGGTGCGCAGCGAGCGCCGGCCCGACTCCCCCTACGCCTCGCTCCAGCAGTGCACGTGGGAGCTCAAGCGGGCCGACGGGCTCTACCGGGCGCACCGGCTGCCGGTCATCAACTCCGCCGGGATGTCGGTCGAGGAGATGGCGGCCGTGATCATGCACACGCGCCAGCTCAAGGGCTCCGGCTGACCCGGGCTGCCATCCTGTCCCTCGCCGACACCCCGGCCACCCGCACGACCACCGCCCCACCCCGCGCGTCCCGTCCCGGAAGGACCCCCGCCATGACCACCACCGTCCGCTGGTTCCGCGAGCTCGGCCTCGACGACGTCGAGTCCGTGGGCGGCAAGAACGCCTCGCTCGGCGAGATGGTCCAGCACCTGTCGGCCGCCGGCGTCGCCGTCCCCGACGGCTTTGCCACGACCGCCGACGCCTACCGAGCCTTCCTCGGCGAGACCGGGCTCGCCGAGCGCATCTCCGGCCTGCTCGCCGACCTCGACGTCGACGACACGCGGCGCCTGGCCGAGGTCGGCCGCGAGATCCGCGAGGCCGTCGAGGCGCAGCCCTTCCCCGAGGACCTCGACCGCGACATCCGCGCCGCGTACGAGCGGCTGGCCGGCGAGGCCGGCGACGAGGCGAGCTTCGCCGTCCGCTCCAGCGCCACGGCCGAGGACCTGCCGGACGCGTCGTTCGCCGGCCAGCAGGAGACCTTCCTCAACGTCCGCGGCATCGACAACGTCCTGCACGCCATCCGCCTCGTCTTCGCCTCGCTCTACAACGACCGCGCGATCGCCTACCGGGTGCACAGCGACTTCGACCACGACGTCGTCGCCCTCTCCGCAGGGGTCCAGCGGATGGTCCGCTCCGACATCGGTGCCTCGGGCGTCATGTTCACCATCGACACCGAGTCGGGCTTCGAGGACGCCGTCTTCATCACGAGCGCCTACGGCCTCGGCGAGGGCGTCGTCCAGGGCGCGGTCAACCCCGACGAGTTCTACGTCCACAAGCCCGCGCTGCGTGCCGACCGCCCGGCGATCCTCAAGCGCGGCGTCGGCGCCAAGGCCACGAAGATGGTCTACACGCAGGACGCGACGGTCGGCCGGACCACCGAGTTCGTGCCCGTCGACGAGACCGAGCAGCGCCGCCTCAGCCTGACCGACGACGAGGTGACCGAGCTCGCGCGCACCGCCCTGCGGATCGAGGAGCACTACGGCCGCCCGATGGACATCGAGTGGGGCCGCGACGGCGTCGACGGGAAGCTCTACGTCCTCCAGGCGCGCCCCGAGACCGTCAAGTCGCGCGCGGCCGGCGGGGTGCAGCAGCGCTTCCGGCTCGAGGAGCGGGGCCCGGTCGTCGTCGAGGGTCGCGCCATCGGCCAGAAGATCGGCGCCGGGTCCGTGCGCGTCCTCACCGACATCGGGGCGATGCACGACTTCCAGCCCGGCGAGGTCCTCGTCGCGGACATGACCGACCCCGACTGGGAGCCGATCATGAAGCGCGCCAGCGCCATCGTCACCAACCGCGGTGGCCGCACCTGCCACGCGGCGATCATCGCCCGCGAGCTCGGCATCCCCGCGGTCGTCGGCACGGGCACCGCCACCCACGAGCTCGCCGACGGCCGCGAGGTCACCGTCTCGTGCGCCGAGGGCGACACCGGTTTCGTCTACGACGGCCTGCGCGAGTTCACCGTCTCCGAGACCACGCTCGACGAGATGCCCGAGATCCCGACGAAGATCATGATGAACGTCGGCACGCCCGAGCAGGCCTTCGAGTTCTCGCGCCTGCCCCACCGCGGAATCGGCTTGGCGCGCACCGAGTTCATCGTCAACCGGCAGATCGGCATCCACCCGCGCGCGCTGCTCGAGCTCGACGACCAGGAGCCGGGCGTCAAGCAGGAGATCGAGGAGCGCATCGCCGCCTACGCCGGCCCGCGCGAGTACTTCGTCCAGCGCCTCGCCGAGGGCGTCGCGATGCTCGCGGCCGCCTTCGCGCCCGAGCCGGTCATCGTGCGCCTGTCGGACTTCAAGTCCAACGAGTACGCCGGCCTCCTCGGCGGCGAGCGCTACGAGCCGCACGAGGAGAACCCGATGCTCGGGTACCGCGGCGCGGCGCGCTACCTCTCGGCCGACTTCGCCGAGTGCTTCGCGATGGAGTGCGAGGCGCTGCGCCACGTCCGCGACGAGATGGGCCTGACCAACGTCAAGATCATGATCCCGTTCGTGCGCACCGTCGCCGAGGCCGAGGGCGTCATCGCGCTGCTCGCCCAGCACGGCCTCGAGCGGGGGAAGAACGACCTCCAGGTCGTCATGATGTGCGAGCTGCCCTCGAACGCCGTCAACGCCCACGCGTTCCTCGACCACGTCGACGGCTTCTCGATCGGGTCCAACGACCTCACGCAGCTGACGCTCGGCGTCGACCGCGACTCCTCGCTCGTCGCGGGCTCCTTCGACGAGCGCGACCCGGCGGTCAAGGCCCTGCTGTCGATGGCCATCCGCGCCTGCCGCGAGCGGGGCAAGTACGTCGGCATCTGCGGCCAGGGGCCCTCGGACCACCCGGACCTCGCCGAGTGGCTCGTCGACGAGGGCATCGAGTCGATGTCCCTCAACCCCGACACCGTCGTCGACACCTGGCTGCGTCTGGCCAAGCGCGGCTGAGCCGACCCGCGGGCCCCCGGCGGCGCGCGGACCCGGTAGAACGGAGGCTGCACCCGTCGACGCACCCGCGGAGGACCCGATGACACCCCCGACCGCCCGCTCCCCCCGCATCGGTGGCGCCGACGTGCTCGAGTTCGTCTCGGACCTCCTGGAGGAGGGCCGCCTCCGGCCGGACGGCCTCGGGACGCGCCGCCTGCTCGGCGAGCTGGTGCGCCGGGGGGTCGAGGTCGTCCCCGGGGCGGAGTGGTGCAGCATCACGGCGATGCGCTCGGAGTCGCTGACCACGCTCGCGACCTCGCACGACGAGGCCCTGGCCGCCGACCAGGTGCAGTACGACATCGGGTCCGGCCCGTGCGTCGACGCCGTCGTCGAGGACCACGTCTTCCTCACCCGCCGCGTCCACGAGGACGACCGGTGGCCCGAGTACGGGCGTCGGGTCCACGCCGAGGTGGGCGTCGGCAGCGTCCTGGCCCAGCGCCTGACGCTCGTCGACGGCACCGACACGGTGGCCGCCCTCAACCTCTACTCCACGCGCGAGGACGCGTTCGGGGCCGAGTCGCTGCGCCAGGCGCTGCTGCTCGCCACCCAGTGCTCGCTGCTCGTCGCCGCGTACCTCGCCCACGAGCGCTCCGAGAACCTCGTGCGGGCGCTCGACAGCAACCGGGAGATCGGGGTGGCCGTGGGCGTCCTCATGGCCCGCCACCGGGTGACGCGCGAGGAGGCCTTCGCGATGCTGCGGGTCGCCAGCCAGGCCGCGAACCGCAAGATCCGGGACCTCGCGAGCGAGGTGGGCGACACCGGCGACCTCCCCTGACGTCGAACGGTCACCCTTCCCCACGTTTGCGCCCGGCCCCGTCCGGGCAGGTCATCGACAGGGTGGCCACCCGCCGGGTCAAGCAGCGGCCGGGGCGGGTGGCCACCCGTCAGTGCGACCGACCGGTCCGCCCGTCGGCGGCGGCCGGGAGGTCGCCCGTGTGCACGACCTCCTCGGCGAGGTCACGCAGCTTGCGGTTGCGGGTCGTGCTCAGCCGGCGCAGCAGCTCGAAGGCGCCCTCGGCCGGCAGCCGCCGCCGGGCCATGAGCACCCCGATGGCCATCCCGATGGTGCGGTTGCTCCGGAGGGCGACGGCGAGGTGGTCGGCCCGGGTCTCGGCCTCGGTGACGTGACGTCCCTGCTCGTCCACGAGCTCCTGCAGCACGGCGGAGCGGGACCGCTCACGGGTGAGCGCCGTCACGTCAATGGCCACGACGAGGATTCCCAGCACCCCACCCACCGCGGACCGCACGGGGCTGACGGAGCAGCACCAGAACACCTGCTCGGGCCGGCCGTGGCGGTCGAGCACCAGCGGCAGCGCGTCCTCGTGGACCGCGACCCCCTCGGCGAGCACGCGTCGCACCCGCGGACGCAGCGCGGACCACACCGGCGGGCGCGCGTCGGACGCACGGCGTCCCATCACGTCGGGGTCCTCGGGCCCGCAGAGCTCGCGGAAGGCGTCGTTGTGCAGCTGCACCAGGTCCTCGCCCCAGCACAGGAGCATCGGGACCGTGGCCGGCAGCACGGTGCGGACGGCCGCCGTCAGCTCCGGGGGCCAGCCGTCGGGGTCGCCCAGGGGCGTCGCCGCCCAGTCCACCCGGCGCGCGAGGGTCGAGGCCCGGTCCTGGCCGGGAAAGAGGGTCGCGAGGGCGGGCGGGGTCGGCGACGGCGTCGGACGGGGGTGGTGCGGGTCGGTGCGGTGGTGCGGGTCGTGGGGCTCGTGCACGGTGGGACGGGGCATCGGGTCCTGCCGGGTGTGGCCGGCGCGGCTGGGCCGTGGGTTGGACCCGCCACGCTCGCCGGACAGCGTAGGCGAGCGCACCGACAGGACCCGACGCCCGCGGCCCCGGGCTCGGCACGGGGGTCAGAACACCGGCTTGCCGCCGGTCACCCCGAGTACCGTCCCGGACACGTAGCTCGCCTCGTCCGAGGCGAGGAAGACGAACGCCGCCGCCACCTCCACCGGCTGGCCCACCCGTCCGAGCGGCGTCTGCGTGCCGAATCCCTCGACGTCGTCGGCCCGCATCGTCGCGGGGATGAGCGGGGTCCAGATCGGTCCGGGGGCGACCGCGTTGACGCGGATCCCCCGCGGGCCGAGCTCCTGCGCGAGGTTGACGACGAGGTTGGTGAGGGCGGCCTTCGTCGCCGCGTAGTCGAGGAGGTTCTCGCCCGGCTGGTAGGCCTGCACGGAGGTCGTGACGACGACCGAGCCCTGCGACTCCTCGAGGTCGCGCGCCAGCTCACGCACCAGCCAGAAGGTCGCGAAGACGTTCGTGGCGAAGGTGCGCTCGACCTGCTCGGGCGGGAAGTCCTCGAGGCCGTCGTGCGTCATCTGGAAGGCCGCGTTGCTCACGAGCACGTCGAGGCCACCGAGCTCGGCGCGTACCCGGTCGACGACCTCGACGACCGCGGCGTGGGTGCGCAGGTCGGCCTCGACGGCGACCGCCCGGCCGCCGGCCGCCTCCACCGCGGCGACCGTCTCGCGCGCCTCCTCGCCCTCCTCGGGCAGGTGCGTGACGAGGAGGGTCGCGCCCTCGTGCGCGAAGGTGACGGCGACGGCCCGACCGATGCCGGAGTCGCCGCCGGTCACGAGGACGCGCTTGCCGACGAGCCGGTCGCGCCCCACCCACGACGTCTCGCCGTGGTCCGGCCGGGGGTCGAGCGCGGAGGTCGTGCCCGGCCACTCCTGCTCCTGGGCGGGGATCTCGCTCATCGGGATGCTCCTGGCTCGGGGGGCACCGCCGGGCTCGGCGGCACGGCCTGCCACTACCCGTCGCGCGTCGCGTCACACCCCGACCGGACGCGTCCGCCCCGCCGCGGCCGGTCCGGCCGGGGTGGCCTCAGACGAGGATCTCGAGCGGCTCGCGGGTCACGAGCTGTTCCCAGGGTCGGGCCCCGGCCGAGGCGGCGACCACCTCTCGAAGGCGCACGCGGATCGAGGACGGCAGCGACGCCGGTCGCGGGAGCAGGGTTGCCTCGCAGCGACACTCGCGCATCGAGTCGGCCCAGTAGAGCGACGGTGAGGCGCGCGGGACCAGGGGCACCTCAGCGCGGAGCATCGCCACCAGGCGGCCGCAGCGGCGGCACGAGGCGGCTCCCACGTCGCTGAGCCGGGCGGCGGCGCTCATGCCGCCCCCACCGTCGTCGTCATCGTCTCGATGTCGTCCTCCTCACGACGCCCCCGGCTCCGCACCGGCGTGCGCCCAGCAGGTACCCCGGAGGGAGGGACGGAAACACTTCTCCCCCGAGATCCTCACGGTCGGCAAGGTTTCCCTTCCGCCCGGCAGGGTTTCCCGTCCACCCGCAACCAGTCCTTGCTCTCGGCAAGGTGTCCCTTCCCCGTGCAACCTCTCCTCGGGCCTCGCAAGGTTTCCCTTCCACCCGCAAGCACCGCTTGCGCGCGGCAAGGGAAACCTTCCTCGGCGCATGGATCCCGGGACCACACACCTCCACCCGCGGCTCTCAGCCGGTCCCCGGCCCTCGCAGCCCGGGCCGGGCTCCCGTGCCGTCAGGCGGCGACGACGTCCAGGCTCCCCCGCAGCTGGCGCAGGATGCGCGACAGGATGCGCGACACCTGCATCTGGCTGACCCCGAGCATCGACCCGATCTCCGACTGCGTCAGCTCCTCCACGAAGCGCAGCCGCACCACCCGGCGGTCCCGCTCCCCGAGCGAGTCCAGGGCCAGCCGCAGGTCGGTGTGCAGCTCGAAACGGTGGTAGAAGTCCCCGAGGTCGGCCAGCCGGTCGCCCTCCGTCCCGCCGGCCAGTACCGGGGCATCGAGCGATGCCGGGCGGAAACCGCTGCCGCACAGCCGCGCCGACTCGACGTCGGCAGGCTCGCACTCCATCAGCTCCGCGACCTCGGCGACCGTCGCCTCGCGTCCGAGCCGGTGGCGCAGGCTCTCCTCGGCCACGACGACCTCGGCCCTCAGCTCCTGCACGCGACGGGGCGGCCGCACGACCCAGCCGCAGTCCCGGAAGTGGCGCTTGAGCTCGCCGGCGATCGTCGGGACGGCGAACGCGACGAAACCCGCCCCGGAGTCGGGGTGGTAGCGGTCCACGGCCGCGACGAGGGCCGTCCGGGCGACCTGCTCGAGGTCGTCCCGCTCGATGCCCCGCCCGGAGTAGCGATGAGCCAGACCGTCGGCGAGCGGAAGCATCTCTTCGACGACCTGGGCACGCAGGCGACGCTGCTCGTCGCGGTGCGACGACGCGGCGACGCGGCAGAGCAGGCCGTCGACGACCTGGTCGCGCTCGCTCGGCTGGGTGGATCGGGGGGTCCTGGACATGACTGTCCTCCATCAGGGAGAAGGAGGGCACTCTGTCTGACCCGCGACGCGGCCGGGTCTGGACCGAGAACACGACCGTGTCACGGATGGGCCCCGGACGGGGGTTTGGTGACACGGAGTTCTCGACCGGCTCCGGGAGCCCGCCCGCAGGGCAGGGCTCCCCATCGGTGTTTCCGGCGAGAGGTCAGGGGTACCGCCCAGCGCATGACGACCCCCGCCGCCCACCGGCCCCCCGTCCACCACACCGTCGCCGCGCGACCCGAGGACCTGTGGGCCGTGCTCGCCGACGGGTGGGCGTACCCGACCTGGGTGGTCGGCGCCGCGCGGGTGCGTGCGGTCGACCCCGGCTGGCCGGCCGTCGGCACCCGCATCGAGCACAGCGTCGGGATCTGGCCGGCGCTGCTCTCGGACCACACGGCCGTCGAGGACTGCGAGCCCGGCCGGATGCTCCTGCTCCGGGCCCGTGGCTGGCCGCTCGGAGAGGCGCACGTGCTCATCGAGCTGTCCGCCACGGGTGACGGCACCCGCGTGAGCCTGCGCGAGGACGTCGTGAGCGGCCCGTCCCGGGTCCTCCCGGTGCCGCTGCGGCAGGCGGCCATCCACCCGCGCAACGTCGAGTCGCTGCGCCGGCTGGCGCTGCTCGCCGAGCGGCGCGACCCCTCCGGCCGGCCGCACCCGAGGCGGGCGGTCAGCGGGGGCTGACCCGCTCCGGCCCGAGCACCCGGTGCCAGACGGTGCGGGTCAGCGCGCGTCGCGCGGCACCGACCGGCCCCTGCGCGTCGAGCGCCGCCCGGGCCGCGTTCCACCCGCACGCCCCGTGCACCCCGCCCCCGGGGTGGGCCGAGGCGGACGCGAGGTAGAGCCGGTCGACCGGCGTCTCGGGCCGGCCGAGGCCCGGGACCGGTCGCAGGAACAGCTGGTGGTGCAGGGCCGAGGACCCGCCGTTGAGGGCCCCGAGGTCGAGGTTGGCGTCCGCCGCCTGGAGGTCCAGCGGGGTCTGGACGAGGCGCGCCGTGACGGCGTCGCGGAAGCCGGGGGCCACCGCCTCGACGGCGTCCTCGACCGCCTCGACCTGCGCGGCGACGGCCGCGGCGTCGTCGCCGAGCGAGCGCGGCAGGTGCGTGTAGCCCCAGGCGGTCTCGGTGCCGGGCGGGCAGCGCGTCGGGTCGGCGACGCCCATCTGGCCGAAGAGCACGAACGGCGGCGACGGCAGGCGACCGGTCGTCAGTGCGGCCGACGACTCGACGAGGCCGTCGGCGTCGACCCCGAGGTGCACCGTGCCGGCCTGCCGCGCCCCTTCCGCCGCCCAGGGGACCGGCTGCGAGAGAGCCCAGTTCAGCTTGAGGGTCGAGGGGTCCCACTCGAAGCGCTCGAGCCGCGCGCGCAGCCGGGGGTGCAGCGCCCCGGCGGGGAGCATCCGGCCGAAGAGGGCGGGAGCCGAGACGTCGGCGACGACCGCCCGGCGGGCCCGCACCCGGCGCCCGTCGGCCAGCACGACACCGGTCGCGCGCCGGCCGCGCAGCTCGACCCGCTCGACGGCGGCCCCCGTCATCACCCGACCGCCGGCGGCCCGGAAGCGCGCGGCCATCGCCCCGGAGAGCCGGCCCGCGCCACCCTCCGGCACGGGGTAGCCGACGTCCTGGCCGAGCATGCTGAGCAGCCAGCCGTAGAGCGCGCTGCCGGCGGCGTCCGGCGGCACGTCGGTGTGCGCGGCGTTGCCCGAGAGCAGCAGCCCCGCGTCCGTCCCCCGGAACTCCTCGGCAGCGAGCCGGCGCACCGGCAGCGCGAGGCGGCGGACGAGGTCGAGGGCCTCCGCGGCGCCGAGCGCGCGCGCCAGCCGCACCCCGGGGCGCACCGGTGGGAAGGTCGTGAAGAGGGCGTCGAGCAGCGGGTCGCGCAGCCGCTGCCACTGCCGCACCATCCGCAGCCAAGCCTCGCCGTCACCCGGAGCGTCCTCGTCGAGCCGGGCGGCGGTGCCGTCGGGGTCGTCGTGCATGACGGCGCACCGGCCGTCGGCCAGCACGTGCGCGAGGACGTCCGGCGAGCGGCGCCACGTCAGCCCGTGGGACTCCAGGCCGAGGTCGCGGATGACCGGGCTCGCGGCCGCGAGGGGGTAGAAGGCGCTGAAGAGGTCGGTGACCACCCCGGGCGCCAGGACCTCGGTGCTCTTGACGGCGCCGCCGAGCTCGTCCTGCCCCTCGAGGAGCAGGACGTCCCAGCCGGCGTCGGCGAGGGCGATGGCGGCGACGAGCCCGTTCGGCCCGGCCCCGACGACGACGGCGTCACAGGTGTCCACCTCGGGGCGCTACCCGTCACCGGTGCCCGGAAAACTCCGCGCGCCGCCCCGGGTCGTCACGGCAGCGCCGCCTCGCCGGTCTGGACCGCCCAGAGCGCCGCGTAGCGCCCACCGGCGGCCACGAGCTCGTCGTGCGTGCCCGACTCGGCGACCCGGCCCGCGTCGATCACCCAGATCCGGTCGGCATGCCGCACCGTCGAGAGCCGGTGGGCCACGACGAGCGCGGTCCGCCCGGCACTGGCCTCCCGCACCGAGCGCTGGATGGCCGCCTCCGTCTCGGTGTCGACGGCGCTCGTCGCCTCGTCGAGGAGGAGGACGGCCGGCTCGCGCAGCAGCGCCCGCGCGAGGGCGAGCCGCTGGCGCTGGCCGCCGGAGAGCGTGAGCCCCCGCTCGCCGACCTCGCCGTCGAGGCCCCCGGGCAGCCGGCCGACCACGTCGTCGGCGGCAGCGTGCCGCACCGCCTGCTCGAGCTGCGCGCGCGTCGCCCCGGGGCGCGAGTACTCGAGGTTCTCGGCGACGGAGCCCGCGAACAGGTGGACCTCCTGCGCGACGTACCCGATCGAGCCGCGCAGCGAGGCCCACGTGAGGCCGCGCACGTCGACCCCGTCGACGAGCACCACGCCCGCGCGCGGGTCGTCGAAGCGCAGCAGCAGCCGCAGGATGGTCGACTTGCCCGACCCGGTCGTCCCGACGAGTGCGTGGGTCTCGCCGGCCGGGACGCGCAGGTCGATGCCGTGGAGGACGTCCGGCCCGTCGGCGTAGCCCGCCCGGACGCCCCGCAGCTCCAGCTCGCCGCGGACGGGCCGAGCGAGCTCGTGCTCGCCCTCGTCGACCTCGACCGGGACGGCGAGCAGGGCGAGGATACGGGCGGTCGAGGCGCGGCCCCGCTGGTAGAGGTCGAGCACGGTCGCGACCTCCGTGAGGGGCCAGAGCAGCCGCTGGGTCATGAACACGAGGACGGAGTAGAGGCCGACCGCCAGCCCGCCGTCGAGCACCGAGAGGCCGCCGACGAGCAGCGTGCACGTGAAGCCGGCGAGGATCGCCATCCGGACGAGCGGGACGAAGGCCGCCGACCGGCGGATCGTCTCGACGTTGGCGTCGCGGTAGGCCGCGGACGCCTCCCGCACCCGGTCCCGCTCGCGCGCCTCGGCCGTGAACGCCTTGATCGTCGCGAGCCCGCCGAGGTTGGCCGACAGCACCCCCGACAGGCGCGCCACCCCCTCGCGCACCGTCAGGTAGTACGGCTCGAGGACCCGCTGGTAGCGCAACGAGGCGACGACGATGACGGGGATGGGGAGGAACGCGAGGAGCAGCAGCTGCCACGACGCGACCGCGAACACCACCCCGACGACGACGACGTTGAGCGCCGTCTGCCAGATGGCCGGGAAGCCGACGTCGAGCAGGCGCTCGAGCTGGTTGACGTCGTCGTTGACGGTGGCCAGCGTCGCGCCCGAGGCCCGGCCCTCGTGCCAGCGCAGGTCGAGGCGCTGCGCGTGGTCGTAGGCGTCGACCCGCAGGTCGTGCTCGACGGCCTGCGAGAGGCCCCGGAAGAGCAGCGCGGCGACGTACTCGCTCGCCGACTCGACGACCCAGACCACGGCGTTGACGACCGCCAGCCAGACCAGCTGCGCCTGGCGCGACTCGACACCGAGCAGCTCCCCGACGAACGAGGCGTCGCCGCGCACGACCACGTCGACGGCGGCCCCGATGAGCAGCTCGGGCACGACGTCGGCGATCTTGTTGACCGTCGAGACCGCGACCGCGAGCACGAACCGGCCGCGGTGGCGGCGGTAGCGCCCCCAGAGCGCGGCGAGCGGACGGGTGGGAGGGGCGGGCAGCTCGGGCAACGGGTCCTCGCGGGTCGGGGCAGGGCGCACGGACCGGCCGCACGGGTAAGGGCACCCTAACCGAGTGGTCGGACGCCCTGTCCGGACGCCCACGCCGTCCGTCGCCGGGGCGCCGGGACCGGGGTCGGGCGGTCAGCCCGGGAAGCGCGGGCCCCGGCCGATGCGGACCGGCCCCCGGGCGTCCCGGTCGACCGGCTCCCCGCGCTGCAGCACCTCGAGCTCGCCGTCCCCGGAGCGGTCGTGCACCAGGGCCCGCACCCGCGCGGTCAGCGGCCGCCAGGCCTCCCCGCCGACGACCCGGGCGACCTCGCTCGGGCAGGTCGTCCCCTCGGGCCGGTGTCGCAGGAGGACCCGGGCCGTCGCCGCCATCCGGTCGGCCAGCCCGTCGGCGGACGGCTCGTCCCACCAGGGCTCACCGCGCTCGCCGAGCGCCACCTTGGCGTCCTGCACCCGATGGCGCGCGGCGTCGCCCTCCGTGCGCACGGCGCGGCGGGCGGACATCAGCTCGGCGACGAGCTCGGCCCGCAGCGTGTCGGGATGCCGGGGTCGGTGGCCCGCCACCGACGACCGTCGACGACGACGTAGCGCCCGTCGTGGGTGCGCTCGACGTCGTCGCGGTCGGGGGCCATCCCGGCACCGTACGCGCGGGCGGCCTCGCGCGACCGCCCGGGCGCCGCGGGATCAGGTCGGCGTGGCGAGACCAGACCGGCGTGGCGAGATCGGGCCGGCACCGCGAGATGGCCCCGGCACCGGGCCCGACGTGGCCGAGGGGTGCGGGCACGGCACGGCGCCCCGGACGGGCAGGGATGTCCGGGGCGCCGAGGTCGTGGGTGGGTCAGAAGCGGCCGTAGCCGCTGACCCCGGAGAAGATCGCCCGCTCGGAGGTGGACTTGCCGGGCTTCGGCGAGTCGATCATCATCCCGTTGCCGGTGTAGATGCCGACGTGCCAGGCCGGGGAGCCGAAGAACACGAGGTCGCCCGGCTGCGGGCTGCTGACCGGCGTCGCCGCGGCCTGCTGCGCCGCCGCGGTGCGCGGGAGCGAGACGCCGGCCTTGGCGAAGACGTACGAGGTGAAACCCGAGCAGTCGAACCCGGCGGTCGTCGTGCCGCCGTAGACGTACGGGATGCCGAGGAGCGTGCGGGCGATGTTGACGACGCCGCTGGCCGACTGCGCGACGTTCGCGACGGGGGCACGCTGCGCGGAGCGGCTCGCGCCGCTCTCGGAGCGGGCCGCGGTGGACGTCGCGGGAGCGGCGGCCTGGACGACCGGCTTCGGCTTCGGCTTGGGCTTCGGCTTGGCGACGGCCTTGACCCCGGCGACGCCGAAGGTCGCGGTCGGCTTGGCGGCGGGCGCGGCCACGGCCGGGGCGACGACGGCCGGGGCGGCGGCCGCGGCGCGCAGCGACGCGGCGGGAGCGGCGGCGGTCGTCGTGCTGTGGGTGGCGGCGGCCTCCGTGCGGGCACCGGCGGCGTGGGCCGGGAGCGCGAAGGTGGCGACGAGACCACCGGAGGCGGCGAGGACGGCGGAGACGCGGGCCCCGGTCTCGCCGGCGGCCTTGACGATCGTCGACAGCTCGGAGACGGGGTTGTAGCGCGCGGCCTGGCGATGCCGGCCGTGGGTGTGCTCGGACACGGATGGACCTCTCAGATGCCTACGAGGTGAGCTGTCGGGTTCGGGCTGAGGTTGCCCGGCCGTCGCGGTCCTCGTCGGACCGTTCCGGCTTCACCCCAAGGCGCCTCGACCGGGGTCGTGACGCCGCAAGTGGTTCCCCCGCTCCTGCCAGCGGCTCGTGAGAGTTGACCCTTCGACGGGGGCAGGACTCGGCGGGCCCGTCGGCGGTGGTCGTCGTCCGGGTCGGCGACCGCGTCGACCATAACAGCGGTCACGGGAAGGTCACAAAAAGGTGACGGAGTGTCCTCTCAGGCTGTTCTTGGGCTCGTGCACCACCGATGACAACGATGTCGGTCGGGCGTGGCCACGGAACGCACCACGGCGCCCCCGGACGGACCGGGGACGCCGTGGTCGAGCTCGCGCAGCGCGCGACGATCAGTAGTTGACCGTCACGTGGACGTGGTCGAAGTGGTTCTGCGTGGGCGAGCCACGGTCCTCCATGAGGCGCCAGCCCTCGCCCGGCGCCCAGTAGCGCTGCTGCCAGATGAGGTACTTGACGTTGAACTCGCTGACGTGGGCCTGGACGTAGGCGGCGATCGCGTCGCCCTGCGCCCCGCTCGTCATGAAGTCGATGGCCTGGCCGGTGCCGTGCTCGTCGGCGGTCGCACGGCGGCCCCCGATGACCGAGGGGCTGAGCGCGGCGTCGACCGCCGAGCACAGGCGCACGGCGTCCGGGATGAGGCCGATGTTCGTGCACTTGGAGGAGACGGCGCCGTCCCACGAGCCGGCGGCGGGGGCCTGCGCGCCCGCCGGGGCGTCGGCCGACGCGACGGGCTCCGGCTTGGGCTTCGGCTTCGGCTTGGCGACGGCCTTGATCCCGGCCACGCCGAGGGCGTCGGGGCGCACCGGCGCGGCGCCCTCGGGGGCGACGGCGGCGGGCGCGGCCTCGCGGCGCGCGGAGCGGGCGGCGGGGGCGTCGGCCGAGCGGTCGGCGACGGCGGCCGCGACCCCCGCGTCGACGGCGGCGACGGCCGCGGTGGGCTCGGTCTCGGCGCCGGCGAGGTCGGCCGGCACGGTCAGTGCGACGGCGGCGCCGCCGACGACGCAGAGCCCGGCGGCGGACTTGGCCGCCCAGGACGCGCCGACGCGGGTGAACCCGTCGGGCAGGCGCTTGACGCGGCCGGGCGCACGGCGACGACCAGGGGGACGAGAGGGTGAGGACACAGCAGATCTACTTCCGGGGCGGGTACGGCTCAGCGGCCACCGTACGTGAGGCATCGCGCGAAGTCACGTTTCGGTAACGCGCGGGGGCCGGTCGGACGAGCGCGAGGGGTCCGCCCGGTCAGGCCGGCGCGACGAAGACGTGGCCCGCGATGTCGACCGGCAGCGAGACCCCGGTGGCCTCCTCGGCACCCTCGCGGAAGACGACGACGCGGGTGCCGTCACGGCGCACCCGCGCGGGCTGTCCCGGAAGCAGTCCGGCACTCGTGAGCAGGGACAACGCCTCGTGGTCGACCTGGACGGGCTCGCCGATGCGCCGCACGACGACCGCCTGCGTCTCGGCGCCGGCGACCTCGTCGAGCGTGCGCAGGCCGGAGCGGAAGTCGACGACGTCGCCGGTCTCGCCGAGCTCGTCGAGGCCGGGGATCGGGTTGCCGTAGGGCGACTCGAGGTGGTCGGGGAGGATCGCGAGGATCTTGCGCTCGACGCGGTCGGACATCACGTGCTCCCAACGGCACGCCTCGTCGTGGACGTACTCCCACTCGAGGCCGATGACGTCGACGAGGAGGCGCTCGGCGATCCGGTGCTTGCGCATGACGCGGGTCGCGAGGAGGCGGCCGTGCTCGCTCAGCTCGAGGTGCCGGTCGCCGGCGACCGCGAGCAGGCCGTCGCGCTCCATCCGGGCGACGGTCTGCGACACCGTCGGTCCCGAGTGGCCGAGGCGCTCGGCGATCCGGGCCCGCAGCGGTGTGATGCCCTCCTCCTCGAGCTCGAAGATGGTGCGGAGGTACATCTCCGTGGTGTCGATGAGGTCGGTCACGCAGGCAAGCCTAATCTCACCCGCCGTCGGGCCCGTCCGCACGCACCGGGCCCGTGGGCTCAGCGCTCGGGCTCGTAGCGCGGGAGCCAGCGCAGGAGCCACGCCCCGCCGGCCACGGTGAGGACCCCGACGGTGACGCTCGCGGCCCCGATGGACGCGACCGCCGCGAGCGCCCCGACGACGATCGAGGCGCCGTTGTGCCCGACGAGCGAGAGGAGCCGCCAGAGGCCGAGGAAGGGCGCACGCCCCTGTTCCGGCGCGGCGTCGGCGCCGAGGGTCATGACGATGCCGGACCCCAGGCCGTTGCCGACCGCCATGACGACGGCCACCGCCCCCACGGCGAGGAGCGTGCTCGTCAGCGGGAGGACGAGCAGGCCGATCCCGAGGAGCACCGTGACGGGGAGGGCGACCCAGATGCGCCCGCAGCGGTCCATCAGCGAGCCCGCCGGGTAGAAGAGGAGGACCTCGACGAGGCCGGCGACCCCGAAGACGAGGGAGGTCTGCGCCGCGGTGAGCCCGACGTGCTCGGCCCAGAGCGGGACGACGACGACCCGCGAGGAGCGCGCGAGGCCGATCGCCAGCACCCCGACCCCGACGGTGAGCAGGACGGCCCGGTGCCGCCGGGCGACCTCGCGGACCGGCACCCGGTCGACCCTCGCCGCGTCGCCCGGTCCGGGGCCGTGCGCCCCGAGGTCCGGGGAGGCGGCCGCGAGCGCCGCCGCGGCCAGCCCGCCCGCCACCGCGACCCCGAAGGCCGCCTGGGGCGAGAAGACCGCGACGAGGGGCGCACCGATGAACGGCCCGACGAACAGCCCGATCCGCGCGACCCCGCCGAGCGTCGACATCGCCCGGGCCCGGAGGTGGACCGGCGCGGCGGCGGTGAGGAAGGACTGGCGGGCGAGGAGGAAGACGGCACCGGTCGGCCCGGTGAGCACGACGGCGAGCGCGAGGACCCACAGCGACGGGGCGAGCAGCGCGAGCAGGGAGGCGGCCGCGTCGGCGAGCCCGGCGAGCACGAGGGCCCGCCGCTCCCCCAGGCGGTCGACGACGACGCCGGCGGGGACCGCCGAGACGAGCTCGGAGACCGTGCCGATGCCGACGAACAGCGCCGCCACCGAGACCGAGGCCCCGAGGTCGCGGGCGCTGAGAGCGATGACCGGCAGGACCGCGCCGATGCCGACCGACCACAGGGCCGTCGGCCCGAACGCGGGCACGGCGATCCGGCGCAGCGAGAACTCCGCGTCGCCCATCCGCCCTCCTGTCTCTCGACATCAAGATTGTTTACATCGAGACAACCACGTCCGCGTGACGCACGCAACAGGACGGCCCGCGGGGGCGTGGGTACGTTGACCGGGTGGAGCTGACCGTCCCCCGCCGTTTCTGCGGGCCCCCCGAGTCCGGGAACGGCGGGTGGGTGAGCGGCTCGCTCGCCGCGCACGTCCGCACCTCCGGCGCCCTGCCCGCCGTGAGCGTACGCCTGTCCGCGCCGCCGCCCCTGGACCGGCCGATGGCCGTCGTCGGCGACGACCCGGACCCGCTGACCGGCACCTCCGTGCTGCGCCTGCTCGACGGCGACGTCCTCGTCGCGACCGGCACCGCGGTGCCCGAGCTGGACGAGCCCGTGCCCTCCCCCGCCTCCCCGGAGGAGGCCGAGGCGGCGCAGGCCCGCTACGAGGGCGCGACCGACCACCCCTTCCCCACCTGCTTCTCCTGCGGCCCCGGCCGGGCCGAGTGCGACGGCCTGCGGCTGCGTCCCGGCCCGCTCGACGACGGCACCGGCCGCTACGCGGCCCCGTGGACCGTGCCGGACGACGTCGACCGCGCCGTCGTCTGGGCCGCGCTCGACTGCCCCGGTGGCTGGTCGGCCGGCATCGCCGGGCGGCCGATGGTCCTCGGGACGATGACCGCCCGCGTCTGGCGCGTGCCGGCGCCGGGCGAGCGGCTCGTCGTCACCGCCTGGCAGCGCGGCGCCGAGGGCCGCCGGCACTGGTCGGCCAGCACCCTCCACGCCCCGGACGGCGAGATGCTCGGCCGCGCCGAGGCCACCTGGGTCGCCGTCGACCCCGCGTCCGTCCGCCCGAAGGAGCAGCCGTGAGCACCTCGTCCACCGGGCGCGAGCGCCCCGTCGCCGTCGTCACCGGAGCGAGCAGCGGCATCGGCGCCGCCACCGCCCGGCGGCTGGCCGCCGACGGCTTCCGGGTCGTCTGCGCCGCGCGCCGCGCCGAGCGGGTCGAGGCGCTCGCCGCCGAGCTCGACGGCGTCGCGGTCGCCTGCGACGTCACCGTCCCCGCCGACGTCGAGCGGCTCGCGCAGGCCGCCGGAGACCGGGTCGCGGTCCTCGTCAACAACGCCGGGGGCGCCCTCGGCCTGGAGCCCGTCGCCGCCGCGGACGTCGAGAAGTGGCGGCGGATGTACGACACGAACGTCCTCGGCACGCTGCAGGTGACCAAGGCGCTGCTGCCCGCACTCGTCGCGGCCGGCGAGGGCGTCGTCGTCAACGTCGGCTCGGTCGCCGGGCTCGTCGCCTACGAGGGCGGCGGCGGGTACACCGTCGCCAAGCACGGGGTCCACGTGATGACCGAGACGCTGCGGCTCGAGCTCGTCGACCAGCCGGTGCGCATCACCCTCGTCGCGCCCGGCATGGTGCACACCGAGGAGTTCTCGCTCACCCGCTTCGACGGCGACCGGGAGCGCGCCGACAAGGTCTACGAGGGCGTCCCCGGCCCGCTCGTCGCCGAGGACGTCGCCGACGCCGTCGCGTGGGTCGCGACCCGGCCGGCGCACGTCAACGTCGACCTCCTCGTCATCAAGCCCCGCGCCCAGGCCGCGCCGCACAAGGTGCACCGCGTCCCCTCCTGACCCGGCCGGCCCCACCCCACCCGTCCCTCGCGCCTCTCGCGTATCGGGTCACCCGATACGGCCGCGCCTCACCCCGGAACCGTTCCCGGGTGAGGCGCGCCCTTCCCCCGCACAGCCCACCCGGCCCTACGCTCGGCGGCGTGGAGCCGTTCGCCGAGGTGCTCTCCGTCGGGGGTCGCTCGAACTCGCTCGGCCGCGCCGGCGAGGTGCTCACCCTCCTGCGCGCCGACCCCGCGCGCCTCGACGAGCTCGTCGCGTGCATCTCCCACGACGACCCGTGGGTGCGGATGCGCGCCGTCGACACGTTCGAGAAGCTCGTCCGCGGACGGCCGGCCCTCGGGCAGCCGTACCTCCCCCACGTCCTCGACGACCTGGCGCGCAGCGAGCAGCCGTCCGTCCAGTGGCACGTCGCCCAGCTGCTCGCGCTCCTCGACCTCGACGACGACCAGCGGGCGCGGGCGGTCCGCTGGCTCACCGACCGGCTGCGGACCGCCGACGTCGACTGGATCGTCGCGGCACAGTCGATGACCACGCTCGTCGGGCTGCACCGCGACGGGCACGTCCCCACCGACGACGTCGTCGCCCTGCTCGAGGTGCAGACCACCCACCGCTCGGCGTCGGTGCGCCGCAAGGCCGCCGGGTTCCTCACGGCCGTCCGCGCGCGCCACTGAGACCCGACGCACCCCCGGGTCACGGCTGGCGGCGCGAGACCTCCCACGACGCGGCGTCCGACAGGTCGCCCTCGCCGACGCGGGTGTAGACGATGCGGTCGTGCAGCCGGTTGCGGCGGCCGGCCCACAGCTCCACCTCGTCGCACACGATGCGGAAGCCGCCCCAGAAGTCGGGCAGCGGCACGTCGTCGGGCGAGCCGTGGTCGGGGAACTCCTCGGCCCGCGCGCGGTAGGCGGCCTCGAGGTCCTCGCGCGAGCCGACCGGGCGCGACTGGTCCGACGCCCACGCCGAGATGCGCGAGCCCCACGGCCGTGAGGCCCAGTACTCCTCGACCGCGTCGCGCTCGAGCTGGACCGCCCGCCCCCGGAACCGGACCGCGCGGTACATCGCGGCCCACGTCAGCCCGGCGGCCGCGTACGGGGTGGCCGTCAGCTCGCGGCCCTTGGTCGAGGTCAGGGCCGTGACGAACCCGGGCCCCTGCTCGTCGAGGAAGCGCAGGAGCACGGTCCGGACGTTGGGGTGCCCCGTCGAGTCGACGGTCGCGACGGAGGCGGCCAGCGGCTCGACGACGTCGCCCTGCTCGTCCGAGCGCCGGACCGCGTCGTCGACCCAGGCGCTCACCTGGGCGTAGGGGGTCTCCAGCAGCTGCTCCTCGGCGAGCCCGTCACCCGTGTAGTCGATGCGTCGTGGGTCCATGCCGCCACCCTAGGACCGGCCACCCCCGGCCCGAGCGGCCCTGCGCACGACCGCCGTCCCCCCGTACAGGCCGGACCGCTCAGGGCGTCGGCCGCCGCGCGTCGTAGCGCAGGAACCCGGGCTGCCACACCGACAGCAGCACGACGGCGGCGACGCACGCGAGCCCGCCGCCCACGGCGGTCCACCCCTCGCCGACGCGCTCGGCCACCCCGCCCCCGGCGAGCTCGCCGAGCCGCGGGCCACCGGCCACGACGACGATGAAGACGCCCTGCAGCCGACCGCGCATCCGGTCGGGCGCCGCGGACTGGAGGATCGTCGTCCGGAAGACGGCGCTCACCGCGTCGGCGGCGCCGGCGACCGCCATCGCCGCGAGGGCCAGGAGCAGCGCGTGCTCGCGCGACACGAGCCCGTCGGCGGCCAGGAGCGCGACGCCGAGCCCGCTGATGCCGACGCCCCAGCCGGCGACGCTCACCATGATGGCCAGGCCCTGCCGGCGCACGCCGCCGAGCCGCCCCGAGAGCGTCATCGCGAGGATGCCGCCGACGGCGGTCGCCGCGTACAGCGCCCCGACCGTCGTGGCGCCGCCGCCGAGGATCACCGCCCCGGCCGCCGGGAAGAGCACGCGCGGCTGCGCGAGGAGCATCGCGGCGATGTCGGCGACGAAGGTCATCCGCACGTTGGGGGCCGTGCGCAGGAACCCGAACCCGTCGAGCACCGAGCGCAGCCCCACCCGCCGCGGCCCGTCGTCCCCGGCGTCGGAGCGGTCGGGCGGGATCGGGTGCAGCCGCCAGAGGCTGGTCACCGCGGCGAGGGTGAGCACGGCGTCGGCGGTGTAGGCCAACCGGTAGCCGCCCCGGTCCACGAGCACGCCGGCGAGCAGCGGCCCGGCCGTCATCGCCGTGTTCATCGCGAAGACCGACAGCGCGTTGGCGGCGGGCAGCTGCGCCGGCTCGAGGATGCGTGGGTAGATGCTCGTGCGCGCCGGCGACGAGACGGCGAAGGCGCCGTTCCAGACCGCCACGATGCCGTAGAGCAGCCAGACCGACGTGTTGCCGGCCCACGCCTGGGCGGCGGCGACGAGGCTCGTCGCGCTGGCGACCAGCGTCGCGACGAGGCCGACGAGCCGGCGGTCGTGGTGGTCGGCGAGCGCGCCGCCGTAGAGGCCCATGACGACGAGCGGGACGAGCGCGAAGAGCCCGACGAGGCCCACCGAGGCCGTCGAGCCCGTGAGGTCGTAGACCTGCAGCCCGACCGCCACGACCGCCATCTGCGAGCCGACGTTCGACAGCGTGAACCCGGTCCAGAGCCGCCGGTAGTCCCGGTTCTCCCGGAAGGGGGTGAGGTCCGGGAGGAGGGAGCGCAGCACCGGCGCATCATCCCCCACGGGACGGACCGGCCCCGCCGCGCGGTGCGCCCGCGTAGCCTCGCGACCATGACGGACGACGCGCGGATCGCGCTGCTCATCGACGCCGACAACGCCCGCGCCCGCCGGCTCGACGTCATCCTCAACGAGCTGGCGGGCCTCGGCGAGACGACCATCCGCCGCGCCTACGGCAACTGGACCAAGTCCGAGCTCAAGGGCTGGCAGGAGATCCTCCACGAGAACGCGATCCGGCCGATGCAGCAGTTCGACCCCTCGAAGGGCAAGAACGCCAGCGACATGGCCCTCGCGGTCGACGCGGTCGAGATCCTCCACACGCAGCGGCCGGATGCCTTCGCCATCGTCTCGTCGGACTCCGACTTCACGCCCCTCGTCATGCACCTGCGCGAGCACGGGGTCGCGGTCTACGGGTTCGGGGACTCCAAGACGCCGGCGCCGTTCCAGAGCGCCTGCACCCGCTTCCTCGTCCTCGACCGGCTCTCGGCCCCGAGCGGCCAGGCGGACGCGACCGACGCCACCGACACCACCGACGTCGCCGACAGCACGGACGAGGCGACCACCGAGGCCACGAGCACCCGCAGCCCCCGCCGGGCGACGAAGAAGGCGACCACCGCCGGGAAGGCCACCGTCGCCACGGTCGCGGACGACGACGCGGACGCCCCCCGCCGGACCGCGAGCAAGGCGACGAAGGCGGCCAAGGCCCCGGCGAAGGCGACCCGCGCGAGCGCGAAGAACGGCAACCCGCCCCCCGAGCGCGCGACCCGCGCCCAGCTGCGCGGCGACAACCGGCTCGTCGCGCTGCTGCGCCGTGCGGTCGAGAGCGCGGCCGACGACTCGGGCTGGGCGAAGATCGGCACGGTCGGCCAGCGCATCTCCAACCAGTCCTCGTTCGACTCGCGCAACTACGGCTACGCGAAGCTGAGCAAGCTCATCGAGGCCTCGGAGCTCTTCGAGATCCGCGACGCCGGCTCCCCCGACATGGCGGTGCGCGACCCCCGCGCCGGCTGACCGTTCGGCGGGCCGCACGACCGGCCGCCGACGACACCGTCCCACCGACCGGTCCAACCGGTCCGGCCCGGGCACCCCGCCGTGCACAATGGGCCAGCCCGACAAGGACGACGAGCGAACGGGGATTCGATGCCCAGCACCACGGACGACCCGAACTTCTATCCCGGACTCGAGGGCGTCATCGCCTTCGAGAGCGAGATCGCCGAGCCCGACAAGGAGGGCGGGGCGCTGCGCTACCGCGGGGTCGACATCAACGACCTCGTCGGCACCGTGTCCTTCGGGCAGGTGTGGGGGCTCCTCGTCGACGGCGAGATGGACCCGGGCCTGCCGCCCGCCGAGCCCTTCCCGCTCCCGGTCCACACGGGGGACATCCGGGTCGACGTCCAGTCGGCCATCGCCCAGCTGGCGACGGTCTGGGGCTTCAAGCCGCTCCTCGACATCGACGACGCGCAGGCCCGCGACGACCTCGCCCGCGCCTCGGTCATGGCGATCTCGTTCATCGGCCAGTCCGCCCACGGCCAGGGCCGCCCGATGGTGCCGCAGTCCGAGGTCGACAAGGGCCGCACCATCCCCGAGCGGTTCATGATCCGCTGGCGCGGCGAGCCGGACCCCAAGCACGTCGAGGCCATCGACGCCTACTTCATCTCAGCGGCGGAGCACGGCGTCAACGCCTCGACCTTCACCGCGCGCGTCATCGCCTCGACCGGCGCCGACGTGGCCGCCTGCCTCTCCGGCGCGATCGGCGCCCTGTCGGGGCCGCTGCACGGCGGCGCCCCGAGCCGGGCGCAGCACATGATCGAGGGCGTCGAGGAGATGGGCGACGCGGTCAAGTACGTCAAGGGCGTCTTCGACCGCAAGGAGCGCCTCATGGGCTTCGGGCACCGGGTGTACCGGGCCTACGACCCGCGCGCCGCCGTGCTCCGCGACACCTGCAAGCGGCTCGGCGCCCCGCGCTACGAGGTGGCCCTCGAGCTCGAGAAGGCAGCGATCGCCGAGCTCGCCGAGCGCTACCCCGAGCGCCGGATGGAGACCAACGTCGACTTCTGGGCCGCGGTGCTCCTCGACTTCGCCGAGGTGCCGGGCGACATGATGACGCCGCTGTTCGTGGCGGCGCGCACGGCGGGCTGGTCGGCGCACATCCTCGAGCAGAAGCGCACCGGGCGGCTCATCCGCCCGAGCTCGCGCTACGTCGGCCCCGGCGAGCGCCCCCTCTCGGACGTCACGGGCTACCGCGCCAAGGACTGACCTCCCGCACCACGGCGGCGCCCCCGGCCCCGTGCCGGGGCCGCCGCCGTCTTCCGGCGCTCTCCCCACCCCCGCCCCGCCCCCGCACGTGCGGGGTTATCGCTGTCCCGGAGCCCTCCGACCCGCGACGAGCCCGCACGTGCGGGGTTGTCGCGGTCGGATCCTCGACAGGGTGCGTGGCGTTCCTCTCACCTGATGGACCCGACGTCCGCCATCCGGTCACGGGCTGTGAGGATGGGCCGCGGTCGTGGTCCGTCGACGATGCCGGCCCGGCCATCCTCGGTCCGTGGCGCCCGTGCCCGTGCCGGTCCGCCGCCCCGCCGAGGACCCGCGCCCGGGACCACCGGGCGGAACCCGCCGGCCCACACCGGCACCGACCACGGAGACGACACGTGAGCGACGCCCCGATCACCATCCCCGCCGACCTGCTGCCCCTCGACGGTCGCTTCGGGTCCGGACCCTCGAAGGTCCGCCCGGCGCAGGTGGAGGCGCTGTCCGCCATCGGTCGCACCGTCCTCGGCACCTCGCACCGCCAGGCCCCGGTCAAGAACCTCGTCAGGTCCGTCCGTGAGGGCCTCGCGACCTTCTTCGACCTCCCCGAGGGCTACGAGGTCGTCCTCGGCAACGGTGGCTCGACGGCGTTCTGGGACATCGCCGCCTTCGGCCTCGTCCGCGACCGCGCGCAGCACCTCGCGTTCGGCGAGTTCTCGAGCAAGTTCGGCTCGGTGACGAAGAAGGCGCCCTTCCTCGGCGACCCGACGATCATCACGAGCGAGCCCGGCAGCCGTCCCGACCCGGTCGCCGAGCCGGGCGTCGACACCTACGCGTGGGCGCACAACGAGACGAGCACCGGCGTCATGGCGCCGGTCCGCCGGGTCGAGGGCGCGGACGACGACGCGCTCCTCCTCGTCGACGCCACCTCCGGCGCGGGTGGCCTCCCGGTCGACGTCTCGCAGGCCGACGTCTACTACTTCGCCCCGCAGAAGTCCTTCGCCTCCGACGGCGGCCTCTGGCTCGGCCTCTTCTCGCCCGCGGCGCTCGCCCGGGTCGACGAGATCGCCGCGTCCGGCCGCTGGGTGCCCGACTTCTTCAGCCTCCCGACCGCGATCGACAACTCGCGCAAGGACCAGACCTACAACACCCCGGCCGTCGCGACCCTCGCCATGCTCGCCAACCAGGTCGAGTGGCTCAACGAGAACGGTGGCCTCGACTGGGCCACGGGTCGCACCGCCGACTCCAGCGGCCGTCTCTACGAGTGGGCCGAGCGGACCGACTACACGAGCCCCTACGTCACCGACCCCGAGCACCGCAGCCGCGTCGTCGCGACGATCGACTTCGACGACGCGGTCGACGCCTCCGCGGTCGCGAAGACGTTGCGCGCCAACGGCGTCGTCGACGTCGAGCCCTACCGCAAGCTCGGCCGCAACCAGCTCCGCGTCGCCTGCTTCCCCGCGGTCGAGCCGGACGACGTGAGCCGCCTCATCGCCTCGGTCGAGCACGTCGTCGAGCGCCTCGCCTGACGTCGAGCCCGGCCCGGGTCAGCACACGCGCCGCCCCGGCCCGTCCACGAGGACGGTGCCGGGGCGGCGTCGTGCTGCCGGAGTGGCGGGCGGGCCCTCAGCGCCCCGCGACGGCGTAGACGACCGCGACGACGACGAGGACCGCGAGCACCCCCAGCGTCATCCGACGGCGGAACAGCGGCGTCATCGCGCCGGCTCCGGCAGAGGCACGCGGCTGTCGTCCCGGTCCTCGGCGCTCGGCACCGTGGTGACGCTGACGCGCGGGCGGCGCTGCGACTCGTAGCTCACCCGCACATTCTCCGCCCGGGCCAGCCAGAACGAGACACCGACCAGGGCCAGGCCGACCGCGACCGCCCCGATGCCGATGGTCCAGCGCGGGCCGAACTGCTCCGAGATCCAGCCGATGAGCGGGGCGCCGGCCGGCGTGCCGCCCATGAAGATCGCCATGTAGAGGGCCATGACCCGCCCGCGCATCTCCGGGGCCACGCGGGTCTGGACCATCGCGTTGGCCGTCGTCATCGCCGTGAGGGCGGTGAGCCCGACCGGCACGAGCGCCAGCGCGAACAGCCAGTACGACGGCGCCGAAGCGGCCGCCGTCGCCGAGAGCGTGAACCCGACGAGCGCGAGGAGCAGGACCCGCAGGCGCGGCTCCTTGCGCCGGGCCGAGAGCAGCGCGGCGGTCAGCGACCCGACGGCCATGATCGACCCGAGCAGCCCGAACTCCCCGGCGCCCTTGTCGAAGACCTTGGTCGCCATGAGCGCCATCGTGATCTGGAAGTTCATCCCGAACGTCCCCAGCACGAAGACGAGCAGCATGACGAGCTGGATGTCGCGGCGCTGCTTGACGTACGCGAAGCCCTCGCGGATGCCCCCGCGCCCCTTGGCCCGGCGCGGCGAGCGCAGCTGCGAGACGTTGAGCAACGCGAGCGCCGCGAGCACGAAGACGAAGGTCAGGGTGTTGAGCAGCAGCGCCTCGCCGGTGCCCCACCACGCGATGATGAGACCCGCGGCGCCCGGCCCGATGAGCCGGCCGGCGTTGAAGGACGCCGAGTTGAGCGCGACCGCGTTCGAGAGCTTCTCGGGCGGGACCATCTCGGAGACGATGACCTGCCGCGCCGGGTTGTCGATGGCCGTCGTCACGCCCTGCACGAGGGCGATGGCGTAGACGTGCCACAGCTGGGCGGCGCCCGTCACGGCGAGCACCCCGAGGACGAGGCTCGTCAGCGCGAGCATGCTCTGGGTCACGAGGAGGATCCTGCGCCGCGAGAAGCGGTCGGCGATGAGCCCGGTCCACGGCGCCAGCAGCAGGAACGGCAGGAACTGCAGGCCGGTGACGATGCCGAGCGCCGTCGCCGAGCCGGCGGTCAGCACGGTGAGGACGAGCCAGTCCTGGCCGACGCGACCGATCCAGGTGCCGACGTTGGAGACGAAGCCGCCGAGGAACCACAGCCGGTAGTTGCGGATCTCGAGCGAGGTGAAGGTGGGGCTCATTCGGCGGCCAACCGTTCGAGCAGCGCGGTCGCGTCGGCGAGGAGCGCCCGCTCGTCGTCGGTCAGCCGCTCCAGGCGCGTCGCCAGCCACTGGTCGCGGCGCCTGCGGGTCTCGCGGATGGCCCGGCGCCCCTCCTTGGTCAGCGAGAGGATGACCTGCCGGCCGTCCGTGGGGTCGTCCGCGCGGGCCACGAGCCCGCGCTCGACCAGCCCGTTGACCGTGCGGCTCATGCTGGGCGCCGACACCTGCTCGATCTCGGCGACCTCCTTCGGCGTCCGCGGGCCGTCCTCGAGGCGCACGAGCGCGGAGAACTGGTGCGGCGCCAGGTCGGTCGAGCTCTCGAAGCGCACCCGGCGCGAGATGCGCATGCAGACCATGCGCAGGTCGCTCGTCAGTCGGTCCTTCTGCGTGCGGGTCATCGTCGGGGCGGGTGCGGGCACGGGGTTCTCCAGCGGTGGTCGTCATCAGTAGTTAGCACAACTCATTACCGTGGCTAACTATTCCACCGTGCCGGGTGCCGTGGGGTCGCAGCCGCGGGGAAGCCCGCCGGACGTCGAGGCGCCCGCCCCGCGGGGTGCGGGACGGGCGCCTCGGGTGCGGCTCGGGGGTCAGCCGGCGACGACCTCGGTGATCGGCTCGATGAAGAAGTAGACGACGAAGAGCAGCGCCGTCAGCCACATCATCGGGTGGACCTGGCGGACCTTGCCGCGCACGACCTTGATGAGCACGTAGACGACGAAGCCCGCACCGATGCCGGCCGTGATCGAGTAGGTGAACGGCATGAGGATGATCGTCAGGAAGGCCGGGATGGCGATCTCGACGTCGTCCCAGGCGATCTCCTTGACCTGCTGCATCATGAGGAAGCCGACGAGCACGAGCGCGGGGACGGCCGCCTCGTTGGGGATGATCTTGACGAGCGGGGCGAAGACGACCGCGACGAGGAACAGCACGCCCGTGACGACCGACGCCAGTCCGGTGCGCGCGCCCTCGCCCACACCGGACGCCGACTCGATGTACGAGGTGTTCGACGAGACGCCGGCGGCACCACCCGCCGCGGCGGCGACGGAGTCGACGACGAGGATGCGCTGGGTGTTGGGCGGGTTGCCCTCCTCGTCGAGCAGGCCGGCCTCGGCGCCGATGGCCGTCATCGTGCCCATCGTGTCGAAGAAGTCGGCGAGCATGAGGGTGAAGATCAGCAGCACCGCCGCGACGACGCCGACCCGCTCGAAGGAGCCGAGCAGGTTGAACTCGCCGAGCGTCCCGAAGTTGATCGGGTCGACGACCTCGGGCCAGGACGGGACGTTGAGGTTCCAGCCGAGCGGGTTGATCTTGTTCGTCCCGTCCGCGTTCTGCCCGACGACGGTGGGCCCGACCTTGGCGATCGCCTCGACGACGAAGGCGACGACGGTCATCGCGATGATCGAGATGATGATCGCGCCGCGGACCTTGCGCACCCACAGGGCGACGATGAGGACCACGCCGAGCGCGAAGACGAGCGTCGGCCAGCCGGCGAGCTGCCCGCCGACGCCGAGCTCGACCGGCACCGTGCCCGCGCCGGTGCGCCGCACGAAACCCGCGTCGACGAGGCCGATGAGCGCGATGAACAGGCCGATGCCCACCGAGATCGCGGTCTTCAGCTGGGCCGGCACGGCGTGGAAGACCGCCTGCCGGAACCCGGTGAGCACGAGGACGAGGATGACGATGCCCTCGAGGACCACGAGGCCCATCGCGTCGGCCCACGTCATCTTGCTCGCGATCGCGTAGGCCACGAAGGCGTTGAGGCCGAGGCCGGTGGCCAGCGCGAGCGGGAAGTTCGCGACGACGCCCATGAGGATCGTCAGCACGCCCGCGACGAGCGCGGTGCCCGCCGCGATGGCGGCGAGGTTCGGCGCGTCACCCCCGCCGAGGAACTTGCCGTCGGCGTCCTGGACGTAGCCGAGGATCAGCGGGTTGAGGACGACGATGTACGCCATCGTGAAGAAGGTGGCGACGCCACCGCGGACCTCGCGACCCACGGTGGAGCCGCGCTGGTGGATGTGGAAGAACCGCTCGAGGAAGCCCGGGTGCGTGGGGCCCGCGTCGGCGGTGGTCGTGGTCTCGGCCATGGCGAGCAGGCTAGTGGCGCCGGGACCACCACGGGTTTCGGGGGTGTGACGGCGAGATCGCTACGCTGGCGCCGTGACCGACGAGCCCACGCGAGCCCCGGATCCCGCCCTCCTCGGGCGCTCCGCCCCGGTCGACCCGCCGGACGTCCCGACCCGCACCCTCGTGCTCGTGGGCTCCGGCGTGTGGACGCTCGCCCTCGTCGTCACCCTGCTCGTCCCGGCGCTGCACACCGGCGAGCGCTCGTGGTGGCCGTGGGCCTGCGTCACCGGCCTCGCGCTCGGCGCGTTCGCGTGGTGGTACGTCCGCCGCGGGCGCCACGACGCCGCCGGCGCCTGAGGCGGCCGGCGGCGTCGTGGCGCGACGTCAGCTGACGTCGAGCGCGTTGTCGTCGAGGATCGGCGCGGACACCCGCTCGGCGGGCGGGGCCTCGACGTCGGCCTCGGAGTGCGCCCCGCAGCCGTGGTCGAGGCTGACGACCTTGCCGTCGGAGGGCGACCACTCGTTGGCGCAGACGCCGAAGACCGTGCGCAGGGCGCCGGCCATCGGCAGGAAGTAGCCACAGGACGAGCAGGGCATCGGCGCCTTGACCGCGACCGGCGCGGCGGGGCCGTTGTCGCCGTCGTACCAGCGCTGGGCCGCGACCTCGCGGCCCTCGGCCGAGAGCACGCGGACCCGGCCGAGGCCGAGCTCCCACTGCGCGGCGGCGTCGACGTCCTCGTCGCCGGTGGCCTCCCAGCCGGCCTCGAGGTGCGGGTCGGCGTCGACGTACGGGGTGACGTCTCCCGGGCCCAGGTCGCCGGGCGCGAGGCGCGAGGCGTAGGGCAGCCACTCGGGGCTGAGCAGCGCGCCCTCGCCGGGGACGAGGTCGGTCTCGCAGACGGTGACGGTCTTGGAGCGGGCGACGCGCGCGACCGACACGGCCCAGCGCCAGCCGCGGTAGGCGGCGGCGTCGCAGGCGAAGTAGTGCGTCGCGAGGCGCTCGTCGACCATCTCCATCCCGAGGTGGTCGCCGACGGTGCCGGGCTCGGCGATGCCGGTCAGCGCCTCGCGGGCGACGTCGACGGCGCCCCGGAGGGTGGCGTCCGGACGGACCGCGGTGGCGGGCGCCATCAGAGCTCGAGGTCGCCGGCGACGGCCCGCAGGACCTGGGCGACCTTGTTGCCGTGCTGCTTGTCCGGGTAGTGCCCGCGGCGCAGCGACTCCGAGACGTTGTCGAGGAGCTTGATGACGTCCTCGACGATGACCACCATCTCGTCGGCCGGCTTGCGGTCGCGGACGCGGCGGTTGGTCGCGACCGACGGGGCGGGGTCGAGGACGCGCACGGCCATCGCCTGGGCGCCGCGGCGGCCCTCGGCGATGCTGAACTCGATGCGCTGACCGCCCTTGAGGCCCTGGACGTCGGCGGGCAGGGCGGACGCCGGGACGAACACGTCCCCCTCGCCGGCGTCGCCGGACACGAATCCGAAGCCCTTCTCGGCGTCGAAGAACTTCACCTTGCCAGTCGGCACGGTCCACCTCATCCATCGGTCGTCACGCGGGGCACCCGGGAGCGGGCACCACGACCAAGGCTAACCGCTGGGGCCGACACCGCGCTGCCGGGTTCTCGCCCCGCCCACCCCGGACCCACCCCGAGTCCCACGCGTATCGGGTGACCCGATACCGCTGCGCTTCCCCCGACAACCGTTCCCGGGTACAGCGCGCCCGTATCGGGTGACCCGATACGCAGGTGACGCCCGTGACGACCCCGGCGGGGCGGAGAGGACGGAGCGCGCGCGGGCGGGCAGAACCCGGTCGCGGGGTGTCGGCGGCCCGTGGGAGCGTGTCCCGGTGCCCGAGACCGCCGCCTCAACCGCCGCCGACGACGCGCACCTGACCGTGCGCCGCTTCTGGGCGGCGCTGCCCCCGGCCGGGCGCTGGCTGCTGTCGACGACCGCCATCTCCACGCTCGGTCGTGGGATGACGCTGCCGTTCACGGCCATCTACATGCACGAGGTCCGCGGCGTCCCGCTCTCGGTCACCGGCCTGCTCATGGGCCTCATCGCCGGCGTCGCGGTCGTCGTCACGGCGCCCGTCGGCGTCATCACCGACCGGCTCGGCGCCCGCCCGGTCGTCATCGCCGGGCTGCTCGCGCAGGTGCTCGGCGCCCTCGTCATGGCCTTCGCGACCACCGTCACCGGCCTCACCGTCGCGGTCGTGCTCCTCGGCATCAGCTTCGGTGTCGGCTGGCCGGCCTTCAACGCGATGATCGCGAGCATCGTCGAGGGCCGCCTGCGCACGCAGTACTTCGGCATCAACTTCGCGCTGGTCAACCTCGGCATCGGCATCGGGGGCGTCGTCAGCGGCTTCCTCGCCGACGTCTCGCGCCCCGGCACCTTCAGCGCGATCTTCGTCGTCGACGCCGTCTGCGTGCTCGTGCCCGTCGCGCTCCTGCTCGGCCCGCTGCGCGCCGTGGCCGGTCGGCCGCTCCCCGCGGCCGAGGGCGAGGGCGGCACCGGCTACCTCGCGATCCTGCGCCGCCCGGCCGTCCTCTGGCTCACCGCGCTGACGTTCCTCTCGAGCTTCGTCGGCTACGGGCAGATGGAGGCCGGCTTCCCCGCCTTCGCCCGGCAGGTCAGCGAGGTCTCGACCCGCACGATCGGGTTCGCGTTCGCGGCGAACACCGCCGTCATCGTGCTCATGCAGTTCCTCGTCCTGCGCCGCATCGACGGCCGTCGCCGCACCCGCGTCTTCCTCGGCCTCGTCGTCCTCTGGGCGCTCGCCTGGGCGCTGCTCGGCGCCACCGGCCTGGTCGCCGGCACGCTCGCGGCGGCCGCGGGCGTCATCGTCTTCCACGTCTTCTTCGGGCTCGGCGAGACCCTCCTCCAGCCGACCGTGCCCGCCATCGTCAACGACCTCGCGAGCGACCACGACCGCGGCCGCTACAACGCGGTGTCGGGGATGGCCTTCCAGGTCGGCGCCATCACCGCGCCGGTGGCCGCCGGCTGGCTGCTCGACCGCCGGCTGGCCGGGGTGTTCGTCGCCGTCCTGCTCGTCTGCCTCGCCGTCGTCGCGGCACTCGCCCTGGCCCTCGAGCGGCAGATCTCCCCCGAGGTCAACGGGGTCCGGCCGCGCTGAGCCGGCGCGGCGCGGCTCAGCCGCCGGTCAGCGCCTTGACGACGCGCGAGGGCGAGGGGCGCCCGAGCACCCCCGCCATCCAGGCCGAGGTCTCGACGAGCGCGTCGAGGTCGACGCCCGTCTCGACGCCGGCGCCCTCGAGGGTCCACACGAGGTCCTCCGTCGCGAGGTTGCCCGTCGCCGACTTCGCGTACGGGCAGCCGCCGAGGCCGCCGGTCGAGGCGTCGACGACGGTGACGCCGTCGCGCAGCGCGGCGAGCGTGTTCGCGAGCGCCTGACCGTAGGTGTCGTGGAAGTGCACCCCGGTGCGCTCCGGCCCGATGCCGGCCGCGTCGAGCCCCTCGAGCAGCCGGTGCACGTGGCCGACGGTGCCCACCCCGATGGTGTCGCCGACCGACAGCTGGTCGCAGCCGAGGTCCATGAGGCGTCGGCAGGCGTCGACGACCTGGGCCACCGGCACCGGCCCCTCCCACGGGTCGCCGAAGCACATCGACACGTAGGCGCGCACCCACAGGCCCTCGGCCCGGGCCCGCTCGACGACGGGCGCGAACATCGCGACCGACTCCTCGAGCGAGCGGTTGAGGTTCTTGCGGGCGAAGGTCTCGGTCGCGCTGCCGAAGATCGCGACGGCGCCGACCCCGGCGGCCAGCGCCCGGTCCAGGCCCCGGACGTTGGGGACGAGCACCGGCCGGCGTGCCTCGCGCCCCTCGTCACCGAGCAGCCCGAGGACCTCCTCGGCGTCGGCGAGCTGCGGCACCCACCGCGGGTCGACGAACGACGTGGTCTCGACCGTCGTGAGGCCCGCGGCGAGCAGGCGCCGCACGAACTCGGCCTTGACGGCGGCCGGGACGACGGCCGACTCGTTCTGCAGCCCGTCCCGGGGCCCGACCTCGTAGACCGTCACCCGCTCCGGGAGGGAGGGGTCCGGTTCGACCTGCGGCAGTGCACGGCTCACCCCGCGATCCTGACACGCCGGACCGCCACGGGAGATGCCGCCCGCCCTCTATCCTCGTGCGCGGCGGCCGATCGGCGGCCGCCACCGACCCGGAGGGGACCCCAGACACCGTGAGCAGCAGCGACGACCACCGGGACCCGACCGCGCCCCCGCCGCTCCCCGACTCCTTCGAGTCCTCCCGGCCCGAGCCCGGCCCGGACGACACGCAGGTCGTCGGACCCGAGGCCACGCGTCCCTTCACCCCGCCGGCCCCGCCGGCCCCGCCGGCCCCGCCGGCCTACGAGCAGCCCACCTACTCCACGCCGTCGTACGACCTGCCCGCCTACGGCGAGGCCCGGGAGGACACCCCGCCGTCGGGCCCGGACCCGTACGCCGCCCCCGCGTCCCCGTCGGCGCACCCCGACGGCGCCCCGGCGAACCCCTACGCCGCTCCGGCCGACCCGTACGGTGCCCCGAGCGCGGACGGCACCTACCCCCCGCCGCCCGCCCCGGGGGCCTCCGTGCCCTCCTACGGAGCGGCCTCCCCCTACGGCGGGCCCCCGGCGTACGGCGCCGGCTCCCCCTACGCGGCGCCGACCAACAACACGAGCGCGATCGTCCTGACGATCGTCTCGGGCCTGACCACGCTCATCACCATCGGCTTCTGCGTCGGGGTCGTCTTCGTCCCCGCGCTGGTCTTCGGCATCGTCGCCCTGACGAAGCAGTCCTCCGACCCCGCGGGGTCCCGGAAGATGTCGCGCTGGGGCTGGATCTCGTACGCGGTGGCGATGGGCCTCGGCGTCCTCGCGGTCGCCGGCCTCATCGCCTTTGCCGTCGTCGCCGGCGACGGCAACGGCGCGTTCACCGGCACCTGACGCGCCACGCCCGGTCGGCTCCTGTGCAGCCGACGTCCAGCGGACTCCCAGACTCGGGGTCGAGACTGGGAGGCGTGACAGCCACGCAGCCCCCCGAGGCCCGGCTCCTCGTCGTCGAGGACGAGCCGAACATCCGCGAGCTCCTCGCCACCTCGTTGCGGTACGCCGGCTTCGACGTCGCCACCGCCGCGAGCGGCTCGGAGGCCCTCAAGGTCGCCGACGACCATCAGCCGGACCTGTGCGTCCTCGACGTCATGCTCCCGGACATGGACGGCTTCACCGTCACCCGCCGGCTGCGCGACCAGGGCCGGCGCCTCCCCATCGTCTTCGTCACCGCGCGCGACTCGGTCGACGACAAGATCAAGGGCCTGACCGTCGGCGGCGACGACTACGTCACGAAGCCGTTCAGCCTCGAGGAGGTCGTCGCGCGCATCCGGGCGGTCCTGCGCCGCACCCGGGGTGACGTCGACGAGGACCGCCCGGTCCTGCGCTTCGAGGACCTGGAGCTCGACGAGGACAGCCACGAGGTCCGCCGGGGCACGCGCGTCATCGAGACGAGCCCGACCGAGTTCAAGCTGCTGCGCTACCTCATGCTCAACCCGAACCGGGTGCTCTCGAAGGCGCAGATCCTCGACCACGTGTGGGACTACGACTTCCGGGGCGAGTCCGGCATCGTCGAGTCCTACATCTCCTACCTCCGTCGCAAGATCGACGTCGAGGGCGCGCCGCCGCTCATCCACACCAAGCGCGGCGTCGGGTACGTCCTGCGGCTGCCCCCGCAGACCTGATGGCGTCCCCCTCCCGGTCGGTGGCGCGCGTCGTCGGCCGGCTGGAGGCGGTGCCGCTGCGCACCCGCCTCCTGCTCATCGTCGGTGTCCTCGTCGGCGCGGCGCTCATCCTCACGAGCATGGTCACGGCCTACCTGCTCAAGAGCGACCTCGACGCCCGGGTCGACGCCGAGCTGCGCAGCGTCCTCAGCCCGGTCGCGACCCAGGCGATCTCCGACCTCCAGAGCCGTTCGGACGACGCCCTGCCGACGAGCTACGCCTTCGCGATCCAGACCCCGACCTTCACGGCGGTCCGCCCGCCGGTGGGCAAGTACGCCGAGCCGCTCCTGCCCTCGCTCTCCGTGTCCGACCCCCGGGTCCGCACCCAGACCCCGTTCACCGTCGGCTCGAAGAACGACCGGCTGACGTGGCGCTTCATCGCCGCCCGGGTCACCGGCAGCGACGCCGTCGTGGCGGTGGGGGTGCCACTGGAACCGGTGTCGCACACCGTCACCCGCCTCCTGGTCTCCACCGCCCTCATCGGCACCATCGCCCTCGTGCTCTCGCTGGTCCTCGGGCACTTCGCGGTCCGACGCGCGTTCCGTCCGCTGCGCCGCATCGAGGACACGGCGGCCGCCATCGCCGAGGGCGACCTCACCCAGCGCATCCCCGTCCGGCAGGCCGACGACGAGGTCACCTCGCTCGCGCGCAGCCTCAACGCGATGCTCGCGCAGGTCGAGACCTCCTTCGCCGTCCGCGAGGCCAGCGAGGAGCGGATGCGCCAGTTCGTCGCCGACGCCTCGCACGAGCTGCGCACCCCGCTCGCGACCGTCGGCGGCTACGCGCAGCTGTACCGCCAGGGCGCCGTGCGCGACCCCGAGGCCGTCGGGTCGGCGATGGAGCGCATCGAGGCCGAGTCCGGCCGGATGAGCGCGCTCGTCGAGGACCTGCTGACCCTCGCGCGCCTCGACGAGGAGCCCGAGGTCGAGCACACCGACGTCGACCTCACGGTGCTCGCCGCCGACACGGTCGCGGACGCGCGCGCCCGGGCACCCGAGCGGCGCATCCAGCTCGTCGGCTTCGCGGGCGGCGTCGAGCCCTGCGTCGTCCGCGGCTCCGAGCCTCGGCTGCGCCAGGTCGTCACCAACCTCGTCGCGAACGCCCTGCGGCACACACCCGAGGGCACCCCCGTCGAGGTCGCCGTGGGCCTCAACGACGGCGTGCCGAGCCTCGAGGTCCGCGACCACGGGCACGGCGTGCCGCCGGAGATCTCGACGAAGGTCTTCGAGCGCTTCTACCGCGCCGACCCCTCGCGCGGGCGCACCGGCGGGGGCGGCACCGGCCTCGGCCTGGCCATCGTCGCCGCCATCGTCGCGAGCCACCACGGCCGCGTCGGCGTCGCCGAGACGCCCGGTGGCGGCGCGACGTTCGTCGTCCGGTTCGCACAGCGGACTCCCAGCCACTGACCAGCGCACGCCCACCTCGGGGGCGTTGAGTGGGGACCAGTCGAGCAGAAGGAGACCCGTCGGCGATGAACGACCAGCAGCCCCGCACCCCGGAGAACCCCGGCCCGTGGACCGCCCCGCAGTGGTACACCCCGCACGGTGGCACCACCACCGCGACGCAGCCGACGGGCGAGGGCTCGCCGACCACCCCGGTCCCCACCGGGTACCCCCAGAGCACCCCGACCGGTCCGATGGCCCCTCCCCCTCCGTCGGGGCCGTTCGGGCCGGCCGGGGGTGCCGGACCCTCGGGCGTCCCCTCCCGCGGGTCCGGTCGTCGCCGTGGCGCGGAGATCGTCGGCGTCGCGGTCCTTGCCGCCGTCCTGTCCTCCGGCGGCACCCTGGCCGCGACCCGGCTGATGGACGACACCTCGACGACGTCGACGGTGTCCACCTCCCAGTCGGGTCGCGGCACGGACCCCGCGCCCGTGCAGCAGGCCGACGCGTCCGCGCCGAACTGGACGGCCACGGCCAAGGCGGTCTCGCCGAGCGTCGTCGCCATCACCGCGCAGCTCGCGAACGGCGAGGCGCAGGGCTCGGGCGTCATCATCGACGGCAACGCGCACGTCGTGACGAACAACCACGTCGTCGCCGGCGCGCAGAAGCTCCAGGTGACCCTCGCCGACGGCCGCACGTTCTCGGCGCAGGTGCGCGGCACGGACCCCTCGACCGACCTCGCGGTCATCACCATCGACAACGCCCCCGACGACCTCACGCCCATCTCGATGGGTGACTCGGACGCCCTCGCGGTCGGCGACCCGGTCATGGCGGTCGGCAACCCCCTCGGTCTCGCCGGCACCGTGACGACGGGCATCGTCAGCGCGCTCAACCGTCCGGTCAGCACGCAGGCCGAGGAGCCCCAGCAGCAGCAGCAGAACCCCTTCAACGGCGGCTTCCAGCAGCAGACGCAGGCCGAGCCGGTCGTGACCAACGCGATCCAGACCTCGGCGGCGATCAACCCCGGCAACAGCGGCGGCGCGCTCGTCGACGCCTCGGGACGGCTGGTCGGCATCAACTCCTCGATCGCCTCGCTCGGCCAGTCCTCCGGGGGCCAGTCGGGCAGCATCGGCATCGGCTTCGCCATCCCGGTGACCGAGGTGCAGTCGATCGCCAAGCAGCTCATCGACACCGGCAAGGCGCAGCACGCCTACCTCGGGGTCTACCCGCAGGACGGCACCGCCTCGGACGGCTCGGCCACCCGCTCGGGTGCCGAGGTGACGAAGGTCGAGCCCGGCACGCCCGCCGAGAAGGCCGGCCTGCGCCAGGGCGACGTCATCGTGGCGGTCGACGGTGACCCGGTCGACGGCGCGGAGTCGCTCATCGGCTACGTCCGCGAGCAGTCGGTCGGCAGCACCGTCACCCTGACGGTCCTGCGCGACGGCGCGAGCACGCAGGTGCGCGCGACCCTCGCGGCGTCGTCCAGCAGCCAGGGCTGACCCACCGGCCCCTCGCGGCGCCCGGGCCCGGCTGAGTACCGGTGCTCAGGCGCCCCGACGGCGTCCGCCGGGAGGCTGGACGGCATGACGCACCGGGACGACGTGGCACGCCTCGAGGTCGAGTTCGCCGACGCGATGCAGCGTATGCACACCGTCGGCAACGGCCTGGCCCGCCTCCGGCGCGAGCTCGAGCAGCAGCCGGTCGTCACGACCACCCCCCGCACGGCGTCGGCCGCCGTCCGGTCGGGAGGCCCCGCGCAGGGCGGGGCCGCGGGAGCCGCGCAGGGCGGCACCCCGCACCGGGCCGCCGGGACGGGACACCAGGGAGTCCCCGTCCCGGCGGTCGCCGGAGCACCGGGTCGGCCGGCGTCGTCTGCAGGGTCGACGTCGTCCGGTCCGGTGCCGGGTCCGCTGCCGCAGGCGCCGCCCGTCGGGCCGGCGCCCGTCGGCCGCCTCGGGCCGGCCGAGCCGCTCGAGCCCTGGTACCGGCGCGAGGGCGCCGTGACCCGCGTGCTCGCGGTCTCCGGCGCCGTCGTCACGCTCTCCGGGGTCGCCATGCTCCTCGTGCTGGCCGTCCGGCACGGCTGGTTCGGCCCCGGCGCCCGGGTCACCGCGGGCGCGCTCCTCGCAGGACTGCTCGGTGGTCTCGGCGTGCGCGGAGGGGCGCGCGACCGCGACCGGGGTTCTCCCGCGGGGAGCGCGCCCGTGGCGCTCGTCGCCACCGGCGCGGCCGTCGCCTACCTCGACGTCGTCGCCGTCACCGCGCTCTACGCATGGCTCCCGGCCTCCGTCGGCGTCGTCCTCTGCCTCGCGGTGAGCGCGCTCGGGTCGGTCGTCGCACGCCGCTGGGGCAGCGAGCTGCTCGCCGTGCTCCTCGTCGGCGGTGGCGGGCTCTTCGCGCCGGTCGTCGCCGGCCGCGCCGACTGGGTGCTCACCGCCGTCCTCGCCGTGCTCGCCGCCGTCGGGTGGTGGGCCGGCCACGGCCGCACGACGCCGTGGCTCACGCTCGTCCGGGTCGTCCCCGTCACCCTCGCGCTCCTCGCCGGGGCGGCGGCCACCGCCGGCCGCCCGGGCGCGGCGCCCCTCGTCGCCGTCGGGCTGGTCGTGCTCGCCGCCACCGTCGTCACCTCGGCGCTCTCCGTGCGCCGCGACGCCGACGACATCGCCTCGAGCGCCGCGCTGGCGGTCGTCGCGACGGGCGCGCTCGCCGCCACGGCCGCCCTGTCCCCGACCCCGCGCGCCCTCGTCCACGGCGCCGTCGGGGCGGTGCTGCTGCTCGCGGCGACCGCCCTGGGCCGGGCGCCCCTCGGCCGGGTCGCGCCGCACCTGCTCGTGACGACCGCCACCGCCGGCAGCGTCGGCGCGGTGCTGGCGGTGCTCTCCGGCGCCCCCGACGGGTTCGTACGCAGCGGGCTCCTCGTCCTCGCGCTGGCCCACCTCGCGGTCGCCGGCGCGACCCGCTCCCGGATCGCGCTCGGCCTCGGCGCCGGCGTGGGGGCGCTGGGCGTCCTCGCCTGGCTGCCGGACGCGCTCGCGGTGGTGACCGTCCGCCTGGCCGCCGGGCACGACCTCGCCGCGGGCTTCCTGACGAGCGTGCTCGCGGGGGCGGTCGCCGTCCTCGCGTGGTGGGCCGCGTGCGCCGTCCGTGGTGTCGCCGAGCCGGTCCGCCGGTTCGCGGCAGTCGTGGCGTGGACCGTGGGCCTGGCCGCCACCGCCACCGCGCTCGTGAGCGTCGGCACGCTGGCCGGGGTACGCCTCGGCACAGCCGAGACCGGCTTCACCGCCGGGCACGCCGTCGCCACCGTCGTCTGGATGGCCGCCGCCGCCGGCCTCCTCCTGCGCTCGCTCGAGCGCCCGCCGGGGTCCGACCTCGTGCTGCGCAGCGGCCTGCTCCTCAGCGCCGTCGCCGTCGCCAAGCTCTTCCTGTTCGACCTCGCGGCCCTCGACGGCGTCGTCCGGTCGGTGGCCTTCATCGCCACCGGGCTGCTGCTCCTCGCGACGGGCAGCCGCTACGCCCGCACCTGGGAGCGCGCGCGTCCGCGGACGTGACCGGGGGACGCGTGACCGACGCCCGCCGGTCTGCCAGAGTGAGCGGGTGAGCGGGCTGCACCGACGGTGGGTTGCCGACTGCGCCGACGCCGTCCCCGGCGCGGACCGCGCCGCCGTCGACCGCCTCGGCGTCGACCTCCTGGGTCGGTGGAGCGAGCCCCACCGCCGCTACCACGACCTCGCCCATCTCGCCGAGGTCCTCGCCGCCGCCGACCTCCTCGCGCGACGGGGGCGCGCCCGCCGGGCGGACCGGTCAGCGGTCGTGCTGGCCGCCTGGTTCCACGACGCGGTGTACGAGGGTCGGGGCGGTGACGACGAGCGCCGGAGCGCGGACCTCGCCGCTCGTGAGCTGGGCGCCCTGGGCGCCGACCCGGCCCTCGTCGACCGGGTCGTCACCCTGGTCCTCGACACGCTCGACCACGACGTCGAGGGGGCCGGGGCGGACCTCGCGCGGGTCACCCTGCACGACGCCGACCTGTGGATCCTCGCCTCTCCGACAGCGCGGTTCGACGAGTACTGCCGTCAGGTGCGCGAGGAGTACGCGCACGTCCCGGTGGCCGAGTACGCCGCCGCGCGGTCCGCCGTGCTGCGGCCGTTCCTCGTGCGCCCGCACGTCTACCGGTCGGCCCACGCCCGGCGCGAGTGGGAGCCCGTGGCGCGCGAGAACCTCGCGCGCGAGCTCACCCGGCTGGCCGGCTGAGCACCGCCTCGACGAGCGGCCACCAGAACGTCGCGCCGCAGAGCCCTTCCAGCTCGGCCGGGGTCACCCAGCGGCGGTCGGAGGTGTCGTCGTGCGCCGAGGAGAGCGTCGGCCGGGTGGTCGTCAGGTGCGTCTCGAAGAGCTGGAGCAGGTCGGAGCCGCGCGTCCACGGCCCCTCCCCCTCGACCCCACGGAAGCGCTCGTAGCCGACCGGCCGCAGCGCGGCGGGGTCGAGGAGCAGCCCGGTCTCCTCGTGCACCTCGCGGACCGCGTTCTCGCGTACCGACTCCCCGGCTTCGCGGCCGCCGCCCGGCGCACCCCACTCGTCCCGCCACACCGACCGCACGACCGCGAGGTCGCCCGCTGCGTCGTGGACGAGGACGAGCGCGGCGAAGACCCGGTCCGGCGTCGCGTCACGCGACGAGCGGATGAGGTCGACGTCCACGACGACCCCGGGCAGGCGCACGCCGGTGACCCGGGCCACGCCCTTGTCGCCGCGCCGCTTCTGCATCCGCAGGCCGCTCGCCACGAGGCGGCGCAGCAGCTCACGGGCGTCCGTGGGCTCGGCGCCGGCCGCCACGACCGCCGCGTAGCGCTCCTCGGGGACGTCGTAGTGGTCGCCCTCGAACCCGCGCGCCGGGATGCCGACCCGGCGGGCGAAGGCGTGCAGCTCCGCGAGGCTCGTGTCGCTCACGAGGTGCGACCAGCGCCGGCCGTGCGCCTCGACCCGCGGAGGATCGATGAGGACGGCCACCCGCCGATCGTAGGCCCCGGCCCCGGCGCCCCGCCCCCTTCGGACGCCCCAGCCCCCTCCCGACCCCCAGTCCCCTCCCGCCTCACCTTTTCGGGGTCACCCCGAAATGTCCACGAGACAAGACCTCCGAGCCGGGGTCTCGTGGACGAACCCCTGTCCCGGGCCACGGCGACGCGATGCGCGCCAGGCCACCCCCCGCCCCGGCCCACCCCCCGCCCGGCCCGGACCGGGTGCGGCGCGCCGCCGCGCGGCGGGCCTGTGGAAAACTCCGCGGCCGGGTCGGCCGGCCGACCTAGCGTTCAGGCAGCGGGTGACCACCGGGTCGCCCACCAGCCCCAGGGGGTCCTCGTGTCCGCACAGTTCCAGGTCGACACCGACCGCATCACCGCCGCCGCCGGCGACGTGGCCCGCATCTCCGCCGAGGTCGAGGGGCAGGTCGCCGCGATGACCGCGCGGCTCGTCGGCCTCCAGGACGCGTGGACCGGCAGCGCGTCGGCGCAGTTCCAGGGCGTCGTCGAGCAGTGGCGCGGCACCCAGCAGCAGGTCCGCGAGTCGCTCGACTCGATCGGGCGGGTGCTCGGCGCCGCCGGCGCCCAGTACGCCGAGGTCGAGGCCCAGGCGGTGCGGATGTTCTCGTGACCCTCAGCGCAGGTCGAGCTTGAGCCCCGCGTGGGAGTGCACCCAGCCGAGGTCCTCGTAGAAGCGGCGGGCGTCCTCGCGGCGCAGGTCGGTCGTCAGCTGCGCGAGCACGGCCCCGCGGGCGCGACCGTACGCGGCGGCCCAGGTGAGCAGCGCGCGTCCGAGGCCGGACCCGCGGCGGCCGGCCGCGACCCGGACGGCCTCGACCTGCAGGCGGGTCGCCCCGCCCCGGGAGAGCCCGTGGAGCAGCGTCAGCTGCAGCGTGCCGACGACCTCGCCGTCGGGGTCCCGGGCGACGACGAGCAGCTGGTTCGGGTCGGCGTCGACGGCGGCGAAGGCCTCGCGGTAGGGGGCGAGGTGTTCGTCGCCGGCGGCCTCCGGGGACGCCTCCCGGCCGGCGCCGATGGCGTCGTCCCGCAGCAGCGCCACGACCACGGGCACGTCGGTGGCACGCGCCCGTTCGAGCGTCACGACGTCGTCGCGCAGCACGAGTCGGTGGGGCAGCTCGGTGGGTTCGTCCACGACGGTGACGCTACCCGCGGTCGGGTCCGCCGCCGGCGGGTGGCGTCACCGGCGGGAGGGGGATCGGCGGCGTCACTCGGTCGCGATCGCGCGCAGGACGTCGAGGCGGGCGGCCCGGCGGCCGGGCCAGACGGCGGCGAGGACCCCGACGACGGCGGCGAGCGCGACGAAACCGACGAGCTGGAGCCACGGGACGGACAGCACGTCGATGCCGTCGTCCGCGAGGGAGCGCTGCAGCGCGACCGCGAAGACCAGGCCCAGCACGACCCCGAGCACCGCCCCGAGCACGGCGATGGCCACGGACTCCAGGCGCAGCATCGTGCGCAGCTGGCGGCGGCTGAGGCCGACCGCGCGGAGCAGCCCGATCTCGCGCACGCGCTCGACGACCGACAGCGCGAGCGTGTTGACGATCCCGAGGACGGCGATGACGACGGCCAGCCCGAGCAGGGCGTAGACGATGAACAGCAGCTGGTCGATCGGCTTGCGCTGCTCGGCGGCGAACTCCGCCTGGTCGGCGACGCCCACGAGCGGCAGGTCGGCCACTGTGGCGTCCAGCGCCTTCTTCAGCGCGGGCCGGTCGGTCCCGGGCTGCGCGACGACGAAGGCGGTCCGGTCCGTCGGCGGCACCCCGAGCTCGTCGAAGGTGCCGAGCGTGAGGGTGACGTCGGACTGCAGCACGGCGTCCGGCTCGTAGGTGGCGACGACACGGCCCTCGACCTCCGCACCCGCGAAGGTCGTCGTCACCGTGTCCCCCACCCGCAGGCCGAGGTCGGCCGCCTGGCTCGTCGAGAGCGCGACGTCGCCGTCGCGCAGCGCCTCGAGCGAGCCGGCCGTCACGTCCGGGCGGGCCACCCGCACGACCCCGGCCGGGTCGACCCCGGTCGCGAACTCGCGGTCCCCGGCGACCTCGACCCGGGCGCCGCGCACCCGGACGACCTCATCGACGCCCGGCACCTTCTCGACCGCGTCGGTGATGGCGGCCGAGAAGCCCTGGCCGACGACGCTCGAGACGACGTAGTCCGCCACGATGTCCTCGGCGAGCGACTTGTCGAGGCTGGCCTTCGCCGAGGCGCCGAGCACCGACATGAGGGTGACGAGCGAGACGCCGATCATCAGCGCGGACGCCGTGGCCCCGGTGCGCCGGGGGTTGCGGCGCGCGTTCTGCTCGGCCATCCGGCCGACCGCGCCGAAGGCCCGGCGGTAGAGGGCCCCGAGGACGCCGAGCACCGGCCGGCCGAGCACCGGGCTGAGCAGGGCCGTCCCGACGAGCACCCCGAAGGTGCCGACCCCGAGGACGTAGGTCGGTTCGCTGCCCCATCCGAGCAGGCCCCCGACGATGCCGACCACGCCGGCGAGGAGGAGCAGCGCGCCGACGGCGACCCGCCAGCGCAGGCCACCCTCGGCGAGGACGGCGTCGTCCCGCATCGCGGCGACCGGCGGCACCCGCCCCGCACGCCGCGCCGGCAGGTACGCCGACACCACGGTGACGAGCACCCCGACGGCCAGCGCGACGACGACCGTCCGGGCCTCGAGGACGAGCGGAGTCGACCCGAGGTCGAGCCCCACCCGCCCGAACACCGCCCGGATGCCGATGGCGAGGAGCACGCCGAGCCCGACGCCGAGCGCCGAACCCACGAGCCCGACGATGCCGGCCTCGACGAGCACCGAGCGCGCCACCTGCCGCCGGCTGGCGCCGATGGCGCGCAGCAGCGCGAGCTCGCGGCTGCGTTGCGCGACGAGGATCGAGAACGTGTTGACGATGAGGAACGCCCCGACGGTGAGGGCGACCCCGGCGAAGACGAGCAGGAAGGTCGTGACGAACGACAGCGCCTCGTCGATGCGGGTCGCGGCGCGCGCCGAGGTGGCGTCGCCGGTGTCGGCGCGGAAGCCCTCGGGCAGGACGGCCTGCACCGAGCGCAGCAGCTGGTCCTGCGTCGTGCCGGCGGCGGCCGTCACCCAGACGGTCGACCAGCCGGTGCCGCCGTCGAGGAAGAGCTGCTGCGCCTGCCGCGCGTCGAACATCACGACGCTGGCCCCGACGAGCGAGCTGCCGCCGAACTCGGCGGTGCCGACGAGGGTCGCCTCGATGCGCGGCTGCGCCCCCGCGGTGAGCAGCGGGACGGTGTCGCCGATGAGCCAGCCGGAGCGCTGCGCGGACGTGGCGTCGAGCACGATCTCGCCGGACGCGGCCGGGAAGCGACCGCTGACGAGGGTGGCCGACGGCGTCCCGTTGGCCGCCGGGCCGGAGCTGTACGAGACGCCGATCCCGGGCGGCCCGCCGCCGCCGACGAGCTTGCCCTGCCGGTCGACGACGAACGTGCCGAAGGTCGTGACGCGCCCGTCCGCCCGGGCGGCACCCGGCACCCCGGCGAGCGTGGTGACGAGGTCCTCGGGCACGGTGCGCACCGCGGCCGCACCGAGCGGACCACCCCCGCCGCCGGACTCGTCGGCGCTGCCGGGACGGACGATGACGTCGCCCACCGCGCCGCTCGTCAGCCCCGTGAACGCGCGGTCGAGGGTGTCGGTGAAGACGTAGGACCCGGCGACGAAGGCCACCCCGAGCACGACCGCGACACCGCTGAGCAGCAGCCGCACCTTGTGCGCGAGGATGCCGCGCAGCGTCGCGCGCAGCACCTCAGGCCTCCGACTCGGCCAGTCGCGCCATCCGGTCGAGGACCGCCTCGGGCGTCGGCTCCCGCAGCTCGCCGACGACGTGGCCGTCGGCGAGGAAGACGACACGGTCGGTCCAGCTCGCGGCGCCGGGGTCGTGCGTGACCATGACGACGGTCTGCCCGTGCGTGTCGACCGAGCGGCGCAGGAAGCCGAGCACCTCGGCGCCGGAGGCGGAGTCGAGGTTGCCGGTCGGCTCGTCGGCGAAGACGACGTCGGGGCGGCCGACGAGCGCCCGGGCGCAGGCGACCCGCTGCTGCTGTCCGCCGGACAGCTCGCCCGGCCGGTGCCCGAGGCGGGTGCGCAGCCCGACCGTGTCGACGACCTCGTCGAACCACGCCTGGTCCGGCTTGCGCCCGGCGATGGCGAGCGGGAGGACGATGTTCTCCTCCGCCGTGAGCGTCGGCACGAGGTTGAACGCCTGGAACACGAAGCCGATGCGGTCGCGCCGCAGCTCGGTGAGACGGCGCTCCTTGAGGGTCGTGAGGTCGACGTCGCCGAGGTACACGTGCCCCGCGGTCGCGGCGTCCAGGCCTGCGGCGCAGTGCATCAGGGTCGACTTGCCCGAGCCGGAGCGGCCCATGATCGCCGTGAACTCGCCGGCGTGCAGGTCGAGCGTGACGTCGTCGAGCGCGACGACGCGGGTGTCGCCCGAGCCGTAGACCTTCGAGAGGTTCTCGACGCGGGCGGCGGGCGGACGGGCCGGCGGGGCGGCGGACGCGCCGGCCGGGCCGGGCTGGGACTCGGCGACGCTCATGGGGCCACGCTAGGCGACGCCGTCGAGGCGGCCCCCGCGGGGACCACCCGGTGGTCCGAGGGCCCGTCGTCGGTGGCCCGCGCCGTCACGGCCCACTGGGCGTGGAGGTGCACCGACCAGACCTCGCGCAGCCACGGGTGGTCGTGGTCGGCGCCCTCGACCATCCCGGTCACCCACGTGAGGTCGAGCCCGTCCGGCAGCACCCGGCACAGGGCGACGTTGTTGTCGAACCACGGTCCCTCGGTGACCGTCCACGGGTACGCGGGGTCGGGCACGCGGCGCGAGGCCGACGCCAGGAGGCGCATCGGCCGCACGAGGGAGCGGGTGAGCATCGAGATGACGACGCGCACCCCGCGCGGCATCGGGTTGCGGATCGGCGAACACACCGCCTGGACGATGCGGGAGCGCGCGCCGTGGCCGGCCGCGTCCGTGACCTCCGCGAGGTAGGAGTTGTGGACGTCCCCGGAGAGGAAGGTGACGGTGTCGGGGGCCGGCCCGCGGTTTCCGCGCGCGAGGTCCATCACCATCTCGAAGACCTCGTCGAAGCCGGTGTTGAACGCGGCCCAGTGCTCGAGGTCGACGACCCGGCGCACGCGTTCGGCCGCGTGCGCCGCCCGGCGCCCGTAGGCCCCCTGCGCCACCGCCTCGTCGATGGCCTCGAAGTCGTGCAGGCCGGGCGGCAGGAGGAACGGCAGGGACGTGCCGACGAAGACGTGCCGGTACCCGCCGCGCAGCGTCGCGTCGAGCCACTCCGTCTCGGTCGGGTCGAGCATCGAGCGGCGGTCCGGCTCGAGGTGGCGCGCGGCGCGGGAGTCGAGGACGACGAGCAGGCAGTCGCCGAGCTCGCGCACGTGGCTCCAGCGGTAGGTCTCGGGCTCGGCGTCGGCCCGGGCGGCCAGCGCGTCGAGCGTCTCCGTGAGGTCGAGCTCGTCGTCGACGGCGCTCGTGCCGCGCGCCGCGTGGTCGGCGGCGTGCCCGAGGACGAGCCGGAACGCCTCCTCCTGCGCGAGCTCGGCGGGCGAGAGGTTGCCGATGTGCTGGTGCACCCAGTACGACGCGAGGCCGGAGACGATGCGCTCCTGCCACCACGTCGTCGCCCGCATCTCGCGGCGCCAGGACCACGAGGTGTTCCAGTCGTCGCGGATGTCGTGGTCGTCGAAGATCATCGCCGACGGCACGGTCGAGAGCAGCCAGCGGATGACCGGCTCGACCCACGTGATCCGGTAGAGCTCGTCGTACTCCGCGTAGTCCTTGATCTCCTCGTACGGCGGCTCGTCGAGGCTGCGCCGCGCGCGCATGAAGTCCTCGAGCTCGGGGTGGGGCGTGGTGTCGGCGTACACCTGGTCGCCGAGGAGGACGAGCAGGTCGGGCCAGCCGGCCTCCGGCACGTCGCGCAGCGTCACGGCGAGGCTGCGCAGGGCGTCGACGCCGTGCCGCCGCACCCCCTCGTCGTCGTGCGTGCCCGTCGTGCGGCAGGAGCCGAAGGCGAAGTGCGGCATCCGGTCGGGGTCGAGGGTGCGGATGCGGCTCGGCGGTGCGCCGTCGAGGGGCCAGACGCGCTCGTCGTCGACGAGCAGCTCGTACGGGTCGTCGGTGCCGGGCTCGAGGCCGTCGCAGACGACGAGGGCGTAGTGCGACCCGTGGACGCGGAAGGTCGGCGCGCTCCACCGGCGCCCGTCGCGCACGACGGTGACCGTGGCGGCCGCGGCGGTGCGGACCCAGATCGTCGCCGAGACGTCGTCGACGTGGCGGAGCAGCGGGCCGAGGACGAGGGGGTGGGCCTCACCGGGCTCGGGGTGGCTCATGACCTCATCCTGCCGTCCCAGGCTGGGCGGCGGCTGTGGGTGATCACCCCGGCCCGACCCCTGTCCCACCCGGAGCAGGGGGTGGGACGCCGACGGGCGGCCCTCCCGGAGGAGGACCGCCCGTCGGTCGTGAAGCGTGGTGCGTCAGGGGCTCAGAAGCCCATGCCGCCCATGTCGTCGCCGCCCGGCATGGCCGGAGCGGCCTTCTCGGGCTTGTCGGCGATGACGGCCTCGGTCGTGAGGAACAGCGCCGCGATGGACGCCGCGTTCTGCAGCGCCGAGCGGGTGACCTTCGCCGGGTCGATGACGCCCGCCGACACGAGGTCGACGTACTCACCGGTGGCGGCGTTGAGGCCGAAGCCCGACTCGAGGTTGCTGACCTTCTCCGCGACGACCCCGCCCTCGAGACCGGCGTTGACCGCGATCTGCTTGAGCGGCGCCTCGATGGCGACCTTGACGATGTTCGCCCCGGTGGCCTCGTCACCCTGGAGGTCGAGGGAGGCGAACGCCTTGGCCCCGGCCTGGATGAGGGCGACGCCACCACCGGCGACGATGCCCTCCTCGACGGCGGCCTTCGCGTTGCGGACGGCGTCCTCGATGCGGTGCTTGCGCTCCTTGAGCTCGACCTCGGTGGCCGCGCCCGCCTTGATGACGGCGACGCCGCCGGCGAGCTTGGCGAGGCGCTCCTGGAGCTTCTCGCGGTCGTAGTCCGAGTCGGTCTTCTCGATCTCGGCGCGGATCTGGTTGACACGACCCTGGATCTGGTCGTTGTCACCGGCACCCTCGACGATCGTCGTCTCGTCCTTGGTGACGACGACCTTGCGGGCGCGGCCGAGGAGCGAGAGGTCCGCGCTGTCGAGCTTGAGGCCGACCTCCTCGGAGATGACCTGGCCACCGGTGAGGATGGCGATGTCGCCGAGCATGGCCTTGCGGCGGTCGCCGAAGCCCGGGGCCTTGACGGCGACGGACTTGAAGGTGCCGCGGATCTTGTTGACCACGAGCGTGCTCAGGGCCTCGCCGTCGACGTCCTCGGAGATGACGAGGAGCGGCTTGCCGGACTGCATGACCTTCTCGAGGAGGGGCAGCAGGTCCTTGATCGAGCCGATCTTGGAGTTCGCGATGAGGACGTACGGGTCCTCGAGCACGGCCTCCATGCGCTCGGTGTCGGTGACGAAGTAGTGGCTGATGTAGCCCTTGTCGAAGCGCATGCCCTCGGTGAGCTCGAGCTCGAGGCCGAAGGTGTTGCTCTCCTCGACGGTGATGACGCCCTCCTTGCCGACCTTGTCCATGGCCTCGGCGATCATCTCGCCGATCTGGGGGTCAGCAGCGGAGATCGAGGCCGTGGCAGCGATCTGCTCCTTGGTCTCGACGTCCTTGGCGCTGGCGAGCAGCTCGTCGGAGACGGCGCGGACGGCCTTCTCGATGCCGCGCTTGAGCGCCATCGGGTTGGCCCCGGCGGCGACGTTGCGCAGGCCCTCGCGGACGAGCGCCTGGGCGAGGACGGTGGCCGTCGTCGTGCCGTCACCGGCGACGTCGTCGGTCTTCTTCGCGACCTCCTTGACCAGCTCGGCGCCGATCTTCTCGTACGGGTCGTCGAGCTCGATCTCCTTGGCGATCGAGACACCGTCGTTGGTGATCGTGGGGGCGCCCCACTTCTTCTCCAGGACGACGTTGCGGCCCTTCGGACCGAGGGTCACCTTGACGGCGTCGGCGAGGGTGTTCATGCCCCGCTCGAGACCGCGGCGTGCCTCCTCGTCGAAAGCGATGATCTTGGCCATTCGGGTGGTTCCTCCCACGCGAATCGATGGTGGGACCGGGCGGTGCCCGCGACGGACGGGCCGGGGCCGCGGCTCACGTCACCGTCGGCGCACCTGCCCTCACCGGACCGGTCTGTTCTGTCACTCTCATGATGAGAGTGCTAATGGTCATTATTGGCACTCTCACCGGGAGAGTGCAAACGCTGCCCGCCGGGTCCGCGCCCGTGCCACGATCGGGCGGTGACGGAGGGGACGCACGCGACCACGACCGACCGCGCCTGCCCGCGGTGCGCGACGCCGCTCGAGGTGGAGCCGGCGATGCCGCGCTGGTGCCCGGCGTGCGACTGGGGCGTGGCGGCCGAGGGCGCCCCGCCGGTCGGGCTGCTCGCGCGTCGTCTGGAGCGGCCGCTGCGACGGGCGGCCGAGCAGCTGCACGGCCGGCTGGCCGCCGACCCCGGCTCGGTGCGCGCGGCCCCCAGCCGCCGGGCCGCGCTCGTCCTGTCGGTCGGCGTGCTCGTCGTCGCGGCCGTCCTCGTCGCCGCACTCGTCGGATGGGCGCTGTCGCTCACGGGGTGGTGGCGCGTCGGCGTGCTGGCGTTCCTCACGCTCCTCGCGTGGGAGCTCCTCCCCCGCCCCACCCGCCTGGACCCCAAGGTGGTCGTCGTCACCGCCGACGAGGCGCCGGCCCTCCACGCGCTCGTGCACCGGCTGGCCGACGAGGTCGGTGTGCGGCCCCCGGCCGTCCTCGGGCTCGAGACCGACTGGAACGCGTACGTCATCTCGCTCGGCTGGGGCCGCCGCCAGGCCCTCGTCCTCGGCCTGCCGCTCTGGGCCGCGCTCGACCCGGACGAGCGCGTCGGCGTGCTGGCGCACGAGCTCGGTCACCTCCGCTCGCACGACACGGCCGCCGGCCGGGTCGTCGGGGCCGCGCTCTCGGTGCTCGGGCGGGCGGCCACCGTCCTGTGGCCCGGGGACACGGGTGATCACGACAGCCTCCTCGTCAGCGCGTCGAGCGCGCTCGGCGGCGTCGTCCAGCGCGTCCTCGCCGCCCCGGTGATCGGGCTCGTGGTCCTCCTCGGCCGCCTCGACGCGGCCTGGTCCCAGCACGCCGAGTACGTCGCCGACCGGCTCGCGGCCCGCGCCGCCGGTCCCCGCGCGGTGGCCGGCGGGCTCGTCTCCCTCCTCGGGACCCCGCGAGGTCTCACGGCGGCCCAGGTGGCGGCCCGCACGCGCGCCGACCCCTGGCCGGCCCTCGAGGCCGCGCCGCGGCCCACGACCCGCGAGCTCGAGCGTCGCCGTCGCGGGAGCGTCCTCACGCACCACCGGGTCGACGACACCCACCCACCGACGGCCCTGCGGCTCGACCTCGTCGCGCGGATGCCCGACGCGGCGCCGACGGCGCTCGACACCGCGCTCCTCGAGCGCACCGACACCGAGCTGCGACGCCTGCGCGAGCCGTTGACCCGCCGCTTCGCCGAGGAGCTCGTCCACGGCCGGTTCTGAGCGGCCCGGGCCGCTCCGGGGTCAGAGTGCGGGGTCGGCCCCGTCGAGGTGGACGCGCAGCGAGGCGTCGGCCTCCGAGGCCACCGGGTCCTCGAGGTCGGCGACGAAGACGGCCACCGCCTCGCGGGCCGGGTTGCCGTCGAGCTCGGCGAGCACCTCGCGCCAGGCGGCGAGGTTGGGGTGCGGGAGGTCCGTGCACGCCTCGGCCGGCTCGAGCGACTCGACGGCGGCCGCCAGGTCCGAGCGCGACAGGGGCAGGGTGGCGGTCGAGCCGTCGTGGCCGAGCACCGTCGCGAGGACGACCGTCGCGAGGGCGGGCCGGCCGCCGGGCGCCGCCGTGACGTGCGGGAAGAGCCAGTCCGGCGTCGAGGAGGCCGGTGACAGCCCCACCGCGTGGGCGGCCGGCTCCTGCCATCCGTCGATGCGCTCGACGAGGTGCGCGCGGATCGCGGCGAGGCCGTCCGGGGTGCTCCAGTCCAGGTCGTTCATCGCCCCATCCTGACAAAGCGTGCGCCGCGGCGCGCCCCACACGCCCCGTGAGCCGCAGCAGTCGCCGCACCCCGGGTGAACAACGGGTGAACGACGGCCCCCGTCTTGGTGAAGCGAGGGTTGCCGCCCCACACTGGTGCCTCGTGGACGCAGCGACCCTCATCCTCGTGCTCGTCATCGTGACGGCCCTGGCCTTCGACTTCACGAACGGCTTCCACGACACGGCCAACGCGATGGCGGCCTCGATCTCCACCGGGGCCCTCGCGCCCAAGGTGGCGGTCGGGCTCAGCGCGGTGCTCAACCTCGTCGGCGCCTTCCTCTCCGTCGAGGTCGCCCTCACCGTGTCGAACGCCGTCATCAAGATCCAGGACAAGAGCGGGGCCCCCCGGCCCGAGCTCCTGACCGACGGCGGTGAGGCGCTGCTGCTCATCGTGCTCGCCGGCCTCGTCGGCGGCATCGTCTGGAACCTCTTCACCTGGCTGCTCGGGCTGCCCTCGAGCTCGTCGCACGCCCTCCTCGGCGGGCTGACCGGCGCCGGCGCCGCGGGCCTGGGCCTCGCGGGCGTCAAGTGGACCGGCGACGGCACCAAGCTCGACGGCGTCGTCGGGAAGATCCTCCTGCCCTCGCTGCTCTCCCCCGCGGTCGCGCTCGTCGTCGCGTTCATCGGGTGCTGGCTCGTGCACCGCATCACGGCGTCGGTCATGCACCGGCTCAACGAGCGCTACTTCCGCTGGGGCCAGATCGGCAGCGCGTCCCTCGTCTCCCTCGCGCACGGCACGAACGACGCCCAGAAGACGATGGGCGTCATGACGCTCGCCCTCATCGCCAGCGGCCACTGGGACCGCACCGACGCCGTCCCGATCTGGGTCAAGGTGAGCGCCGCGACGGCCATCGCCCTCGGCACCTACATCGGCGGCTGGCGGATCATCCGCACCCTCGGCAAGGGCCTGGTCGACATCACGCCGCGCCAGGGCCTCTCGAGCGACGGCGCCACCGCGGCCGTCCTCCTCGCCTCGAGCCACCTCGGGTTCGCCCTCTCGACGACCCACGTCGCGACCGGCTCGGTCCTCGGCGGCGGCCTCGGGCGCGGCACGCACGTGCGCTGGTCGACCGCCGGCCGGATGGTCGTCGCCTGGGCGCTGACCTTCCCCATCGCCGCCGGGATGGGCGCCCTCATGTGGTGGGTCGGGCACACGCTCGGCGGGGCCCCCGGTGCGCTGCTCGTCTTCGCGATCCTCTGCGCGGCGTCCCTGTTCATGTACCTGCGCTCCAAGCGCGAGCACGTCGGGGCCCACAACGTGACCGAGGAGTGGGGCGCCGCGGGCGGCGACCCGGCCGCGACCACCCCCGCCCCCACCAAGACCCCGACCCGCTGACCGGGAGGACGGACCACCATGCGCAGCATTCAGCTCGCCCTCGAGGGCGCCGGCAACGTCCTCGTCGTCGGCCTGCTCTTCGGGGCCGGCCTGCCCGTGATCTACGCCCTCGCCATGCGGGCGCTCGTCGTCGGCGCCGACGAGGCCCCGGACGGTAGCGTGCGGTACTCGCCGCTCGGACGGGTCCTCGCCGGGCTGCTCGTCGCGATCATCGTCGGCGGGGTCGTGCTCGGCCTCGTGCTCATCGTCGCGAGCGGCTTCGGGAAGGCCGTGAGCTTCGAGCACGTGTTCCCGACCATCGTCGACAAGAAGTGAGTCCCGCCATGCCGCAGCTGTCGCACTCGGTGATCGCCCACATCCGGGCCGGTTTCCCCGACGGCGTCCCGGATGCCGAGGCGGCCGCCCTCGGCGCGGTCCTCCAGGAGCAGCTGGGCACCCACGCGGCGCACGACGTCCTGCGCAAGCTGGCCGTCGAGAAGCTGCTCTCGCGCAAGGCCGTCCGTGCCCTCGTCCCCGAGGACGAGCAGGTCCGCCAGGTCAGCGCCAAGCTCGTCCTCGGCGGCTGGCCGCTCGGTGGCATGGACGAGGAGGAGGACGAGGCCCCGCCGCGCGAGGGCAGCCCGCTCGCCCGCATCGTCAACTGGCTGCGCGAGGGCTACCCCGGCGGTGTGCCGGAGCACGACTACGTCCCGTTGCTCGCGCTCCTCGAGCGCCGCCTGACCCGCTCCGAGGTCAAGAAGGTCGCCAAGGCGCTGCGCCGGGCCGACGTCAGCCCCGCCGGGCCGTCGGACATCGCCGCCGCCATCACCGAGTACACGCACGCCGACCCCAGCGACAAGGACCTGCGCCGGGTCCGCGACCAGCTGGCCAAGAAGGGCTGGCCGGTCGAGTTCCCCGACCCCGACCTCCCCTGACGCCCGGGCCCTCACCCCGTCGAGTGAACAGAACACGCCGCCTGCGCCCCCGCGCACGCGGCGTGTCCTGTTCGCTCGACGGGTGGGACGAGGCGGCTGCCGGGTGGGACGGCGCTGCGCGGGAGGGGCCGGACAGCAGAGATGCCCGTCCGGCTTCCCTCACGGACGGGCATCTCTGGTTCTGGGGGCCTCCCGGCTCAGGGCTCCATGCCGAGGCGGCGGGCCGAGCGGGCGCGCTGGCGGCTGGCCCGCAGGCGCCGCAGGCGCTTGACGAGCATCGGGTCGTGCGCGAGGGCCACGGGGTTGTCGATGAGCCCGTTGAGCACCTGGTAGTACCGCGTCGAGCTCATGTCGAAGAGCTCCTTGATGGCCGTCTCCTTGGAGCCGGCGTACTTCCACCACTGCCGCTCGAAGGCGAGCACCTCCCGGTCGCGCTCGGAGAGGTCCGAGGCGCTGACGGCAGGGGTGACCTGTTCGGAGGCGGCACTCACGGTGTGTTCTCGACCCTTCGTCGCGTGTGGCTTCGGCCCTCACTGTAGCCGCGAAATGACACCCGTGTCATTCCGCTCGGCGCGTCCCGCGGCGTGTCGGCTGGACACCTCCCACGCGGGCCGACTCACGAGTCACACGTGACCCACGGCCCCCAGCGGACCCGATCGACCCGACCGACCGGTCAGGCCATCGTGTCGAGGATGGCCCGGATGTCGTCCTCGGTCGTCGCCGGGTTGACGACGGCGAAGCGGGCCAGGGTCTCGCCGTCGTGCGTCGTCGGCACGACGAACGCGAACTCGTCGGCGAGCATCCGGTCCGACCACGCCTGGTAGTCGGCGGCCGACCAGCCGACGCGCCGGAAGACGACGACCGAGAGGTCGCGCTCGCGGACGAGCTCGAGCTCCGGGCGGCGCGCGATCTCGGCCTCGGCGTAGCGGGCGACGTCGAGGGTCCGCTCGACGGCGGCCGTGTACGCGTCCGTGCCGTTGACGACGAGGGAGAACCAGAACGGCAGGCCGCGCGCCCGGCGGGTCAGCCCGACCGAGTAGTCGGTCGGGTTCCAGTCGGGCGCCTCGGTGAGGACGTCGAGGTAGCCGGCCTTCTGGGTGTGCGCCGCGCGGGCCAGCGCCGGCTCGCGGTACAGCAGCGCGCAGCAGTCGAAGGGCGCGAAGAGCCACTTGTGCGGGTCGACGATGAAGGAGTCGCAGTGCTCGATGCCGGCGTAGAGGTCGCGCACCGACGGGGCGGCGAGCCCGGCGCCGCCGTAGGCACCGTCGACGTGGAACCAGATGCCGTGCTCGCGGCAGACCTCCGCGACCGACGCGAGGTCGTCGACGATGCCGAAGTTCGTCGTGCCGGCGGTCGCGACGACCGCGAAGAACGTCTCCGGGCCCTGCTCCTCGATGACGCGGCGCAGCGCGGAGCCGGTGAGCCGTCCGGCGTCGTCGGCCGGCACCCCGACGAGCTCGGCGTCCATCACCTCGCACGCCGACGCGATGGAGCTGTGCGCCCCGGCGGTGGCCGCCACCCGCCACGGGCGCTGCCCGGCCGCTGCGCGGTGGCGGGCGGTCGCGCGGGCGGCGACGAGCGCCGACAGGTTGCCGATCGTGCCGCCGGGCACGAACACGCCACCGGCGCCCTCGGGCATGCCGACGAGGTCGGCGACCCAGCGCAGGGCCTGGTTCTCGGCCCACACCGCCCCGGACCCCTCGAGCCACGACCCGGCGTAGATCGACGAGGCGCCGACGACGAGGTCGAAGACGACCGAGGCGTCGCTCGGCGCGCACGGGATGAAGGAGAGGTAGCGCGGGTGGTCGACCGACAGGCAGGCGGGCGCGAGCTCGTCGGTGAAGATCCGCATCGCCTCGGGGCCGCCGAGTCCGCCCGCGGTGACGGTGCGGCCGAGCGCGGCGTCGAGGTCCTCCTGGGTCCGCACGCGGTCCAGCGGCGGCTCCATCCGGATGCGTTCCTCGGCGTACGCGGTGACGGCGTCGAGGAGGGCCGCGAGCTCCTCGTGGGCGTTCGGGGAGTAGGGGGTGGTGGGGTGCACGGGCCGGAGTCTAGGAGGCCGGGCGCCCGAGCAGGAGCGCCCGCAGGTCGGCGACCTCGTCGACGAGCGCCGTCGGGCCCTGGGCCGCCAGCGCCGCACGGTCCCCGGCGCCCCACGTGACGGCGACGGAGTCCATCCCGGCGGCCTGCGCGGCCTGCACGTCGACCGTCGCGTCGCCGACGTAGACGCAGCGTGCCGGGTCGACCCCGAGCACGGTCGCGCCGCGCAGCAGGGGGTCGGGGGCGGGCTTGTGCCGGTCGGTGTCCTCGAGGCCGGCGACGACCTCGACGAGGTGGTCGATGCCGACGCCCTCGAGCGCGAGCCGGGCGGTCTCCTGCCGCTTCGAGGTGACGACGGCGGTCGTGACGCCGGCCGCGTGCAGGGCCTCGAGCAGCTCGGGGACGCCGTCGTAGCGGCGGATGAGCCGGCCGGTGTTCGCGAGGTTCCACTCGCGGTAGGTCGCGTCGAGGGCGTGGCCGTGCTCGGGGCTCTCCTCGAGCAGCGCCTCGAGCAGCGGCCGGCCGATCCACGCGCGCGCCCGCGTCTCCTCGACCTCCTCGCCGAGCACCGCCCGGAAGGCGTGCTGGTAGGAGGCGACGATGAGCGGGATGGTGTCGGCGAGGGTGCCGTCGAGGTCGAAGAGGACGGTCGGCCAGGGCGGGGTCGCGGTCACCGGTCCAGTCTGACGGGGCGGCGTCGCGGGCCGGACGGCGGTCCACCCCCGACCGCCGACGCCGTCGAGAGTCGTCCTCCCGCAGCCCCCTTCCCGACTTCTTGCGAGTTCCACCGCTCGACGCGCCGTTCCGGGCGTGTCGAGCGGCGGAACTCGCAGTCAGTGGGACGGAGCGGCGGCCGGGACGCCGAGCTCGTCGAGGAGCGCGAGCACCCGCGTCCGGATCTCGTCCCGCACGCCGCGCACCATCCCGATGCCCTGGCCGGCCGGGTCGTCGAGCACCCAGTCCTCGTAGCGCGTGCCCGGGAAGAACGGGCAGGTGTCGCCGCAGCCCATCGTCACGACGACGTCGGACGCCTGCACCGCCTCGGGCGTGAGGACCTTCGGGCGCTCGGCGGCGATGTCGATGCCGACCTCGCGCATCGCCTCGACGGCGACCGGGTTGACGGCGTCGCCGGGGGCGCTGCCCGCCGAGCGGACCTCGACGGCCCCGCCCGACAGGTGGTGCAGCCAGGCGGCGGCCATCTGGGAGCGGCCGGCGTTGTGGACGCAGACGAACAGGACGGACGGGCGGTCAGCCACGGGAGAACCCCTTCCGGAGGGCGAGCGAGACGTAGACGAGCCCGACGAGCACGGGCACCTCGATGAGGGGGCCGACGACGCCCGCGAGCGCCTGCCCGGAGGTCGCGCCGAAGGTCGCGATCGCGACGGCGATGGCCAGCTCGAAGTTGTTGCCGGCCGCGGTGAACGCGAGGGTCGTCGTCCGCGCGTAGCCGAGGCCGAGGCCCCTGCCCAGCACGAACCCGCCGCCCCACATGAGGACGAAGTAGGCGAGGAGGGGCAGCGCGATGCGGACGACGTCGAGCGGCCGGCTCGTGACCTGCTCGCCCTGCAGTGCGAACAGCACGACGATCGTGAAGAGCAGTCCGTACAGCGCCCACGGTCCGATGCGCGGCAGGAACGAGCGCTCGTAGGTGACTCTCCCCCACCGCTGCTCGCCGAGCCGGCGGGAGAGGTAGCCGAGCACGAGCGGGATGCCGAGGAAGACCAGCACCGACCGCGCGATGTCCCAGGCCGAGACGTCGAGGGCGGTCTGCTGGAGGCCGAGCCATCCCGGCAGCACCGACAGGTAGAACCAGCCGAGGCCGGCGAACGCGACCACCTGGAAGACCGAGTTGAGCGCGACGAGCACGGCCGCGGCCTCGCGGTCGCCGCAGGCGAGGTCGTTCCAGATGACGACCATCGCGATGCAGCGCGCGAGCCCGACGACCACGAGCCCGGTGCGGTACTCGGGCAGGTCGGGCAGCAGCAGCCACGCGAGCGTGAACATCAGCGCCGGGCCGAGCACCCAGTTGAGGACGAGGCTCGCGACGAGCATCCGCCGGTCGCCGGTCACCGTGTCGAGCCGGTCGTAGCGGACCTTGGCCAGCACCGGGTACATCATGACGAGCAGGCCGAGGGCGATCGGCAGCGAGACGCCGTCGACCTCGACGGCCGACAACCCCTCGCCGAGGCCGGGGACGAGGCGCCCGAGCAGGAGCCCGGCGACCATCGCGAGGCCGATCCACAGCGGGAGCAGCCGGTCGAGGGTCGACAGCCGGGTGGCGCCCGCGGGGGCGGGGGCCGGGGCGTCGGTGGGGGCCGTCACGGGCAGCAGGCCCCCTCGGCGCCGAGCACCTCGAGGCTGGCCGTCGCGGGCCGACCGTCGACCGGGTTCTCGTCCTTGACGGTGTAGACCTCCCACGGGGCGCCGGCGGGGTCGTGGACCCACACCTTGTCCTGGAGGGCGTAGCAGCACGTCGTGTCGTCCTCGTCGAAGGCCGCGAGCCCCGCGGCCGAGAACCGCTCGCGTGCCGCGGCGACCTCGTCGGTCGAGCCGACCTCGACCCCGAGGTGGTTGAGCGCGCCGGCGGCGCCGGTGCCGCGCGTGGCCTCGGTCGTCTCGATGAGGACGAGCTTGAGCGGCGGCTGCTCGACGGCGAAGTTGGCGTACCCCGGGCGACGCTTGTGCGGAGGCACCCCGAACATCGCCGAGTAGAACGTGACCGACGCCTCGAGGTCGCTGACGTTGAGGGCGAGCTGCACGCGGCCGGTGGGCGGCGTGGCGGGGCCGGCGGTCATGGGGGCCACCTTCCGGGAGAGGGCTGGCATCGACGGACGTCGATGGGGACAGCGTGGACCATGGCATCGACGTGTGTCAATATAGGGGTCCGTCGATCTTGGAGGTCCCCCGTGCCGGTCCGCGAGCTGCCCCTCACGAGCGCCACCGGCGCCTGCTGCGGCATCGGCGTCGACGGCGGCATGTCGCGCGCGGACGCCGAGCGCAGCGCGAGCCTGCTCAAGGCCGTCGCCGACCCCGTGCGCCTGCGGCTGGTCAGCGCCATCCGCGCGACCGAGGCCGGCGAGGCGTGCGTCTGCGACCTCACCGACCTCGTGGGGCTCGCCCAGCCGACGGTGTCGCACCACCTCAAGGTGCTGACCGACGCCGGCCTGCTCGAGCGCGAGCGCCGCGGCTCGTGGGCCTGGTACCGCCTCGTGCCGGAACGCCTCGCCGAGGTCCGCGGCATCCTCGCCTGACCCACCCTCACCACCACCCGACTTCTTGCGAGTTCCGCCGCTCGACGCGCCGTCCGAGGGCGTGTCGAGCGGCGGAACTCGCAATCAGTGGGGAAAGGCCGGCGCGGGGGGGCGGCCGGGTGCTCCCGGCGGGCCGCGGACCGGCGCGTACTAGCGTGGGGCCGATGTCCTCCGCGCCCTCCCCGAGCCCCGCCCGGCCGCTGCACGAGCTGGTCCACCCCTCGTGGGCGCGGGCGCTGGCCCCGGTCGAGGACACCGTCGCGCGGCTCGGCGAGTTCCTCCGGACCGAGGTCGCCGCGGGCCGCGGCTACCTGCCCGGCGGGCCGCACGTCCTGCGCGCCTTCCAGCAGCCGCTCGACGCCGTCCGCGTCCTCGTCGTCGGCCAGGACCCCTACCCGACGCCCGGGCACGCGATGGGCCTGTCGTTCTCCGTCGAACCCGACGTGCGCCCCGTGCCCAAGAGCCTCGTCAACATCTACAAGGAGATGGAGACCGACCTCGGCCTGCCCCGCCCCGAGACCGGCGACCTCACGCCGTGGGCCGACCAGGGCGTCCTCCTCCTCAACCGCGTCCTCACCGTGACCCCCGGCAAGCCGGCCAGCCACCGCGGACGCGGCTGGGAGGAGGTGACCGGCCGGGCCATCGAGGCGCTGACCGAGCGCGGCGGACCCCTCGTCGCGATCCTCTGGGGCCGCGACGCCCGCTCGCTCGCGCCGCACCTGACCGGTGCGGACATCCCCTGCCTGGAGTCCGCCCACCCGAGCCCGCTGTCGGCGCACGGCGGGTTCTTCGGCTCGCGCCCGTTCTCGCGCGCCAACGCCCTGCTCACCGAGGCCGGCGCCGCGCCGGTCGACTGGAGGCTCACGTGACCACCCACCCCGCAGAGCGCCGGGTCTGGACCCGCTACGTCGCCATCGGCGACTCCTTCACGGAAGGGATGTCGGACCCCGACCCCGACCGCCCCGACGCCTTCGTCGGCTGGGCCGACCGGCTCGCGCACGCCCTCGACGACGTCGCCGAGGCCGAGCACCTGCCCTTCGGGTACGCCAACCTCGCGGTGCGCGGGCGCACGCTCTCGGACGTCGTCGGCCCGCAGCTCGACGCCGCCCTGCGGATGTCCCCCGACCTCGTCTCGATGGTCGGCGGCGGCAACGACCTGCTGCGCCCCAGCGTCGACCTCGACGACCTCGCCTCCCGCCTCGAGGACGCCGTCGTGCGCCTGCGCGCCGCCGGTGCCGACGTCCTGCTCGCCACGCCCACCGACACCCGCGACGCCGGCCTCTTCCGCGCCCTGCGGGGCCGGCACGCCGTCCACGCCGCGAACATCTTCACGATCGCGCAGGACCACGGCTGCCACGTCCTCAACCTCTGGGGGATCCGGGCGCTGCGCGACTGGCGGATGTGGTCGGAGGACCGCATCCACCTGACGACCGAGGGCCACCGCCGCGTCGCGCTGGCCGCCCTCACGGCGCTCGGCCACGAGACCGACACCGCCGACTGGACCACCCCCCTGCCGCCCGCCGACCGGACCTCGCGCTCCGACGAGCTGCGCCAGCACGCCGAGTGGGTGCGCACGCACGCCGCCCCGTGGGTCGAGCGCCGTGTGCGCGGCACGTCGTCCGGCGACGCCCGCAGTGCCAAGCGCCCGGAGCTGCTCCGCTTCCGCGACCCGGACGAGGCCCCGGCCCCGCACCGGCCGCCGGTCCTCTGACGGCGGGGCGGTCGGTCCGTCCCGGGTTTTGTTGGACGTCCAACCACCTCGTTACCCTCGGGGAATGGCTGCGACGAGGCTGATGCCGACCGAGGAGGGTCAGGACCTCATCGACCTGACCCGCGAGATCTGCGACAAGACCCTGCGACCGCAGGTCGACGAGGCCGAGCGCGCCGCCGCCACCGGCGAGCAGTTCCCGACCGAGGTCTTCCGCACGCTCGGCGAGGCGGGGCTGCTCTCGCTCCCCCACCCCGAGGAGCACGGCGGCTACGGGCAGCCGTACGAGGTCTACCTCCAGGTCGTCGAGGAGGTCGCGAGCGCCTGGATGAGCGTCGCCGTCGGCGTCTCGGTCCACTCGCTGACGGCCTACCCGGTCACCGCGTTCGGCACGGCGGAGCAGCAGGCCGCCCTGCTGCCGGGGATGCTCTCGGGGTCGCAGCTCGGCGCCTACTGCCTCTCGGAGCCGCTCGCCGGCTCCGACATCGCGTCGATGACGACCCGCGCGACGCGCGACGGCGACTCCTACGTCCTGCGCGGCCGCAAGGCGTGGATCAGCCACGCCGGGCACGCCGACTACTACACGACCTTCGCCCGCACCTCCGACGACGGCGGCCGCGGCCTGTCGTGCTTCGTCGTACCGGCCGACGCCGAGGGCCTGTCGTTCGGCACGCCGGAGAAGAAGATGGGCCTGCACTGCGACACCGTCCGCGAGGTGATGTTCGACGACGTCCGCGTCGCGGCCGACCGGCGCATCGGTGACGAGGGCCAGGGGATGGCCATCGCGCTGTCCGCCCTCGACGCAGGCCGGTTGGGCATCGCCGCCGCGAGCACCGGTCTCGCACAGGGCGCGCTGGACCTCGCCGCGTCGTACGCCAAGGAGCGCAAGCAGTTCGGACGCGCCATCGGCGAGTTCCAGGGTCTGTCGTTCCTCCTCGCCGACATGGAGGCCGCGGTGACGAGCGCCCGCGCGACCTACCTGCACGCGGCCCGCCTCAAGGACGCCGGGCGCGCCTTCAGCAAGGAGGCCGCCGTCGCCAAGCTGGTCGCCACCGACGCGGCGATGAGGGTGACGACCGACGCCGTCCAGGTGCTCGGCGGCGCCGGCTACACCCAGGACTTCCCGGCCGAGCGGTTCATGCGCGAGGCCAAGGTGACCCAGATCTTCGAGGGCACCAACCAGATCCAGCGGCTCGTCATCGGCCGGCACGTCCTGCGCTGAGCGGCGGAACCCGTCGCCCGCCCGGCGCGTCCCACCTCTGGACCTCCACCGGAAGGAACCCTCGTGCGCCTCCCCCTCGTCGTCACCGCGGCCCTGACCGCCACCCTGCTCGCCGCCTGCGGCAGCGCCACCGCCCCCGGAGGGGACACCACCCCCTCCGCGACGGGCAGCACCACCGGCGCCACCACCCCGCCCCCGGCGACCACGCCCTCCCCCGACCCGACGACGAGCCCCAGCGGCCCCGACCCGTCGAGCGGGCCGACCGTCCCGCCGCCCGCGGACGGTGAGGTCCCCGCCGGGCTCGCCGACCGGCCCGAGGTCAAGGCCGCGATGCAGGACGCAGCCGGCCGCGCCGGCATCGTCGCGGGCGACGTGCGCATCGGTGGCTACATGCCGGTCACGTGGGCCGACGGCTCGCTCGGCTGCCCGCAGAAGGGCATGGCCTACACGCAGATGACGGTCGAGGGCGAGCTCCTGCTCCTGCGCGTCGACCAGCGCACGATGGAGTACCACGCCCGCCAGGGCGGCTCCTTCACCTACTGCGCCACCCCCAGCGGCACCTACAGCCCCCGCACGGCGGGCTGACGCCGCCACCTCCCCCGGACGCGGGCGGACCGGGCCATCTCATACGTGGCCCGGTCCGTGGTCAACGGTAGGCAGGCGCCGGTGTCCGTGGTGGGTCCGACACGCGGCGGGCGCGTGACCGTCGAACGAGCGGCGGGCGTCGGCCGTCGGAGGGCTCAGCCGTCGAGGTCGCGCGAGATGCCGGGCAGCAGGGTCTCGCCCTCGCGCAGCCGGTCGAGCGCGACGGGGTTGACCTCCTCGATGTGCCGCAGGCTGCGCCGCCGGTAGCGGACGAGCTGCACGGCGCCGAGCCCCCAGAAGAGGAACTGCACCGACATCGCGATGCGGAAGTCGTCGAGCGTGTAGTCCTCCGGGCCACCCGGCGCGAGGTGGTCGAGGACGACGCCGATGAGAGCGATGGCCAGCAGCGACGCCGTGAACCCGCCGATGTTGACGACACCGGTCGCGCGACCGAGCCGCGAGGACGGGTGGAAGGTCCGGGCGAGGTCGAAGCCCACCATCGACCCCGGGCCGCCGAAGGCGGTGACGACCGCGAGGACGTAGAGCAGCCACGTGGGCGCCGGCCCCGGCCAGAGCAGGACGACGGCCCAGGTCGTGGCGATGACGCCGACGATGCCGAGCACGAGCTGTGAGCGGCGGTAGGGCATCCGGGCGGTGAAGGCGGCGACGACCGGCCCGGCGGCCATCGCGGTGACCGTCATCGCGACGAGGACGAGGGAGGCGGCCTGCTGGGTCATCCCCTCGGCGACGAGGAAGGGGAAGCCCCAGAGCATCGTGAAGACCGTCGCGCCGAACTGCGACGAGAAGTGCACCCAGAGGCCGAGGCGCGTCCCGGGGTTGCCCCAGACCTCGGCGAGGGTCTTCGCGAGCGCGCGGACCTTGATCTTCTCGACCGCCTCGCCCCGGTAGGGCGAGTCCTTGACGACGGCGAGGAGGCCGACGGACAGCAGGAGCCCGACGCCGCCGGCGGTCGCGAACGACCTCGTCCACCCGAAGGTGGCCAGGGCCGCGGCGAGCGGGGTGGCGGCGGCGACGGCCCCGAGCTGGCCGATCATGCCGGTCAGCTGGGTGACGAACGGCGCCTGCTTGACGCGGAACCACACGGCGACGAGGCGCAGCAGGGACGTGAAGACCATCGCGTCGCCCGCGCCGAGCATGACGCGCGCGGCCACGCCGACCTCGAAGGAGCCGGCGACCGCGAACCACAGCTGCCCGCCGGACATGAGCAGCAGGCCGGTGAGCATGAGCTTCTTGGAGCCGAAGCGGTCCAGGAGCACCCCGACCGGGATCTGCATCGCCGCATACACCGCGAGCTGGACGACGGTGAAGGTCGACAGCTGGGCCGCGGAGATGTCGAAGCGCTCGGCCGCGAGCAGGCCGGCGACGCCGAGCGAGGTGCGGTGGAAGACCGCGAGCACGTACACCGACAGGCCGACGACCCAGATCGCCCAGGCCCGCCGCTTGCCGATCGTGTGCACCTGGCGCAGGACGGGGCGGGTCACCCGCCGATTCTACGAGCGCCGGCGCCTCCTCCCGACCGCCCTACCGGTCCGCGGAGAGCCCGCACGTGCGGGGTTGTCGCTGTCGGAAGCCCTCCCCGACCACGAAAATCCCGCACGTGCCGGGTTGTCGCCGTCAGAACGTGGGCCGGACCACGAAAAGCCCGCACGTGCGGGGTTGTCGCTGTCCGAACCCCCGCCCGACCACGAAAAGCCCGCACGTGCGGGGTCAGCGCAGGGCGTCGGCCATCGAGCGCAGGAGGCGCAACGTCTCCGCCCGCTCGCTCTCGGAGAGTCCGCCGAGCATCGTCCGCTCGACCTCCCGGACGGCGGCGCTCGCCAGGGCGAGGCGCCGGCGCCCCAGCGGCGTGAGGGTCGCCGGCAGCGTCCTCCCGATCTCGGCCTCCTGCGGCCGCCTGACGTGCCCCAGCTCCTCGAGCGACTGCAGCAGGACGTGCATCGACTGCCGCGTGACGAACGTGCCGCGAGCGAGCTCGGCGCCGGACAGGCCCGGGCGCTGGGCGAGCAGCTCGAGCGTCGAGTAGTGGGTGACCGTCATCCCGAGCGGCCGCAGCGCCTGCTCCATCGCGGCGCGCAGGGCGCTCGAGGCCACCTTGAGCAGGTACCCGACCGAGGTGTCGAGGTCGACGCCGTCGCGCTCTGGACTCATGTCAGAAGTCTGACATACAGTGCGACGTGTCAGAAAACTGACACTAAACCGCAGGAGGAACCCATGTCCGTCACCGGCCCCGACTTCGTCTCGCTCCAGGTCCGCGACCTCGACGCCTCGCAGGCGTTCTACGAGACCTACCTCGGCCTCGTCCCCTCCCCCGCCGGTCCGCCGCACGCGGTCGTCTTCGAGACCCGGCCGATCGCGTTCGCGCTGCGCGACGTCGTGCCGGGCACCGACCTCGCGGCGGGCCAGCGCCCGGGCGTGGGCACGGCGGTGTGGCTGCACGCCACCGACGTCCAGGACATCCACGACGCGCTCGTCGCGGACGGTCACCCCGTCGTGGCCGCGCCCGTCGACGGACCGTTCGGGCGCACGTTCACCTTCGCGGACCCGGACGGCTACCACGTGACGCTCCACGACCGCGCCTGACGCCCGTCGTCCACCGACGGCGCCGGGGTTCTTGCCGGATGCGCCGGCAGCTGCGTGCGCACCCGGCAGGAACCCCGGCGGCGCCCGGCACGACGTCGCTCAGCGGGGCAGGCGCTCCTCGGCCACCCCGTTGCCGCCGTCCACGACGAGCAGCTGACCGGTGACGTAGGCCGCACCCGGGCTCGCGAGGAACGCGACCGCCGCCGCCACCTCCTGCGCCGTCCCCGAGCGACCGGCGGGCACGAGGTGCCCCTCGCGCTCCTCGGACGGGGTCTGCGACCCCGTGGCGATCCACCCCGGCGCGACGGCGTTGGCCGTGACGCCGTGCACGGCCTCGTCGACGGCCACGGCCCGCGCCAGCCCGACGACCCCGGCCTTGGCCGCGGCGTAGGCGACGTCCGAGCGCAGCGCCATGACCGGCCCGGCGGTCGACGACACCATGACGACGCGCCCCGACCCGCTGCGGCGCAGGTGCGGCAGGGCGGCCCGCGTCACGAGGTAGGCGGTGTCGAGGTTGCGCGCGATCGAGGCCGACCACCGGTCGGGCGGCGTGCCCTCGAGGTCGCCGCCGAGGTAGTCGCCGCCGGAGGCCACCGAGACCATCCCGGCGTTGTTGACGAGCACGTCGAGCCCGCCGCCGAGCTCCAGCGCGGCGGCGACGGCCAGCCCGGCGCCGTCCGGCGTCGTGAGGTCGGCCACGACCCCGGCCGCGTCGTGGCCCTCGGCCCGCAGCTCGGCGGCCCGCTCGTGCGCCCGGTCGGTGGTGGCACCGACGACGACCCGGGCGCCGCACTCGGCGAGCAGGCGCGCGCACGCCATCCCGATGCCGGTCGACGAGCCGGCACCGGTGACGAGCGCCGTGCGCCCGGAGAGGTCGAACGCGGCGGGCAGAGGGATGGCCACGCTCAGGCCAGCGCCGCGCCCATCGACTCCTCCAAGACGTCCATCGCCTCGTGGAGCAGGTCGTCGCCGATCGATAGCGGCGGCAGGAAGCGGAAGACGTTGCCGTAGGTGCCGCAGGTCAGCGTGACGACGCCGCGCTCGTGGCAGCCCTTGTTGACGGCGGCGGCGAGGGCGGCCGCGGGCTCCTTCGTGGCGGGGTCGGTGACGAGCTCCATCGCCATCATCGCGCCGCGGCCGCGGACGTCGCCGATTTCGGGGTGCTTCTCGGCGAGCGAGCCGAGCCGGTCGCCGAGGATCTTGCCGATGCTGCGCGCCCGGCCGGCGAGGTCGTCGACCTCCATCGACTCGATGCTCGCGAGCGCCGCCGCGCAGGCGACCGGGTTGCCCCCGTAGGTGCCGCCGAGGCCGCCGCCGTGGACGGCATCCATGAGGTCGGCGCGGCCGGTGACCGCCGCGAGCGGCATGCCGCCGGCGATGCCCTTCGCCGTCGTGATGAGGTCGGGGACGACGCCCTCGTGGTCGCTGGCGAACCAGTCGCCGGTACGGCAGAACCCGGACTGCACCTCGTCGGCGACGAAGACGATGCCGTGCTCGCGGCAGTACTCGGCCAGGCCCGGCAGGAAGCCCTCCGGCGGGACGATGAAGCCACCCTCGCCCTGGATCGGCTCGATGACGACGGCGGCGGTGTTCTCCTCGCCGACCTGCGCGTGGATCATGTCGGTCACCGTGCGCAGCGCCTCCTCGGCGCAGCGCTCGGGGCCGCCGGCCCACCGGTACGGGTAGGCCATCGGCACGCGGTAGACCTCGGGCGCGAACGGGCCGAAGCGGTGCTTGTAGGGCATGTTCTTCGCGGTCATGCCCATCGTCAGGTTGGTCCGGCCGTGGTAGCCGTGCTCGAAGACGACGACGGCCTGGCGGCCGGTGGCGTGCCGGGCGATCTTCACGGCGTTCTCGACGGCCTCGGCGCCGGAGTTGAACAGGGCCGAGCGCTTCTCGTGGTCACCGGGGGTCAGCGCGTTGAGCTTCTCGCAGACCTCGAGGTAGGGCTGGTACGGCGTCACCATGAAGCAGGTGTGCGTGAACCGGGCGATCTGCTCGGTCACGGCGTCGACGACCCGCTGGTTGCCGTTGCCGACGGTCGTCACGGCGATGCCGGAGCCGAGGTCGATGAGCTGGTTGCCGTCGACGTCGCGGATGATGCCGCCCGCGCCGTCCGTCACGTAGACCGGCAGGCCGGTGCCGACGCCGGAGGCGACCGCGGCCGTCTTGCGCGCCTGGAGCTCCTGGGAGCGCGGGCCGGGGATGGCGGTCGCGAGGATCCGCTGCTGCTCGATCATGGCGGCATCCTAACCGCGCGAAATCGCTGCCGAAACCCGCGGAATCCGTCGTCCCACGGGGCGCGCGAGGGGCGGTTCCGCGCCGGGAGCGTGACCGGGGCCGGGAGGGGGTAGGAACGACGGACCACCGACGAAGGAGGCGGCCGTGCCCGCACGCAAGGACCCCGGACCCTCGGTCAAGGACCCCGAGCTCTACGAGAAGCTGCGGGACGAGGGCAACAGCAAGGAGAAGTCGGCGCGCATCGCCAACGCCGCCGCCAACACCTCGCGCTCCGCCGTGGGGCACAAGGGGGGCTCCTCCCCGGCCTACGAGGAGTGGACGAAGGAGGAGCTCCAGGAGCGCGCCCGGGAGCTCGAGGTCGAGGGTCGCTCGTCGATGTCCAAGGACGAGCTCATCGAGGCGCTGCGCGACCACTGACCCGCCGGGCAGCCACTCCACGACTGACGAAAAGAATTCCGCCACAACGGAAGACGCCCGGGAGCTGCGTGCAGGGGGTTCGCAGCTCCCGGACGCCGGTCCGAGGTCCGGAGCGCCTCTCGGCCGACCGGACCCGAGTACTGTACCTGACGTCCGGAGCCTCCGATGACACGCGAGGGGTAGGGTCCCGCAGCACGACGACCGCACGGAGGGAGACGCGATGAGGCTGCTCCTCGTCGAGGACGAGAAACCCCTGGCCGCAGCGCTGGGCGACGCCCTGCGCGAGGCCGGCTGGGTCGTCGACCATGCCGAGGACGGGATGGAGGGCCTGCGGCTCGGGCTCGCCGGCCAGTACGACGCGCTCGTCCTCGACATCATGCTGCCGGGGATGAACGGGTACGACGTCCTCAAGCACCTGCGCCACCAGAAGGTGTGGACGCCCGTCCTCATGCTCACCGCCAAGGACGGCGAGTTCGACCAGACGGACGCCTTCGAGCTCGGCGCCGACGACTACGTCACCAAGCCCTTCAGCACCCCCGTCCTCCTCGCCCGGCTCCAGGCCCTGGCCCGGCGCGGCGCGCCCGAGCGGCCGGTGGCCCTCCAGGCCGGGCCGCTCAGCCTCGACCCCACGACCCGGCGGGTGACGCGCGAGGGGCAGGAGATCCAGCTGACCGCCCGCGAGTACGCGCTCCTGCACCACCTGATGCGCAAGGTCGGGCTGGTCCAGAGCAAGGCCGAGATCCTCGAGAACGTGTGGGACTCCGACTACCCGGGCGCCGACAACGTCGTCGAGGTCTACATCGGCTACCTGCGCCGGAAGATCGACGCGCCCTTCGACACCAAGGTCATCGAGACCGTGCGCGGCCTCGGCTACCGGCTCAACCCGACGGAGCCTGCACCGGGAGCCTGACCGCGAAGCGGCACCACCCCTCGGGGCTCTCGGTGGCCTCGACCGTGCCGTCGTGCGCCGCGACGACCTCGGCGACGATGGCCAGACCGAGGCCGGTGCCGCCCGTGCCGCGAGTACGCGAGTCGTCGAGGCGCACGAACCGGTTGAAGACGCGGTCGCGGTCGGCCGGCTCGATGGGCGGGCCGTCGTTGTCGACGGTGAGCACGGCCGCCTCGCCGTCGTGGCCCAGGCGCACGCGGACGACCTCGTTGCGGTGGCGCTCCGCGTTCTCGAGGAGGTTGCGCACGACCCGCCCGAGCCGCGCGGGGTCGCCCTCGAGGCGCACCGGCTCGACGGCGACCGAGACGGGCATCCCCCGCGCCCGCAGTGCCCCGGTCTCGGCGAGGACGACGTCGTCGAGGTCGATCTCGGTCCGGTGCAGGACCATCGCGTGCTCGTCGGCGGAGGCGAGGGTCAGCAGGTCCTCGACGAGGACGGCCAGGCGGTCGACCTCGGCGGACGCGCGGGCCGCGGTCGCCTGCCGGTCGGTGCTCGGCCGCTCCTCGGCGAGCCGGTCGAGGAGCACGCGGATCGTCGCGAGCGGGCTGCGCAGCTCGTGGCCGGCGTCGGCCACGAACGCGCGGCGCGAGGCGTCGGCGGTGTGCATCCGCTCGAGGAGGTGGTTCATCGTCTCGGCGAGGCGGGCGAGCTCGTCGCGGCCCGCCGGGACCTCCAGCGCCGGGCCGGGGGCCGGCGGGGCGCCCGAGGCGGCGACGGCCTCGACCTGGTCGCGCATCCGCTCGACGGGGCGCAGGGCCTGGCCGACGGCGAACGTGGTGACCGCGCCGAGGAGGGCGATGAGCCCGACCGCGCCGATGAAGGCGAACTCGGTGGACTGCCCGAGCGCGGTGACCTCGACGCGGGTGGGCACCCCCACGAGCAGCGTGTAGTGCTCGTTCTCGGGCGAGACCGCGTCGGTGGTGGCCACGACCCAGGCCCCCTCGGGCAGGCCCCGGACGTCGCTGACCTTCTCGACGCGCACCGCGTCACCGTCGGGCTCGACACGCAGGAGGGGCGTCGTGGGGGCGCCGCCGGTGGCGGCGACCACCTCGCGGGTGCGCGGGTCGACGACCTGGACGACGCGGTTGCCGTCGACGACGGCGTGGGTGCCGATGAGGTCGCTCACGCCGTGCACCGCGAGGTCGGCGCGCAGCTCGACCACCTCGGCGCGCGCGACGTCGCGGGCGGAGGCCTCGAGGACCTGGCCGAGCGAGAGGTAGACGATGCCGGCGAGCGCGGCGCTGATGAGCAGGACGACCGGCATGGTCAGGGCGAGGATGCGGCTCCTCAGGCCGAGCCGGACGCGCATGCGGCGAGTCTAGGCGGGGGCGCCGACGCCCCGCCCGGCCGGAGCCACGGCCCGACCCACCCGCCTCTCAGGAAGCGCCGCACCCGGCAGGATGGCGTCGTGAGCGCTCCCTCCCGCACCCTCGTCCTGCGCAGCGGCCGGCTGGCCCTCGAGGTCGTCCCCGCCGGGGCCGCCGTGCGCCGGCTGGTCCTCGACGACGGCGGCCCGGTCGACCTCGTCCTCGGCCACCACGACCCCGGCACCTACGCCCGGGACGGCGGCTACCTCGGCGCGACGGTCGGCCGCTTCACGAACCGGCTGGGCGGCGGCCGGCTCGTCGTCGACGGCGCCGAGCACCACGTCCCGCCGAACGACGGCGCCAACGCGCTGCACGGCGGGCCGGACGGATGGGACCGGCGCCCCTGGGAGGTCCTCGAGGAGGCGCCGGACCGGGTCGTGCTCGGCCTCGTCAGCCCGGACGGCGACCAGGGGCTTCCCGGCGTGGTGACCGCGCGGGTGACGTACGAGGTCACCGATGACGAGGTGCGGCTGCACCACCACGCGACGACCACGGCCGCCACCTACCTCGGGATGACCAACCACGCCTACTTCGCGCTCGACGACGGCCCGGACGTCCTCGACCACCGGCTCGAGGTCGACGCGTCGTCCTTCACCCCGGTCGGCCCGGACCTGCTGCCGACGGGCGAGGTGCTGCCGGTCGACGGCACACCGTTCGACCTGCGGCAGGCGCGCCGCATCGGTGACGTCCTGGCCCTCGACGACGAGCAGCTCGTGCGCGGCGGCGGCCTCGACCACAACCTCGTCGTCGACGGGGCCGGGATGCGGCGGGCCGCCCGGCTCGTCGGGGCGAGCGGCCGGTGGGTCGAGGTGCACACCGACCGCCCGGCGGTGCAGGTCTACACCGGGGCGCACTTCGACGGGTCGCTGACCGGCCTCGACGGCGATCCGCTGCGCCGGTCCGCGGGCGTGGCGCTCGAGACGCAGGGCTTCCCGGACGCGCCGCACCATCCGGCCTTCCCCGACGCGACGCTGCGACCCGGCGAGGTGTTCGAGGCCCGGACCACCTGGCGCGTCGGCCGCTCCTGAGCGTGCACCAACTGACGAATGTGTCAGTTTCTGCACGCCGGCGACCCCTGGACCGTGCAGCAATCGACACATTCGTCAGTTCCTGCACGCCGGCAGCCCCTGGACCGTGCATCAATCGACACATTCGTCAGTTCCTGCACGCCGGCTGCCCCTCGACCGTGCATCAATCGACACATTCGTCAGTTCCTGCACGCCGGCGACCCCTCCACCGTGCAGCAATCGACACATTCGTCAGTTTCTGCACGCCGGCGACCCCTGGACCGTGCATCAATCGACACATTCGTCGGTTTGCGCACGGTCGCGCGGCGCGTCGGGTCAGGGGAAGACGGTGCGGACCGCGGCCATGTCGTCGGCCCCGTGCCCGGCCCCGGACGCCTGCGCGAAGAGCTCGTGCAGGACGTGGAGCAGCTCGGTCGGGAAGCCGGCCGCCGCGCCGGCCGAGACCATGAGGCCGAGGTCCTTGACGACCCCGTCGACCTCGAACGAGGGCGTCCAGTCCTCCGCGAGCATCGCCCCGCCCTTGACCTTCGCGTAGGGAGCGAAGACCGGGCCGCCGTCGATGGCCTCGAGGAACAGCGCGGGGTCGACCCCGAGCGCGCCGGCGAGGGCGAGCGACTGTGCCGTCCCCGCCGTCAGCAGGGCCACCCACGCGTTGCACGCGAGCTTGAGCGCGCTCGCCGCCCCGACCTCGTCACCGGCCACGACCGAGCGCGAACCGATGGCCTCGAGCACCGGAGCCACCTTCTGCCGCAACGCCTCCGGGCCGGACACGAGCACCACCAGCGCTCCCTCCTCGGCCGGCTTGCGCGTGCCGAGCACCGGCGCGTCGAGCACCCGCCCGCCACCGACCTCGGCCACCCGCGCGGCCCCCTCGACGCCGACCGTGCCGCACTGCAGCCAGACGGCGTCCTCGCCGAGGTGCGCGACGAGCTCCCGGCCGACCTCGACGGTGGCGTCCGCGTCGAAGAGCATCGTCACGACGACGTCGGCGCCGTCCGCGGCCTCGGCCAACGAGCCGGCCACGGTCGCGCCGTCGCCGGCGAGCGGCCCGGCGCGCTCCGCCGTACGGTTCCAGGCCACGACCTCGTGCCCCTCGCGCAGCAGGCTGCGGACCATCCCGCTGCCCATGATCCCCGTCCCCAGCACCGCGACCCGCACGTCGTTCCTCCATCGTCCGTGGTGGCGCCGACCAGTCGGTGGCGCCGGCTCCCACCCTGCCACCGCGCACACCGCCCGCGGCCGGGGAGGGACCGGCCACGGGCGGCGGCGTCGGGGGGCGCGGTCCGGCGCGCCCTCCCGATCAGGGGTGGACGAGGATCTTGACGTTCTCCTCCTTGTTGTCGACGAGCTGCCGGAAGCCCTGCTCGACGATGTCGCCGAGGTCGATCCGCCCGGTGATGAACTGGTACGGGTCGACCTTGCCGTCGCGGACCATGGCGATGGTCGCCGGGTGGTCGTCGCAGTAGGCGAGGCTGCCGAGCACGTCGACCTCGCGGAAGACGAGGTCGTTCATCGCGACGGAGGCCTCGTGGCCCCAGATCGCGACGTTGACGCAGCGGCCGCCGGCGCGGGTCGAGCGGATGGCCGTCGCGAGCACCTGGTCGATGCCGGCGCACTCGAAGGACACGTCGGCGCCGCGGCCGTCCGTGATCTCCATGACCGCCTCGACGACGTCGACGTCCCGCGGGTCGACGACGCGGTCGGCCCCGGCGACGAGCGCCTTCTCCTTGCGGGCGCGCGCCGGCTCGACGACGAGCACCTCCTCGACCCCGACCGCCTTGAGGCAGGCCGTCGTCACGAGGCCGATCGGCCCGGCGCCGAACACGAGGGCGGAGTGCTGCGGCTGCGCGCCCGAGAGCCGGACCGCGTGGTACGCGACGGCGAGCGGCTCGATGAGCGCGCCCACGTCCGTCCCGAGCTCCCCGAGCGGATGGACCCAGCGGCGCTCGGCGACGACGAACTGGCTGAAGCCACCGCCGTAGCCCGAGAGACCGACGAACCCCAGTGTCGCGCAGACGTTGTAGCGACCCTGCCGGCACGCGTCGCACCGTCCGCAGATGATGTACGGCTCGACGACGACCCGGTCCCCGACGGCGAGGTCGGTCACGCCCTCGCCGAGCTCGGCGACGACGCCGGCGAACTCGTGGCCGAGCGTGATCGGGGCCGACTCGCCGGTCAGCGGGTGCGGCGCCTCGGCCGTCGGCGCGAAGATCGGGCCGTCGAGGTACTCGTGCAGGTCGGTGCCGCAGATGCCGCACCACTCGACCTCGACCTTGACGGTGCCCGGCCGGGTCGCCGGCTCGGGGACGTCGTCGACGCGGATGTCGCCGCGGGCGTGGAAGCGGGCGGCCCTCATGACGTGTGGTTCACCTCCTGCAGCCGGTACACGGGCGTGTCGAGGCCCTCGAAGCGCGCCTTGAGCTGCAGGGCGAGGAACTGCGAGTAGTGGCGCGACTGGTGGAGGTTGCCGCCGTGCATCCACAGGTTCGGCACCTGGGTCGGCTTCCACATGTTGCGCTGCTCGCCCTCCCAGGGCCCGGGGTCCTTCGTCGTGTCCGAGCCGAGGCCCCAGCACTTGCCGAGCCGGTCGGCCGTCTCCTGGTCGATGAGGTCGGCGACCCAGCCGTTCATCGAGTTGTAACCGGTGGCGAAGACGACGAGGTCGGCGGGCAGCTCGGTGCCGTCGTCGAGCACGACCGCGTCCTCGGTGAGGCGCACGACCTGGCCGTGGGCGAGCTTGACGTCGCCGTTGGCCACGAGGTCGGCGGCGCCGACGTCGATGTAGTAGCCGGACCCGCGCCGCAGGTACTTCATGAAGAGGCCGGAGCCGTCGTCACCCCAGTCGAGCCAGAAGCCGGCCTTCTCGAGGCGGTCGTAGAAGTCCTTGTCGACCTCGGCCATCTTCTCGTAGGCGGGGATCTGGAACTCGTGGAGGATCCGGTAGGGCAGCGACGCGAAGATCATGTCGGCCTTCTCGGTCGTCACCCCCGCCGCGAGCGCCCGCTCGGAGTAGAGGTCACCGAGCCCGTACTCCATGAGGCTGTCGGACTTGACGATGTGCGTCGAGCTGCGCTGCACCATCGTGACGTCGGCGTCGTTCTCCCACAGGGCCCCACAGATGTCGAAGGCGCTGTTGTTGCTGCCGATGACGACCGCCTTCTTGCCGCGGTAGGCGTCCGGTCCGGGGTGCCGCGAGGAGTGGTGCACGTCGCCGCGGAAGACGTCCATCCCCTCGACCTCGGGCATCCGCGCCTTGCCGCTCATGCCCGTCGCGAAGACGAGGTGCGTCGGGCGCAGCGTCAGCGGCTGCCCCTCCTTCTCGACCTCGACGACCCACTCGCCGGCCTCGCCGTTCCACGTCGCGCTCTTGGCCTCGGTGCTCGACCAGTACGGCACCTCCATGACCTTGACGTAGGACTCGAGCCAGTCGCCGATCTTGTCCTTCGGGGCGAAGACCGGCCAGTTGTCGGGGAACTTGACGTACGGCAGGTGGTCGTACCAGACCGGGTCGTGCAGGCAGAGCGACTTGTAGCGCCCGCGCCACTGGTCGCCCGGCCGCGGGTGCTTGTCGAGGACGAGGCTCGGGACGCCGAGCTGCCGCAGCCGTGCCCCGAGGGCGATGCCGCCCTGGCCGCCGCCGACGACGAGCACGTAGGGCTGCGTCGTCGAGCCGAGCGACTCGGCCTCCTGCTGGCGCTGCTCCTTCCACGTCGTGCGCGAGCGGTCGGCCCCGTGCTCGGCGCCGCGGACCCGCCGGGTGCCGCGCGGCTCCTCGAAGCCCTTGAGCTCGTCGAGCGTCGTGAGGAAGGTCCAGGCGCGGTCCTCGCCGTCCTCCTGGACGAGGCGCACGAGGCCGCTCCCCCGCCCGGTCGAGGTCTCGAAGGTGAACCACGCCGTGACGACGCCGCCGTCCTCGGTCGCGGGCTCGCTCGTCGCGAAGCCCGAGGCCGCGGTCCGCTCGGCGTTGTGGGCCAGCAGGTCGCGCACACCGTCGCGGTCCTCGACCGTCGTGAGGTTCCACGTGAACGACACGAGGTCGCGCCAGAAGCTGCGCGTCGCGAACATCCCGGCGGCGCGGTCGAGGTCGCCCGCGGCGAGGGCCTGCTCGAAGCCGGAGAGCCAGGCGTCGGCCCGGGCCGGCGCGCTCCCCTCCTCGGTCGTGGTGCGCTCCAGGGTGTCGGTCATGGGGGCTCCTGTCGTCCGCCGCGCGTCCTCGTCGACGCGCGCTGATGGGGCACAGGACAGCAAGCGGACGGTGGCCGCGTGAAGCGTTGCAGCGCGTTGCATCCCCACCCGGTTCGACGGGGCGCGCGTCGGCGCGGAGGGCTAGCCTGTGGCCATCGCCCGGCGGCGCCGCCGGGGGGTGAGGAGCCGACGATGACGTCGTACCGCGCCGGGAGCGCCGTGGCCCCGGGCACCGACCTCGGGCAGCACGCCCGCGCACTGCGCCGCGTCCACGACGCGGTGATGGGCGGCTCGGCCCCGGTCGCACCGGTCCGGCCCGTCGTCTCCCGCTCCTGGCGCCGCACGCTCGGCTTCGGGCTCGACCCCACGCACGCCAACGCCCGCGACCCGCTGCCGCTCGGCGAGGTCGAGCGCCGCCGCCGGGCCTCGCCGCTGCGCCTCGTCGTCGACGAGATCCGGGCCGTGCTGACGTCCGTCGCCGACGCGTCGCGCTTCATCGTCGTCGTCACCGACGCCGACGGCATCATCCTGTGGCGCGAGGGGTCGCCCGGGGTGCTGCGCACCGCCGACACCCTCGGCTTCTCGGAGGGCGCCGTCTGGACCGAGGACCACGTCGGCACCAACGCCATCGGCACCGCGCTCGCCGAGCAGGCGCCGGTACAGCTGTTCTCGGCCGAGCACTTCGAGGAGGGGCAGCACCCCTGGTACTGCACCGCCTCCCCCGTCCACGACCCCCGCACCGGCGCGATGCTCGGCGTCGTCGACGTGTCAGGACCGGCGCTCACCCTCCATCCCGCGCTCATCGCCCTCGTCGACACCGCGACGAAGCTCGCCGAGGCCCGGCTGTGGCGCCACCACGAGCAGTCGCTCCAGCGCCTGCGCCGCTCTGCCGAGCACGTGCTCGCGACGACGCACGGCCCGGTCCTCCTCGTCGACGACGACGGTTGGGTCGCGCACCACAGCGGCGTCCTCGTCCGCGACCGCATCGCGGCCCCCCGCGAGAACCTGCCGCTCACCGTGCCGGGGCTCGGGCTGTGCCTGCCGGAGCGGCTCGGCGAGGGCTGGCTCGTGCGGCCCGACGCGCAGGCGGCCGTCCTGGTGGCGACGCTGCGCACCGTCGGCGGCGAGGCGCTGCTCGAGGTGAGCGGCGGGAGCGACGGCGGCTGGCGGGCGGCGCTGACCCCGCGGCACGCGGCCATCGTCCGGCTGCTCGCCGCGGCCGGTCCGGACGGGCTGACGGCCGCGGCCCTCAGCCGCTCGCTTTTCGGCGACGAGGAGCACCAGGTGACCGTGCGCGCCGAGGTCAGCCGGCTGCGGCGGGTCGTCGGGGCCATCGTCGCGGCGACGCCCTACCGGGTCGCCGAGGGCGTCCACCTCACCTGCGACCCCCACTGACCCGCCCCTTCACCCACTGGTTGCGAGTTCCGCCGCCCGACGCGCCGTCCGGCGGCGTGTCGGGCGGCGGAACTCGCAAGAAGTCGGGAAGGAGGGGACGGCTCAGGAGGAGGGGCCGAAGCGCTCGGTGCGGATGGCGCCCGAGTCGTGGCCCTTCTCGATGAGGATGCCCGCCGCCGCCTCGACGAAGCCCGACGGCCCGCAGACGTAGACGACCGGCGGCGCCTCGAAGGCGTCGACCCCGGGCAGGTCCTCCGGCCGCAGCCGCCCCGGCTCCCGCGCGTCGTCGGGCAGCCCGCCGCGTGTGTAGAGCCGGTCGACCCGCAGGCCGGGCGAGGTGCGGGCGAGCGCGAAGAGCTCGTTGGTGTAGATGACGTGGTCCGGCGTGCGCGCCGAGTAGACGAGGTGGAAGGGCTGGGCGGCCCCGACGCGCGAGCGGTGCCGGACCATCGCCATGAGCGGCACGACCCCGCTGCCGCCGGCGACGAGCAGCACCGGCTCGGGCATCTGCTCGTCCCAGCGGAACCAGCCGCCGATGGGTCCGCGCACCTCGAGCTCGTCGCCCTCGCGGGCCTCGCCGACGAGCCACGGCGACACCTCGCCCTCGGTGACGAGCTGCACGGTGAGCACGAGCCGGCCGGTCTCGGGCGCCGAGGCGACCGAGTAGGTCCGGGTGGCGGTGTAGCCGTCGTCGGCGGTGAGCCGGACGTCGACGTGCTGCCCGGCGTGGTGCCCCGGCCAGCCGGGGACGTCGAGCACGACGGTCCGGGCGGTGCGGGTCTCGAGCCACGCGTCCTCCACGCGGGCGCGGTACCAGGGCATGGGCAGCGGCGGGGAGGACCACGCGACGGTCATCGGTGCCCCGGCCTCAGTCGCCGACGTAGCGCTGCTCGCGCCACGGGTCGCCGTACTCGTGGTAGCCGAGCTGCTCCCAGAACCCGGGCCGGTCGTGCGCGAGCAGCTGCAGGCCGCTCACCCACTTCGCCGACTTCCAGAAGTACAGGTGCGGGACGAGCAGCCGCGCCGGACCGCCGTGCTCCGGTGCGAGAGAAGCACCCTCGTACTCCGTCGCGATCCAGGCGCGCCCGCCCCGGAGATCGGCGAGCGGCAGGTTCGTGGTGTACCCGCCGTGCGCGTGGACGAGCACGTGCGTCGCGTTCTGCGTCCCGACGCCGACCGCCGCCAGCACGGCCTCGACGTCGACGCCGCGCCACGAGGTGTCGAGCTTGCTCCACTTCGTCACGCAGTGGATGTCGGTGCGCACGTCCTCGACGGGGAGGCGGTGCAGGTCGGCCCACGACAGGATGCCGCTGCTGCCGTCCACGCCCTCCACCCGGAGGGTCCAGTCCTCCCGGCGGACGACCGGGGTCGGCCCCGCCGAGAGCACCGGGAAGTCGCGCTCGAGGTACTGGCCGGGAGGGATGCGCGGGTCGCCGCCGGAGCGGCGGCCGACGAAGCCACGGGTCACGATGTCCACGCCTCCATCGTCGCAGCCCGCGTGACGCAGCAGACACTGTGACCCACGAGACGTCCCCCGGCCGTCCGGCCGGCATCTTCCTAGGCTCGGAGCAGGAGCCCCGGGGTTCCCGCCCGGAGCCGGTCGAGAGGCAGGACTGCCATGGCTCGGACGATCGTGGTGACCGGGGCCGCGTCGGGCATCGGGCAGGCGCTCGCGGCCCTGCTGACGCGTCGGGGCGAGCACGTCGTCGCGGTCGACGTCACGTCCGGCGACGTCGTGGCCGACCTCTCGACGCGCCGAGGCCGTGATGACGCGGTCGAGGGCGTGCTCGACGAGACCGGCGGCCGCATCGACGCCGTCGTGGCCAATGCCGGTCTGGCCCTGCCGGTCCCGGCGACCGTCGCGGTCAACTTCTTCGGGGCGGTCGACCTGCTGACCGGCCTGCGCCCGGCCCTGGCCGCCTCGTCCCGCGCCCCACGCGCGGTCGTCACGTCGTCGATGGCCACGCTCCTGCCGGTGCACGCGCCGCTCGTCGAGGCCTGCCTGGCCGGGGACGAGGACCGCGCGCTCGCCCTGGCCGCGGAGCTGGAGGCGGCCGGGCCGCAGGCCGCCGCGACCATCTACCCCTCGAGCAAGCGGGCGGTGTCGCGCTGGGTCCGGCGGGCCGCGCCGCTGCCGGGGTGGGCCGGGGCCGGCATCCCCCTCAACGCGGTCGCCCCGGGCGTCGTCCGCACCCCGATGACCGCGGCGATGACGGCGACGGCCGACGGGCGCGCCGCCCTCGACGCCGCGGTGCCGATGCCGCTGGGCGGGTACCTCGAGGCCGCGCAGGTCGCCTCGCTGCTCGCCTGGCTCGTCTCCGAGGAGAACACGCACGTCTGCGGCCAGACCGTCCAGATCGACGGTGGCTCGGACGTGGTCCTGCGCGGTGACGACGTGTGGTCGTGGCACGACGCGGACCCCGGGACCCTGTCCCCGAGGACCGGCGTCGCGACGACGCACGAACCGGTCGCGACCTGAGCCGGGCCCCTGCCCCCGTCTCCGTCCGACCGGCGGGGGGCCCGGGCCACCACCGCCCCGGGCCCGTCCGCCTGACCGAACCCTGACCGACTCCGGGTGTTCGCCTGACCCAGGGCCCGCCGCGCTCCCCCTAGCGTGGGCGCGCCGGTGGACGACGGGGTCCGCCGGCGTCGCGGTGACCGCCACCCGGGTCACCCCCCTGGACGCGGCGGGTGGGTGCCAAGCCACCGGGGCCTCGGCACCCACCCGTCGTGCTGTTCCTGAGCGCCCGCTGACCTCGCGATTTGGGGCGGCGGGCGCCCTCGTGGCTATCGTGGCTGGGTTGTCCACCCCCGGACGGAGAGACCCGTGACCTGCCCCGAGTGCGGCGCCGCGGTACACCCCGCGGACCGATTCTGCTCCCTCTGCGGCACGACCCTGCCGCGAGACCACACGACGCCGGCGACCCCGTCGGCCGACGACGCGACGACGACCGAGCTGCCCGTCGCGGCGGCTCCGCCGACCCCACCGACACCTGCCACGGTGCCGGTCGCGGCCGCGGCCGCCGTCCCGCCCGCCCCGACGGCGGCGCCGGTCGCCGAGCCCGACGACGCCTTCCTCCTCGGCGGACAGGCCTCCGACGAGCTCCCCGCCGACCGACGCAAGGGCTGCCTCGGGATGGTGGCCCTGGCCCTCGTCGGTGTGCTCATGCTCGCCGGGATGGTCTGGTTCTTCGGCAGCGACGGCGACGAGGACTCGAGCGTGGCCGCCCCCTCGGTGTCGAGCTCGGCGTCGGCCACCGACGAGGCCCCCTCACCCGAGGAGACCGCGTCCGACGCTCCGTCGGACGGGCCGACCCCCACCGAGCGGGCCTCCACGGCGAAGGAGTGCGGCACGGTCGACGGCGCGACGGCGTGGAGCGGCAACGAGGTGACGTCGTGCGACTTCGCCACCGAGACCGCGCAGGCGCTCATGGCCTCGTCGGCCGACCTGCCGGCGACCGTGACGGCACGCTCGCCGGTGACGAAGCGCGAGTACGAGATGCGCTGCGAGAACACGACGCCGGTCGTCTGCCGCGGCGGCACCGACGCCCTCGTCTACGTCGACGTCCCGAACTGACCTCCACGGGAGCCACGCACCACCTCCACCCTCTCCTCACCCGGGCCCGGACCGCCCCGGGCTAGGGTGAGGCGGGTGGAGCCGGTCGTGCGCACCGAGCACCTCACCAAGGACTACGGTGCGGTGCTCGCGCTCGACGCCCTCACGCTCGACGTCGGCCCCGGCACGACCGGTCTGGTCGGCGCGAACGGCGCGGGCAAGTCGACGTTCCTGAAGATCCTCCTCGGCCTCGTCCCCGCGACCGGTGGGCGCGCGGAGGTCCTCGGCCACGACGTCGCCACGGAGGGCGCCCGGGTCCGGGCGGCGGTCGGCTATCTCCCCGAGCACGACTGCCTGCCCCCGGACGTCAGCGCCAGCGACTTCGTCGTCCACCTCGGGATGATGTCGGGGCTGCCACGCGTCGCCGCCCGCGAGCGCGCGGCCGAGGTGCTGCGCCACGTCGGCCTCGCCGAGGAGCGCTACCGCCCGATGGGTGGCTACTCGACGGGCATGAAGCAGAAGGCGAAGCTCGCCCAGGCGCTCGTCCACGACCCGCGCCTGGTCCTCCTCGACGAGCCGACGAACGGCCTCGACCCCGCCGCCCGCGACGAGATGCTCGGCCTGGTCCGCCGGATCGGCCACGACTTCGGGATCGCCGTGATCGTCACCTCCCACCTCCTCGGCGAGCTCGAGCGGGTCAGCGACCACGTCGTGGTCCTCGACGGCGGCACCCTGCTGCGCGCCTCGCGCACCGACGAGTTCCTCGACGCCACCGGCGCCCTCCTCGTGGAGGTGCTCGGTGACGACGCCCAGGCGCGGATGGCCGAGGCCCTCGCCGCGGCCGGCGTGCCGGTGGCCCGGCGGGGGTCGCTGCTCTCGGTCGACGCCGCGGACCGGGGACCCCGCGACGTGCGCGACGTCGTCCGCGACACCGCCGCCGACCTCGGCCTCGGGCTCGTGCGGATGCAGGCCGACCACCGCCACCTCGAGGACGTCTTCGCCGACCCCGCGGACGCCGACGCCCAGGACGAGCCGGGGGTGCCCCGTGGCTGAGCCGACGAGCCCCCGCGGCACCGACGACGCCGGCCGCAGCGTCATCCACGACCTCGGCTACCGGCCGTACACCGGGCCGCGCCTCGGCAGCGCGGCCATCGCCCGCTCGCTCGTGCTCACCGGCTTCCGCAACGCCTTCGGCCTCGGGCGCTCGGGCCGCTCGAAGGTGCTGCCCTTCCTCCTGCTCGGGCTCAACCTCCTGCCGGCGGTCATCGTCGCGGGGGTCATGGCCTTCGTCGGCCTCGACCGGCTGCCCATCGGGTACGCCGAGTACGCGTCGACGACGCAGGTGCTGCTCGGCGTGTTCGTCGCGTCGCAGGCGCCGGTGCTCTTCTCGCGCGACCTGCGGCACGGCACGATCGCGCTCTACCTCGCCCGGCCGCTGCCCTCGGCCGCGTACGCGGTCGCGCGCTGGCTCTCGCTCCTGCTCGCCACCCTCGTCTTCCTCCTCCTGCCGGTCGTCATCCTCTACGCCGCGGCGCTGCTCACCGAGCTCGACGTCTCGGACCAGACCCGCGAGGCCGGGGTCGCGCTCGGGCTCGCGGTGCTCCTCGCGCTCTCGCTCGCCGGGGTGGGCGGGATCATCGCGTCGTGGTCGACCCGGCGCGGGTTCGCCGTCGTCGCGACGATCGCCTTCCTCGTCATCGCCAACGGCGTCGTGACGGCGGTCCAGGGCATCGCCGACGGCGAGGGCAGCACCCGCGTCGCCGAGGTCGCCGGCCTGTTCTCGCCGTACTCGCTCTACCGCGGGCTCATGGGCGCGTGGACCGACGCCGACACCCTCGCCCCGCCCACCGGCGCGGGGATGGTGGCCGCCTACGTCGTCGTGCTCGTCGGCCTCTCGGCCGCGTGCGTCGGCGCCCTCGTCGCGCGCTACCGACGGGAGGCGAGCGCATGAGCACGCTCGTCCTGGACCAGGTCTCGCGCTGGTACGGCAACGTCGTCGCCGTCAACGGGATCTCGATGAGCGTCGGCCCGGGCATCACCGGGCTGCTCGGGCCGAACGGCGCCGGCAAGACGACGCTCATCGCCCTCATGTCGGGCTTCCTCGCGCCGTCGGCCGGCACCGTGACGCTCGACGGCACGTCCGTGTGGCGCACGACCGACGTCTACCGGCAGCTCGGGCTCGTCCCCGAGCGCGAGGTGAGCTTCGGCTACCTCACCGGCCGGCGCTTCGTCCTCGCCAACGCCGAGCTGCACGGCCTGCCCGACCCCGGCGCCGCCACCGAGCGGGCCCTCGAGGTCGTCGACATGGTCGAGCCCGCGGCCCGGCGCATCGGCACCTACTCCAAGGGGATGCGCCAGCGGGTCAAGCTCGCCTCCGCCCTCGTCCACGACCCGTCGGTGCTCCTCCTCGACGAGCCGTTCAACGGTGTCGACCCGCGCCAGCGCCTGCACCTCATGGCGCTGCTGCGCCGGATGGGAGCCGAGGGGCGCACGGTCCTGTTCAGCTCGCACATCCTCGAGGAGGTCGAGCAGGTCGCGCGGCAGATCGAGGTCGTCGTCTCCGGGCGGCACGCGGCCTCCGGCGAGTTCGGCGAGATCCGGCGGCTGATGACCGACCGGCCCGTGCAGTACGTGGTCTCGGCCGACGACGACCGCCGCCTCGCCGCCTGCCTCATCGCCGAGCCCTCGGTCGTCGCGGTGTCGCTGCGCCCGGACGGCGGTGTGTCGGTGTCGGTGGCGGACTTCGGCGCGTTCGCGCTGCGCCTGCCCGCCGTCACTCGCGAGCAGGGGCTGCGGCTGCACGAGCTCGCCCCCACCGATGACTCGCTCGAGAGCGTGTTCTCGTACCTGGTGGAGGGGTGACCCGGTGAACCGCACGCTCTTCGCCCTCTCCGCGCAGGCCGTCGTCGGTCGCCGGCGCGGCGTCGTGCTGCTCCTGCTGCCGCTGGCGCTCGTCGGGCTCGCGGTCGTCGTCCGCCTGCTCACCTCCGACGCCGTCGGGGTCGAGGCGACCGTCGGCCTCGGGTACACGCTCGCGCTGCCGCTCGTCGCGCTGCTGGCCGCCACCGCCGTGCTCGGCCCGGAGGTCGACGACGGCTCCATCGTCTACCTGCTCGCCAAGCCGGTGAGCCGGCACACCATCGCCCGGAGCAAGTTCGCCGCCGCCTGGCTGACGACGACGGCCCTGGGCGCCCTCCCGCTCGCCGTCGCCGCCCTCGTCCTCGACACCGCCCACCCGGGGCGCGCCCTCGCCCTCGGCGCGGCCGGGGTGGTGGCGGGCACGGTGTACACGGCGCTCTTCCTCGGCCTCGCCGCGCTGACCCGCTACGCCGTCGTCGTCGGGCTGCTCTACACGCTCTTCTGGGAGGGCGTCATCGGCTCGGTGCTCAGCGGCGTCAAGTGGCTGTCGGTCGGCGCGTGGGGCCGGGAGGTCGGGCACGCGGTCGACGACCTCGTCGACGCGGGCGGCACCGGGCTCGGGTACGCCGTCGTCGCGGCCGTCGTCGTCAGCGTCGGGTCCGTGTGGTTCGCCGGCGACCGCCTGCGCTCGTTCACCCTGCGCGGCGACGAGTAGCGCTCCGGCTCAGGCCGGCACGTCGTCCGGGGGCCGCCCTACTACTCGATGACCTCGGAGCGGGCCGGCGTCGTGGGCTCGGGGACGTCCTCGTGCTCCTCTGTGAAAGGCGAGACCACGTAGGGGTTGCCGGCCATCAGCTCGGTGACGACCGAGTCGACCCAGGGGCCGGGCATCCCGACGACGCCGACGGCGGTCAGGCGCTCGACGAGCCGGTCGGCGACGAGGGTGGGGTCCTCGTGGGGCCCCTCCTCCGCGAGCCGGTCGACGACCTCCTGCACGGCGAGGTCGTGCTCACGCCGTTCGGCCAGGCGGTCGGCATCGGCATCCATCGGGTGGTTCCTCTCGGTCGGCAACCCCCCGAACCTACGTCCGCACCCGGCGCCCCAACCGCGCTGCGCCGCACCGATCCCCCGGCCGTCGAAGGCTGTTTCTCAGCCGAGGAGGACGAGGGAGTAGCCGCCGGCCTCCTGCCGCTCGGGGTCGGTGTGCGCCAGCTGAAGCAGGTGCGCGGCCGGGCCGCCCTCGGCGAGCGCCCCCGCCAGTCCGCCTGCCGTGAGGTCGCCGACGTCCCAGAGGCGCACCAGCCCCTCGAGCAGGGCGTCGCCGGGCTCGCCGTCGACGAGCACCCCGAGGCGCTCGGCGTGCTCCGGCGCGAGCTTCTGCGCGAGTCCCGCGACGTCCGGCGCGACGGGGTCGCGGCGGCCCCGGCGCGGCTTCCCGCCGTCGCGGCCGACGAGCCCGAGCTCGGTCGCCAGCGCGACGACCCGCTCGCTGTCGGCGACCAGCCAGCCGTCGCGGGTGCGCAGCATCGTCGCCAGGTGCTGCCCGGTCGGCGTGGCGACTCCGTGGCGCAGCGCCCTCGGGGACGGCGGAAGCAGCCGCTCGGGCACCCCGAGCTCGGTCTCCGTGTCCCCGAGCACGCCGCGCACCAGCGGCCCCACCGTGGCCCCGCCGTGCACCAGCTCGAGCGTGCCGGTGACGCGCGAGCCCAGCGTCCACAACAGCTGCTTGGCGTCGTCGCTGCCGGCGAGGATCGTCAGGTTGCGCTGCCCGACGTGCCGGTCGGCGTTGGCGTCCAGCACACCCGACCACGGGTCGAGGGGGCACGACACGGACGCGAGGAGGCACTCGTGGCCGGTCAGCGTCTCGGGGATGTCCCAGGTGCGGTCCAGCTCGACGACCGCGACGGCGCCGGGGCGGGTGCGGTCGTCGAGGTTGACCATCGCACCGCCGATGAGCTGCGGCGTGTAGGCCGGCCCGGTCGCGCCTCCGAAGAAGCCGGGGTCGACGAACCAGGCGCGCACGTGGACCCCGACCGCCGGCAGCAGCCCGAGGTTCCAGACCCGGACGAACACCCGGTAGCGGCGCCCGGCGGTCGGGCTGCCGACGAGCTGCGTCGGGTCGAAGGGGCCGGTGGCGGCCGCGTCCATGAGGAGGATGTCCGGCGACTGCCAGCACGGGACGGGAGGCCAGACCGGCCGCGCCCCGCGGTCGCCGGGGCTCGCCGCCCGCACGAGGAGGTACGGGTAGACGTCCTCGCGCCGGGGCCGGTGCTCCCTCCCGATCTCGGCCGCGAGCTCGCCGGCCTCGCGGGCGAGGTGGTCCGAGGGGGTCCAGCCGTCGGCGAGGTCGCCGCTCGGCCGCGTCGTGGCGCCGACCGAGCCGGCGGGGTCGGCGCCCCGCTGGGCGGCGTCCTCCTTCTCGGTGAGGACCGGGTGCTGCTCGTCGTCCCGGCCGTCGCGTCGCGGGCCGGTGGGGGTGGTGGTCATCTCATCGCTCCTCGCGGAGGTGGCGCTGCCACTCGAGGTCGGTCACGGGCTCGTGCTCGGACGGCTTCCCGCAGCGCCGGGGCCCGGCGCCGGGGAGGTAGTGCACGTCGAGGTCGTGCGTCTCGACGTACCAGCGGCCCGGGTGCGTCGGGCAGTCGTGGTCGGCGTGGAACAGCTGCGGCGACGTGCACGGCATCCGGTAGCCGTAGTCCTCCGTGCCGACCGGCGTGATGTCGGGCACGCAGGGCACCGTCGAGCGGTTCCAGTCCCAGCAGTGCCAGGCGTAGCCGCGGTCGGAGTCGAGGTTGAAGTCCGGCACCGAGAGCTCCGGTTTGCCGCTCTCGGCGGCCATCCGGCCGACGAGGTAGAGGCCGTAGTCGACCGGTCCGCCGAGGTTCTCGTCCTGCGGGAGCCGGACGTCGAGCACGGCGGCCGTCTCCTCCGGGCTCGACGCCGCCTCGAGGTCCGCCCGGGCGCCGTCGTCCCCGGTGAGGCCGGAGAGCAGGACGGTCGAGTCGGATCCGACGACGTAGGGACCGACGTGCGTGGCCGGACCCTCCTGCGCCACACCGGCGCCCGCCTGGTTGCGGAGTGGATAGCGCCACGGTGCCACCCACTCCGAGGGCTTGAGCTCGTCGCCGGGGGCGTCCGCCGCGTACCGCAGCGGCGAGGTCAGCCCGAGCGCGCTCGCGAGGTCGGGCCGGCCGATCGCGGACGGGAGGTCGCGCACGATGCCGCGCGGGTAGGCGTGGTCGAGCGCGTGCGCCGAGTGCGAGGTCAGTCGGCCGGACGGCTCGGTGACCGGCGGCGGCGCGGTCGGCAGGCCGAACGGCGCGTCGAGGGCGGAGGCGATGTCGTACGTCCCCTGCCGCCCGAGCGTCGTCAGGCCGGTGTTGACCTCGGCGGGCTTGGGCATCGCGAAGCCGGACATCACGAGGGCGCGCCGGGCGAGGAGGTAGAGGTTCCAGGCCGGGACGATGACCGCCCAGTAGACGACCTCGCGCGCCGGGAACGTCGTGACGTCGACGATGAGGCTCGGCAGGATCGTGGCCAGCCAGAGCACCACCTGCGCGAGGTACACCGCCCAGGCGAAGAGGGCGAGCAGGAGGTCGAGCAGGCTGAACGAGTCGTCGTCGTCCACGTCGGCGCCACGGCTCGGGTCGTCGTCGATGCCGGCGCCCCCGCCGCCGGGCGGCGTGGGGAACGAGTGGTCGGTGAAGACCGACGGGGGCGGGGGCAGGCGCAGGCTGATCGCGTCGCTGCCGGTCATCTTGAGGTAGCGGTAGACGATCTCCCACATCTGGTTCATCGCGGCCTCGTTGGGCCGCCCGTCGGGCTGCCCGGTGCCGGGGTCGGTCGCCGAGAAGGGCGGGTCCTGCAGGAGGATGTGCGGGCCGTCGCCGCCGTAGACCTCGTGCATCGCGTCGAGGAGGCCCTCGACGAGGTGGCCCGGCAGCGGGCCGCTGTCGAGGTCGAAGAAGGTGCGCCGGGCGGCGGTGGCCGTGGGTCCGTCGCCGTCGTCGTACGCGGGCAGCCCGGCCCAGTGGTCGTAGGCGGGGGCGTCGTCGCGGCCGTCGTAGGGGGCGTCGTCGCGGTGCCGGAAGGCGACCCGGAAGTGCAGCGCCGACGTGCCGTACTCGCCGTAGAGCGGGCCGGGGTGGCGGGCGTCGTAGTTCTCGGAGTCCATGTGGTTCTCGACGAGGTGGTGGCGCTGCCAGTGGTCGCGGTAGGGCCCGCCGGACTTCGCGTTCGTGAAGGGGTGGCCGGTGACGTCGGTGGCGCAGTGGGACATCCAGCCGACGGCGAAGGCGATGCGCGCCTGCGCGTCCTTGCGCTCGTCGTCGGTGGTCGCCGCCGCGAGCGCCACCTGCGCCTGGGAGAAGAGGACGAACGGGAACTGGTAGGTCCGCCGGTAGTGGAGCATGTCCGACCAGTAGAAGGCGTCGTCGCCGTAGCCCTGCGGCACACCGGAGGTGAGCACGCCGAACCAGTCGCCCATCTCGGCGAGCAGCCCCTTGAAGGCGGACATGATCGCCGACGTCAGCTCGTCGAGCACCTGGGCCAGCTGCGTCGACAGCCCGCCGGTCAGCTGCGACGCGAGCTGCGCGTTGTTCGTCGAGATCGGGTCGATCCACTTCTCCCACTTCGCGACGAACTCCGCGTCGACGACCTCCCACACGTCGAGCGCCCACTGCACGACCTGCCGGATGACCTGTCCCGTCGTGTCCTTGAAGTCGGGCAGCAGGTAGAAGAGGTCGGGGCCGAGGGCACCGAGCGCGAGGTAGTTGCGCCAGGTGTGGCAGTGCTCTCCGATGACCCTCGTCTCCGGCTCGCTGACGGCGAACCCGGGTGGGACGGTGCCGTCCCGCAGCAGCCGGGCGGTGTCGTGCGCCGCCTCGAGGTGTACGTACCAACCGGGCATGTCCGCTCCTTCCCACCGACGACGGATGCCGTCGGCGGGAGGAGGGGCGGACCGCCCCCGGTGATACGTCGGGGCCGACCCAGGGTCTGGGCGGAGAGGTGCCCGCCCCACTACGGTCGGAGGCGTCCGTCCGCGACGAAGGGATGCACCGTGCCGTACCAGTACAAGGTCGTCGAGCTCCGCGAGAAGATGATCGGCGGCAAGATGTCCGGCGACCGCCTCGAGAAGGTCCTCAACGAGCACGCGGGTCAGGGCTGGCAGCTCAAGGCCATCACGAGCGCCGACGTCAAGGGCCGGATGGGCCCCGGCGGGGTCGAGGGCCTGCTCGTCACCTTCGAGCGTCCGGTCTGACCGCTGCCTCCTGCCGGGTCGAGGTGAAACCCGACCACGAGAGGGTCGCCTTTCACCTCGAACGCGGTGGATGCTGCCGGGTCGAGGTGAAACCCGACCACGAGAGGGTCTTTTTTCACCTCGAACGCCGCGGCAGTGCCGACGGGCCCGGGTGTCTCACTGGTCACCCCGCTGCGCCGCCGCGCACGGAGGTCGGCAGGATGGGGGGCAGCCCGCCCCTCGAGACACGGAGACCCGATGACCGCCCTCGCCGCCCCGTTCCGCCCGACCCTCGCCGAGGCCGTCCTGCCCCGCGCGCTGACCCGCACCGGTGTCACCGTCGGACTCGGGGCGCTGCTCACCGCGCTGGCCGCCCAGGTGGCGGTCCCCGTGCCGGGCTCCCCCGTGCCGGTGACCGGGCAGACCTTCGCCGTCCTCCTCGTCGGCGCGGCGCTCGGCCCCGGCCGCGCGGTCGCGAGCATGGCGCTCTACCTCGTCCTCGGGGTCGTCGGCCTGCCGGTCTTCACCGACGGCTCGCACGGGGCGCACGTCGTGGTCGGTGCCACCGGCGGCTACCTCGTCGGCTTCCTCGCCGCGGCCGCCGTCGCCGGGCTCGCGGCCCGTCGCGGCCACGACCGCTCGGTGCCGCGCCAGCTGCTCGCGGCCGTCGCGTCCTCGCTGACCATCTATGCCTTCGGCGTCTCGTGGCTCTCGCTCTCGACCGGCATGTCGCTCGCGACCGCGGTCGCCGTCGGGGTCGTGCCCTTCCTCCTCGGCGACGCGCTCAAGGCCCTGCTCGCCGCCGGCGCCCTCCCCGCCGCGTGGCGCCTCGTCGGCGCGCTCGAGCGCGACTGACCACCGCCACCACAGCACGGCGACGGCGCCCTCCCCTCACCGGGAAGGCGCCGTCGGGGTCGGACCAGGACACGAGCGGGGGGAGCACGACCTCGCCCGTCGAGGCCCGGGCCAGCGCCGCCATCAGCTCTCGCGCGGTGCGCGACAACGGACGGTCCCGGTGCCGGACGAGTCGGACCTCCCGGCGGACGACCGGCTCGACCAGCGGCCGCCACACGAGCCCGGCGAAGGCGACGAGCGGCAGGACCAGCCCGGGAACGACGGCCACCCCGAGCCCTCCCCCGGCGAGGCCGGCGACCGCGCCCACGTTGCGGGCCTCGGTGAGCGGCCCCGGGCGGATCCCGACCCGGGCGTAGGCCGCGTCGGTGTGGCCGCGGATGGACGAGGTCCGGTCGAACGCGACGAGCGGCCGCCCGTCGAGCGCCGACCACGGCACCTCCGCCGCCTCCGCCAGCTCGTGCCCCTCCGGGACGGCCACGGCGAACCCGTCCTCGGCGACCGTCCGCGCGACGAGCTCCGGCGGGAGCTCAGGCGCGACCGTGAGCCCGAGGTCGACCTCGCCGTGGACCAGCATCGACAGCACCTCGCCCGAGAGCCCGTCCCGGACGACGACCGACACGTCCGGCCGCGGCCGTCGGAAGGCGGCGAGGACGGGGGGCAGCAGGGTCGCCGCGATCGACGGCAGCGCAGCGACGCTCACTGCCCCGCGCGTGCCGGCGACGTAGCCCTCGACGTGGGCGAGGGTGGCGTCGAACTCCGCCACGAGGCGCCGCGCCACCTCGACGAGCTCGCGCCCGTCGACCGTCGGCTCGACGCGCCGGGTCGTCCGCTCGAACAGCCGGACCCCGACCCGCCGCTCGGCCTCGATGACGGCGCGCGAGAGCGACGACTGCGCCACCCCGAGGGCCTGCGCCGCCGCCGTGTACGTCCCGTGGTCGGCGACGGCGATGACGGCCCGCAGGTGCCGGATCCCGATGTTGATGCCCACAGCGCATCAATGTATGCCGCATTGGTGCTGGACGGGCAACGTCGAGGGTTGAGAGCCTCGGGCAGCACTCGAGAAAGGCCTCAGATGCTTTCCCTGCTCGGATACCTCACCGTCGCGGTCATCCTCGCCCTCCTGCTGACCAACCGGGTCGCAGCGGTCGTCGCCCTCGCCGGGGTCCCCCTCGCCGCCGCCCTCGCCGCGGGCTTCGGCCCCGACGAGATCGGCGGCTTCGTCAAGGACGGCCTCGGCGGCGTCGTCGGGACGACGACGATGTTCGTCTTCGCCATCGTCTACTTCGGCCTGATGCGCGACGCCGGCATGTTCGACCCGATCATCGCCCGCATCGTCCGCTTCGCCGGCAGCGCCCCGGTCACCGTGTGCGTCGGCACCGCCGTGCTCGCGATGGCCGCCCACCTCGACGGCGCCGGCGCGACGACGTTCCTCATCACCATCCCCGCGATGCTGCCCCTCTTCGACCGCCTCGGCATGAGCCGGCTCGTGCTGACCACCTGCGTCGGCCTCGGTGCCGGGGTCATGAACCTCCTGCCGTGGGGTGGCCCGACGGCGCGCGCCGCGACGACCGTCAAGGTCGACGCCAACGAGCTCTGGGTTCCCCTCATCCCGGCGCAGCTGACCGGCATGGTCGCCGTCGTCGTCATCGCGTGGTGGCTCGGCCGCCGCGAGGCGCGCCGGCTCGCCACGGAGGACGTCACGACGGCCGAGGTCGACACCGAGACCGTCGCCACCGAGCAGCGGACCCCGCTCGCCGTCGGCGCGCGCACCGCGGACGGCCCCACGGGCCCGACCGGTCGGGACGCGGGCGCCCCGGCCGGTGACCGCGAGCGCTCCGGCCGACCCACGCACGAGGCACCCGACGGCGACGTCGACACCGAGGAGGACCTGCGCCGTCCGCGCCTGTTCTGGCTTGACGTCGGGCTGACGGTGCTCGTCGTCGCGGCCCTCGTGAGCGGCATCGCACCGCCCGAGGTCTGCTTCCTGGCCGGTGTCGTCATCGCGCTGGTCGTCAACTACCCCGGCCTGCGCCGGCAGACCGAGCGGATCGAGGCGCACGCCACGGGCGCGATGCTCATGGCGACGACGCTGCTGGCCGCCGGTGTCTTCCTCGGCATCCTCGAGGGCACGGGCATGATCGACGCCATGGCCACGAGCGCGGCCTCGCTGATCCCCGGCGGTCTCGCGCCGGGGCTCCCCCTCCTCGTCGGCGTGCTCGGGGTCCCGCTGAGCCTGCTCTTCGGCCCGGACGCCTACTACTTCGGCGTGATGCCGGTCCTCATCGGCGTCGGCGAGCAGTTCGGCGTCTCGGGCGAGGCGATCGCCCGGGCCTCGCTCCTCGGCGAGGAGACCACCGGCTTCCCGATCAGCCCGCTCACCGGCTCCTTCTTCCTCCTCGTCGGCCTCGGCGGGGTGCAGATCGGCAGCCACATCCGCCACCTCCTCAAGTGGGCCTGGCTCGTCAGCCTCGTCATGCTCGCCGTCGCCGTCGTCACCGGGGCGGTGCCCCTGTGGGCCTGACCCCCACCCTGCGCCTCGGCGCCGGCGCCGGCTTCGCGGGCGACCGGATCGACCCCGCGGTCGAGCTGGTGCGGCAGGCCGACCTCGACGTCATCGTGTTCGAGTGCCTCGGCGAGCGCACGGTGGCGGCGGCCCAGGCCCGACGGCTCGAGGACCCCTCGACCGGCCACGACCCCCTGTGGGAGGAGCGGCTGGAGGCCACGCTGGCTCCCGCAGCGGCGGCCGGCACGACGATCATCACCAACTCGGGTGCCGCCAACGCACCGGCGGCGGCCGAGGTCGCGGCCCGCACGGCGCACCGCCTCGGCCTGCGCCCACGGGTGGCCGCCGTGCTGGGCGACGACGTGCTCGAGCTCGTCCGCGAGCTCGACCCGGTGCTCTGGGAGACCGGAGAACCCCTGTCGCGCACGGGTGCCGAGCTCATCTCGGCCAACGCCTACCTCGGTCACGAAGGGGTGGTGGAGGCGCTGGGGACGGGAGCCGACGTCGTCGTCACCGGGCGGCTGGCCGACCCGTCCCTCTACGTCGGCCCGCTCGTGCACCACTTCGGCTGGGCCGCCGATGACTGGGAGCGACTGGGCGCCGGGACCGCGGTCGGCCACCTGCTCGAGTGCGCCGGCCAGCTGACCGGGGGGTACTTCGCCGACCCCGTGACCAAGCCGGTGCCGGGGCTCGCGCGGCTCGGGTTCCCGTTCGCCGACGTCACGGCCGACGGTGACGCCCGCTTCGGCAAGCCCGCGGGGAGCGGCGGCCGCCTCGACCGGCGGACGTGCACCGAGCAGCTGCTCTACGAGGTGGGCGACCCCACCGCCTACGTCACCCCGGACGTCGTCGCCGACTTCTCGGGGGTCTCGTTCGCCGAGGTCGGCGCCGACGCCGTCACCCTGACCGGTGCCGGCGGCCGCGCCCGCCCGGGCGACCTCAAGGTGACGCTCGGCTTCCGCGACGGGTGGCTCGGCGAGGGGCAGATCTCCTACGCGGGCCCCCGCGCGCTCGAGCGGGCCCGCCTCGCGGCCGACGTCGTGCTCGAGCGGCTCACCGCCGTCCACGACCTCGTGGAGGACGACCTCACGGTCGAGCTCGTGGGGGCCGGCGCCGCCTTCCGCGGCCTGTCCGCGCCGCACGCCGGCTCCGAGGTGCGGCTCCGGGTCTCCGGCCACGTGCCCGACGCCCGGTCCGCGCACGCGGTCGGCCGGGAGGTCGAGTCGCTGTACACCAACGGTCCGGCCGGCGGGGGTGGGGCGCGGCGCGAGGCGAAGCCCATGGTGACCATCCGCTCGTGCCTCGTCCCCCGCGACCGGGTGCGGACGCGCGTGGAGGTGACGCAGTGACCACCGTCGACGACCTGGCCGACGTCCGCGCCGGCGACAAGGGCGACACCCTCATCCTCGCGGTGGTGCCCCGCGACGCGGACGCCCACGAGCGCCTCGTGGGCGACCTCACGACGGTCCTCGTGGGCGAGCACTTCGGGATGACCGAGGCCGGCGCCGTACGCCGCACCGTGATGCCGAACCTGCCGGCCCTCGTGTTCGTCCTGCCGGGGGTGCTGGGGGGCGGCGTGACCGGCTCGACGGTGCTCGACGGTCACGGCAAGACGCTCGGCTACCACCTGCTCGACCTGCACCTGCCCGACAGCGACGGCTGACGGACGCGCCCGCCGGCACGACGACGGCGCCCTCCCCTCACCGGCAGGACGCCGCCGCCGTCCGTGGGTCAGCGGTCCGGGTGGATGACCGCCTTGACCGAGTCGGTGACGCGGCTGCCGAGCGTCAGGGCGTCGGCGGTCTCGGCGAGCGAGAAGTGGTGCGTCACCAGGGAGTCCACCTTGACCCGGCCCGAGGCGACCAGGGCGATGGCCAGCGGCCACGTGTGGTTGTAGCGGTTGACGAGGCTGAGCGAGAGCTCGTTGACGTTGAGCTGCGAGAGCGGCAGCCCGACGAGCTCCTCCTTGGGCATCCCGATCATCGCGGCCCGCCCGGCCGGGCGCAGTCGCCGGAGCCCTTGCGCGAGAACACCCTTCGCGCCGGAGCACTCGAGCAGGACGTCGAAGTCCTGCCCGCCGGTGCCGTCGTCGACCACGAGGCCGAGGTCGCGCGCCATGCCCTGCCGGAACTCGCTCGGGTCGGTCACAGCCACCGACCGCGCCCCGAAGGCGAGCGCGACGGCTCCCGCCAACAGCCCGACCGGACCGGCACCGGTGACGAGTACGTCGTCCCCGGGCTCGAGCCCGGCCCGCTTGCACCCCCAGATGCCGACCGAGAGCGGCTCGACGAGCGCCCCCTCCTCGTAGGACATCGACGCGGGGATGCGGTGGAGGTTGCGGGCGTCGATGACCATCGTCTCCATGAGCGCCCCGTCGTACGGCGGCGTCGCGAGGAAGACGAGGTCCGGGCAGAGGTGGTAGCGCCCGGCCATGCATTCGCCGCACTGGCGGCAGGGGGTGCCCGGCTCGATGGCGACGCGGTCGCCGACGTCGACGCCGGTCACTTCCTCCCCCACGGCGAGTACCTGGCCGGCAGCCTCGTGGCCGAGGACGATCGGGCCGTCGACGACCCAGTCGCCGATCCGGCCGACCGTGAAGTAGGCGGTGTCCGAGCCGCAGACCCCGACAGCCCGCAGCCGGACGAGCGCCTCGTGCGGGCCGGGCTCCTGCTGGGGCCGCTCCTGCACCTCGATCCGGCCGAGCTCGGTCATCACGGCCGCGCGGATCATCATGGTGTCCTCCTGGGACGGGACGTCGGGGGTCACGGCGGTGCTCATGCGCGGCCGTGCGAGGCGCGGGAGCGCCGGGCGAGGGAGTCGATCGCCACCGCGACGGCCAGGACGAGGCCGGTGATGACGAACCGGTAGGACGAGTCGAGGTTGAGCAGGGTCAGGCCGTTGGCGATGGCCGCGATGACGACCGTACCGAGCAGCGCCGACCACGCGCTGCCGCGGCCGCCGAAGAGGCTCGTGCCACCGATGACCGCCGCCGCGATGGCGTTGAGGTTGACGTCGCCGGTGCCGCTGCTGAGGTTCGCCGAGGCGAGCCGGCCCGCGGCGAGGATGCCCCCGAGCGCGGCGAGGAAGGAGCAGACCGCGAACGCGCTGAGGTAGACCCGCCGGACGGGGATGCCCGAGCGCCGCGCGGCCTCGACGTTGCCGCCGACGGCGAGCAGCGACCGGCCCCAGCCGGTGCGCGTGATCGCGTAGTTGAGCAGGAGCACGAGCGCGACGAAGAAGACGACCATCCAGCCCACGCCCCGCTCGCGGTTGAGGTACCAGACGACGAACTCGAGTGCGACGAGCAGGGCCACCGCCCGCACCACGAGGACCTGCACCGAGGTTGCCGAGAGGTTGGCGCGCCGGCGGCGGACCATCGTCTCGTAGCCGCTGGCGAGGACGGCGACGGGGCCGAGGGCGGCGAGCACGTACGCGAGCCACGGCGGCACGAACGCGACCTGCGCGAAGGTGACGAGGAAGGAGTCGAAGGGCAGGTTGACCGAGCCCTGGTCGCCCAGGATCGCCAGCTGGAGGCCGAGGAACGCGAGCAGCCCGGCGAGCGAGGCGACGAAGCTGGGCATCCCGAACCGGGTGAGCGCCAGGCCGTACGCCAGCCCGATGAGGGCCGCGATGCCGAGCGCGACGACGACCGCGAGCACCCAGTTCCAGTCGTGGCGGACGAAGAGGACGGCCACGATCGCGGCCGTGAAGCCGCTGACCGAGCCGACGGACAGGTCGATCTCGCCGACGAGCAGCACGCAGACGATGCCGAGCGAGATGACCCCGACCGCGGCCGAGTCGAGCATGAGGTTGACGAGGTTGCCGCTCGAGAGGAAGACCGAGTTCAGGCTCTGGAAGATGACCGCGATGATGACGAGCCCGATGACGACGGGCAGTGCCCCGAGGTCGCCGGACCGGATGTTGCGCAGGGCGGCTCGCGCGCGCCCGGCCGTCGTCGCGTCGTGGGTGATGCGCTCGTCGGCGCGGTCGAGCTGAACGGTGCTCATCGGGTGGCCTCCTCGTCGGCGGGGGCGTCGACGGCCGCCGCGGACGCTCCGGCGGACCCGCCGCCGACCCGCTCGCGACGCCGCGTGACGACGTTGTCGGTGGCCCCGGTGATGGCGGCGATGATCGTCTCGGACGAGACCGACCGCGCGTCGAAGCTGCCGTTGTTGCGGCCGAGCCGCAGGACGACGACGCGGTCGGCGACGGCGCGGACGTCCTCCATGTTGTGGCTGATCATGATGACGCCGAGCCCTCTCTGCCGGAGCCGCTCGATGAGGTCGAGGACCTCGGCGGTCTGCGCGACCCCGAGGGCCGCGGTCGGCTCGTCGAGGATGATGACCTGCGGGTCGCCGAGCAGCGAGCGCGCGATGGCGACGGTCTGGCGCTGGCCGCCCGAGAGCGACGCGATGGGGATGCGGACGGTCGGGATCTTCGCCGACAGCTGCTGGAGCAGCTCCCAGGAACGGACCTCCATCGATACCTCGTCGAGGCGCATCCGACCGCGCTCCTGCCCGAGGAAGAGGTTGCCGACGACGTCGAGGTTCTCGCAGAGGGCGAGGTCCTGGAAGACCGTCGCGATGCCGAGGGCGATCGCGGCGGAGGGGTCGGCGACGGTGACGGGTCGGCCGTCGAACGAGATCGTCCCGGCGTCGGGCGCGTGCACGCCGGAGAGCACCTTGACGAGGGTGGACTTGCCGGCGCCGTTGTCGCCGACGAGCGCGACGACCTCGCCGCGCGCGACGTCGAGGTCGATGTCGGTCAGCGCGTTGACCGCGCCGAAGGTCTTGGTGACGCCGCGCAGGCTGAGCAGCGGCGGTGCGGTGGTGGTCGTGGTCATCGAGGTCCTCCGATGGTCGGCCGGGCGGCCGCCGGGGCGGGGTGCGCCCCGGCGGCGGTCCGGGCTCAGGAGATGCCGAGCTTCTGGCAGGCGGCGGCGTACTCGGAGGTGCACAGCTCCGAGGCCGGGGTGATCTGCTTGTCGACGATCTCGGCCTTGAGGTTCTCGGCCGTGACGAGCGTCGGGTCGTAGAGCTTGGACGGGGAGCCGAAGAGGTCCCCGGTCGTCTCGGGCGACTCGTCGTTCAGCAGCTTGACGGCCACCTCGGCGGCGGCGCCGCCGACGATCTCGCTCGGCTTGCTGATGGTGTTGTACTGGTCGCCCGCGATGATGAGCTGCAGGCCCGCGACGGTCGCGTCGTTGCCGCTGACCGGCGGGTTGGGGTTGACCCCGGCCGCCTTGAACGCGGCGATCGAGCCGCCCGCGGTGCCGTCGTTGGCCGCGACGACGCCGATGATCTTGTCGCCGAAGCGCGAGATCTGGCCGCTGACGAACTTCTGCGCGTTCTCGGGCTTCCACTCGATGGTGTCGTACTCGGCGAGGATCGGGATGCCGCTGCTGTCGACGGCCGAGTGCACGCCCTTCTTGATGAGGCCGGCGGCCGCGTCGGTCGGGGATCCGTTGACGACGAGCAGGCCCGAGCCGGAGGGGACCGGGTCCTGCTTGATCTTCTCGAGGAGGGAGGTCGCGATCGCGTTGCCGATCTTCTCGTTGTCGAACGAGACGTAGAAGTCGACCTTGATGTCCGGGATCGGGCGGTCGTAGGCGATGACCTTGACGCCCTTGGAGTGCGCGGCGTTGACGAGCGAGGCCGCGGCCGCCGAGTCGACGGGGTCGAGCACGATCACCTTGGCGCCCTGGGCCAGGGCCGAGTTGAACTGCTGCTGCTGCTTGTCCGCGCTGCCGTCGGCGTTGTTGTACAGCGGCTGGCACGAGGGGCAGAGCTCCTTGAGCCGCTTCTCGAACCCGGGACGGTCGTGCAGCTCGTACCGGGTGGAGCCGGTGTCGGGCATGAGGAAGGCGACCTTCGCCCCGCCCCCACCGCCGCTCCCGGACGACGACCCCGCCCCGCTGTCACCAGACCCACAGGCCGCCACGAGCAGGGTCGACAGGCCGGCCCCGGCCAGCACCACGCCTCGGATGATCCGACCACGCGCCATTGCGTTCTCCTCTTCGCTGAGGCTGCTTGAATCGTTTCAAGCAGGTGTCGATGATGGTAGGGTCCGTTTCTGAAACGTGTCAAGGATCACGGTCAGGAGCTGTCGAGGGTGACGACGCGACGAGTGGGTCTCAAGGACGTGGCCCGCGCGGCCGGGGTGTCGGTCGGCACGGTCTCGCACGTCCTCAACCACCCCGAGCGGGTCAGCGAGCCCCGGCGCGAGGCGGTGCAGCGGGCCATCGAGCGGCTCGGCTTCGTCCGCGACGAGTCCGCCCGCCAGCTGCGCGCCGGCTACTCCAGCACCGTCGGACTCCTGCTTCTCGACGCCTGGAACCCCGCCTTCGCCGAGATGGCCCGGGGCGTCGAGGACGCCGCCGCGGAGGCCGGGATGACACTCCTCATGGCCAACAGCGCCCGCAGCCTGGATCGCGAGAAGGCCTCTCTCACGGTCTTCTCCGAGCACCGGGTCGCCGGCGCCATCGTCGTCCCGCACGACCCGCTCTCGGCCGAGCTGCACCGCGTGCGGGCCGGCGGAGTCCCCCTCGTCGTCCTCGACCGGATGGACCCGCGCGAGGGGGCCGTCAGCGTCGGGGTCGACGACACCCTCGGTGGCCGGCTCGCCGCCGAGCACCTCCTCGGGCTCGGCCACCGGGCGGTCGCCTTCGCCGGCGACCCCGCGCTCGCCATCCCGGTCCGTGACCGGCACGACGGTGTCAGCGCTGTCGTCGCCGACGCCGGCGCGACCCTCGTCGACCTCCCGTGCGCGCTCTCGGTCGAGGGCGGCCGCGAGGTCGGGGCGGCCATCGCGGCGATGCCCGCCGGGCAGCGCCCCGGCGCCGTCGCGTGCGCCGTCGACGTCGTCGCGGTCGGCATCCTCCAAGAGCTTCAGCGGCACGGCATCCGCGTCCCCGAGGACGTCTCCGTCGTCGGCTACGACGACATCCCGCTCGCCGCGCAGCTCGCCGTGCCGCTGACCACGGTCGCCCGCCCGCACCACGCGATGGGTGTCGCGGCCTTCACCCTCCTCCTCGCGGTCGTCCGCGGCGAGACCCCCCACGAGCCGCACCGCCTCTTCGCCCCCACGCTCGTCGTGCGGGGCTCGAGCGGGCCGGCCGCGCCGACCACGACCGACGGGAGCACCTGACGTGGACGAGCTGGTCCTGGGCATCGACATCGGCACGGGCAGCACCAAGGGCGTGCTCGCCACCCCCGACGGCACAGTCGTCGCCACCGCCGTGCGCGCCCACGAGGGCACGATGGTCATGCCGCGGCCGGACCGCGCCGAGATGGACGCCGAGGCGGTCTGGTGGGCCGACGTCGTCGCCATCTGCCGCGAGCTCGTCGACCCCGCGCGGCCGGTCTCCGCGGTCTGCGTCAGCGGGCTCGGCCCGTGCCTGCTCCTGACGACCGCCGACGGCACGCCGGTCCGGCCCGCGATCCTCTACGGCATCGACGGCCGCGCGACCGCCGAGATCGCCGAGCTCGACGAGCGGCTCGGCGCGGACGCGGTCCTCCGGCGGTGCGGCACACCGCTGACGACGCAGGCCGTCGGCCCCAAGGCGCTCTGGGTGCAGCGGCACGAGCCCGAGGCGTGGGCGCGGGCCGAGCGCTGGTTCAGCGCCGGCTCGTACGCCGCGTTCCGGCTGAGCGGCGAGTACGTCCTCGACCACCACACGGCCAGCCAGTCGGTGCCGCTCTATGACCTGCACGCCGCCGACTGGGCCCACGACTGGTACGACGAGGTGATGGCGGGCCTGTCCGCGCCCGCCCTCGCGTGGTCCGGCGAGGTCGTCGGCGCCGTCACCGCCGCCGCGGCCGCCGAGACCGGGCTCCCCCTCGGCACGCCCGTCTGCGCGGGCACGGTCGACGCGTGGGCCGAGGCCTACGGCGCCGGCGTCCGGGCACCCGGCGACCTCATGTTGATGTACGGCTCGACGATGTTCTTCGTCCAGGAGCTGCGCTCCCCCGCCCCGCACCCGCAGCTGTGGAACACCCGCGGCGTCACGCCCGCGGGCTTCTCGCTCGCGGCGGGGATGTCGACCTCCGGCAGCCTGACGACCTGGGTGCGCGACCTCGTCGGGGGACCGCCCTTCGAGGACCTCGTGCGCGAAGCGAGTGCCGTCCCGCCGGGCAGCGACGGGCTCCTGCTCCTGCCCTACCTCGCGGGCGAGCGAACCCCGATCTTCGACACCCGCGCCCGCGGCGTCCTCGTCGGGCTCACGCTGCGCCACCGCCGCGGCCACCTGTTCCGCGCGGCGTACGAGGGCATCGCCTTCGGCATCCGGCAGATCCTCGAGCTGCTCGACTCCCCCGAGAACCCGGTCGAGCGCCTCGTGGCCGTCGGCGGCGGGACGCAGGGCGGCCTGTGGACGCAGGTCGTCAGCGACGTGACCGGCCGCCCGCAGCACCTGCCCCGGCAGACCATCGGGGCGGCCTACGGCGACGCGCTGATGGCCGCGCAGGGCGCCGGCCTCGTGGCGCCGGACGCCGACTGGGCGAGCCTCGACCGCGTCGTCGAGCCGGACGCCACGCACCGGGAGCTCTACGACGAGCTCTACGCCGCGTACATGTCGCTGCACCCGGCGACGCGCGAGCACCAGCACCTGCTGGCCGACCTCCAAGCGGGCCCCGACTCCTGACCTCGGTCACGAGGTGGCCCAGCCGGTCGGCAGGGGCCGTCCGGCCGCTGTCGTTCGCCCCCGCATCTGACGCAACCGGGACGAGCGGTCGGCGGCGCCGCTGTCGTTCGCCCCCGCATCTGACGCAACCGGGACGAGCGGTCGTGGGTGGCCGCTCATCCCGGTTGGTCCGGGTGCTGGGGCGACCGACAGGGGGTGCGAGGGAAGGATCGAGGCGAGCCGGTGCCCACCGCCTGAACTGGTCGAGGTATCCGGCTACCTGGGGAGAGAGGCCGGATACCTCGACTGGCTGCGTGGACGGCGGTTCGAGGTGAAAGGGGACCGTCTGAGGGTCGGATATCACCTCGACCCGCTGGTTCAGGCGTGGTTCGAGGTGAAAGGGGACCGTCCGAGGGTCGGGTTTCACCTCGACCCGGCCGGCGGTCCGGGGTGATGCTCCCGCGCGGCCGGGGCCCGACCCGCAGGCCGGGCCCCGGGGGCCGCAGGTGAGGGGTGGGAGGTGGTGACGCCTCCGCTGCAGCCCGACCGGTGCTCCGGCCGGAGGGTTTGGCTCGTCACCCCCGGCCGGGCGGCCGGCGTCACCACCTCGTGCCCTCGTCGCGGAGGGTCGACTCGTGGCACCACCCGCGGCCCGCCCCGGGGGCCCCGACCCCGGAACGGGGGAGGAGGTGGGGCCGGAGCCCCGAGGCATGTCCACAATCATCTTGCGGTGCAGCCTTGTTCGACAGGGGCGGACGGCCTGACCTGCCTGATGCATCGGCGCCAGGCCCAGGGCCACGGACGGGGCGGACAGCGAAGAGCCCGGCCTCCGTGCAGGGGAAGGAGGCCGGGCTCTCGCGGTGTGCGGGTCGGGAGGCCGGCCCCGATGCAGGGGGAAGGGGGCCGGACGCCCTGGTGCACGTGTCCCGGGGCCCTGCCCCCTGCAGGGGAAGGAGGCCGTGGCCCCGAGGTCTGACTCAAGTATGGCGAGCGACCCCCGGGGGTCGACAGGGTCGGACGGCCGGACCTGCCTGATGCATCGGCGCCAGACCCCAGCGCCCCAGGCACATCTCCAACCGCGGACGGCCGCAAACAGCGGAGAGCCCGGCCTCCGTGCAGGGGGAGGGAGGCCGGGCTCTCGCGGTGTGCGGGTCGGGAGGCCGGCCCCGATGCAAGGGAAAGGGGGCCGGACGCCCTGGTGCACGTGTCCCGGAGCCCTGCCCCCTGCAGGGGAAGGAGGCCGTGGCCCCGAGGTCTGACTCAAGTATGACGAGCGCCCCCGGGGGGCCGACACGGGCGGACGTCCAGTCCTCGATGATGCAGTCGTACTACGAGGCGCGGTCGCCGAGGGGCACGACGAGCGAGACCCGGGTCCCGCCCCCGACCGGGCTGTCGACCGTGAGGCTGCCGCCCAGGCTCTCGGCGCGGGCGAACATCGAGGTCATGCCGAGGTGCCCGGGCTCGGTGCTGGCCTTGGCTCCGCCGACCCCGTCGTCGACGACCTCGAGCACCACGGTGTCACCCGACTCGGTGAGGCGGACGAGCACCCGGTCGGCCCGGGCGTGCTTGCGGACGTTGACGAGCGCCTCGCGCAGGACCCGGAAGGCGCCGGTCTCGATCTCGGGCTCGAGCGGCAGGAGGACGGGACCCTCGACCTCCACCTCGGTGGCCGTGCCCATGAAGAGCCCGTCGGTCAGGCCCCGGACGGATGCGACGAGGCCGTCGCGCAGGTCCGGCGGGCTGAGCGCGACGACGAGGTTGCGCAGCCGCTCGATGGTCTGCTCGAGCAGGGAGGCGACGTGCTCGACGGGCTCCGCGAGCTCGGGCGGCAGCTGCGCCTGGAGGCCGTCCAGCCGCAGGATGGCGGCGACGACGAGCTGCAGCGGCTCGTCGTGCACCGCCTCGGCGAGCAGCGTCCGCTCACGGGACTCGATCCGTTCCTCGGCCTCGCGCCGTCGGCGCTCGGCGTCGCGGTGCTCGGTGATGTCCTCGACGAAGCCGCGGTAGCTCGCGACCTCGCCGTCCGGTCCGTACCGGGGGGTGAGGGTCGAGCGGACCCACACCGTCCCCCCGTCACGGCGGCGCATCTGCGCCTCGATCATCCGCGGCTTGCCCCCCGACTCGCTCCGCAGCCCCCGCACCCGGTCCTCGGGATCGACGTACAGCTCGTTGGCGCTCCCGACTCGGGTGAGGAGGTCCTCCGCGCTGTCGTAGCCGAGCATCGCCGCGAGCGCCTCGTTGACGGCGAGGATGTCGCCGGCCGGGGTGGTCTCCTTCCACCCGTCGGCCATCGAGTCCAGGAGGTCGCGGTAGCGCTGCTCGGCGCCGCGGGCCCGACCGAGCGCCTCGCGCAGCGGGTCGGGTACGTCCTCGCTGTCGCCCGGGCGCCCCTCGTCGACGATGACGGTCACGCCGTCGGGGGTGGGGTACAGCCGGCGACGCAGCCACCGGCCGAGGCGCGGTGCGAACGCCTCGAACTCCTCGACCTCCCCGGACGCGAGCGCCCGCTCGAGGTAGTGGAGGAAGTCGGCGTCGCGGGCTTCCGGGTAGAGCTCGTAGACGTTCTTCCCGATGACCGCCGACGGCTCCTCGCCGAGCATCGTGAGGAGCGAGCCGTTGACGTAGAGCAGCGTCCCGTCCGGCGCCACCGCGAAGACACCTCCGCTGATGCGCTCGAGCGTGCGCGACGCCTCGTCGTCCGTTCTCTGCCGCTGCTCCGGCCCCGTCAGCACCGTCCCTCCCCTCGGAGGCGGTCTCGACGCCCCCGTCGCGGCCCATGCTAGGGGTCCGCGCGGACGCGCGCGACGTCATGTCGAGGCGTCAGGCCCGTCGAATCTCATTCCACGACAGGCGAATGGCGCAGGAGCGCCTCGCGCAACGGGGCGAGGCGGCCGGTCTTGAGCACGAAGTCGTCGGCCCCGGCGGCGAGCATCGCCTCGCGCACCTCGGGCTCGGAGTGCGCCGAGAACGAGATGATCGCGAGGTCGGGGTGCTCCGCCCGCACGGCCGCCACGAGCTCGGCCCCACCGCCGGGCATGCTGACGTCGACGACGAGCACGTCGACATCCTCGGCCCGCAGCCCCTCGCGGCACTCGTCGCCGTCCTCCCCCACGCCGACCACGGCGAAGCCGGGGATCGCCGTGATCACCGCGGTCAGCGCCTGCCGCATCTCGAACTGGTCGTCGCAGAGGAACACCCGCCGCACCCCGACCTCGGTGGACGTCACGGCACACCCCGCTGCAGGGGGCGGTGGGCACGCAGCGCGCTCACGGCCCGCTCACGATGTTCTCGCGCAGGGCGATGGTCACGGCCTCGAGCTTGTTGTGGGCGCCGAGCTTGCCGATGACCGACTGGATGTGGTTGCGGGCCGTCGCGTACGAGATGAAGAGCCGGGCCGCGATGTCGCGCGTCGACACGCCCTGGACGAGCAGGCGCAGCACGTCGCGCTCACGGGGCGTCAGGTCGTCGCCGAGCTGCTGGCCCCCGCGCTCGGACGAGGGCAGCAGCCGCTGCACGTCGCGGGCGCTGAGGATGGTGATGCCCTCGGCCGCGCGCATCACCGCCTCGTGCAGGGCGTCCGCCCGCTGGCCCTTGTTGACGATGCCCACGGCGCCGGCGGCGAGCGCCTGGTGGAGGACGTCGACGCTGTCGTCGGCGGTCACGAGGAGGACCTTGGTGTCCGGGCTCGCCGCGAGGAGGCGGGGGACGAGGTCGGTGCCGAAGCCGTCGGGCAGCCGCTGGTCGAGCAGGCACACGTCCGGTCGGTGCCGCTCGACGGCGGCCAGCCCCTCGGCGCAGGAGGCGGCCACGTCGAGGACGGTGACCCGCCCCCGGGTCCGCAGACCGGAGGCGACGGCGTCGGCCAACAGCAGGTGGTCGTCGACGACGACCACCGAGACCGTGCCCGTGCGCGGCTCGGCCGCGGCCGTCGGTGTCATGTCCTGCTCCCTGTCATCGGTCATGTCATCGTCCCGCTCCCCGAGTCGCCCCGCCAGAACCCCGTGCACCACCCGACGTGATGCATTTGCACCAGTCCGACCCACGGCCGCGCCGGTGTTCCTCCCCCGATGACGGCGACGTCGCGGTCACCGAGACCTCGAACGCTACCGGCGGGGGCGCGTCACGTCGACGGTTCCGGCGGGCACGGACCCGGCGGAGCCGTCAGGACCGGAAGGGGATGGCCGAGCGGCGGACCGGCACGTCGTGGCCGTGCGAGAGGAGGAGCGTGCGCACCGATGCCGTGGCCTCGCTGCCGTTCGGCGACGGCGAGACGGCCACCGCCCTGATCGGGAGTCGGGACGGGCGCGTGGCCACGGGGGCGTCCGGACGGGGCGGGTCCGCGCCGGTGAGGCGGAGGTAGGGCGCGATGCCGTACGCGGACGCCCGGTAGGACAGGAGCGACGCCTCGACGAGCCTGCTCGCCTCGCCGGGGCGGCTGAGCAGCATGACGGCGAAGCGCAGCTCGCGCTCGTCCGCGAACCCTTCGTGCTTGACGAGGAGCAGCGCCTCCTGGAGCGCGTCGAGGAAGGGTTCGAGGTGGCGGGCCAGGTGCTCGCGCAGGGCCGGGGTCAGCTCCGGCTCGACACCGTCGTCGGGCGGCCGCTGCGCGAAGGGCGCGGCCGGACCGCCGGCGAGGTCGCCGAGCAGCGCGAGCGCCGCGTCGACCAGCTCGAGCTGCTCCTCACGCCGGTAGCGGACGGGCTGCCACCCGTGCCGGCGCAGGTGGACCTCCCCGTCGCGTCCCGGCGGGAGGTCGACGTCGTGGCGGGCGAGCGGGACCAGCGGCTCCGCGGGGTCGAGCCCGATCGCGTAGGACTCCTTCGTCCCGCCGTAGAGGCGCCACATCGCCAGCGAGTCGGGTGAGCTGCTCGCACTGAGGATGAACGCGCTGCCCGCGCCCGGCCCCTCACCGTGGGCGGTCGCCTCCCGCACCCGGTCGGCGAGCTCGGCGGCGACTCCCCCGTGGGCCGCGCCCGCCTCGAGCATCCGCTCGACGACCATCCGGCCGCCGAGGGCGACCTCCTCGCGGTCGTTGAGGAACGGCGCGGCGGTGGCCCACAGGGTGTCCGAGGCGAGGACGGCCAGCAGCCCGGGGCCGTCGGTGTAGTGCCACGCGAGCGCGTCCGGCACGACGTCGCCGTGGGGGTCGGGCTCCACCGGGAGGTCGCGCGGCATCCGGCGACCCTACGCCGCCACCGGGCCGGCCGGCGGCCCGACGACGCGGCGTCACCGGCGTGTACCACCGCGTCGACGTCGCGAGGCGTAGCCCGTCGGCGTGTCGGGGACGGCTGAACGGCCGAACCGCAGAGCCGTTCGGCCCACCCGCCTCCGGGTGACGCCCGTGCGCCGGACGCCGCTCGTAGCGTCGTCGGGAGAGGACCACCGTCGGTCGGAACCCCTGCTCCGACCGGCCCGGGTGTCGCCGAACCCCACCAGCATCCGGGGTCCTCGACATCCCTGTGATGGTGGGGGCGGGGCGCCCAGGTACGTGGAGTCGCTCCTCGGGGTGAAGTCCTCCCACGAGGACGGGGCGCACCGGCGTCCCAACCCGACAGGTCACGTTCCGTAGGCGGCCCACCCGGAAGGAACGTGCCCGAAATGTCCGCCCTGAGACGAACCACCACCCTGCTCGCCGCACCACTCCTGGCTCTCGGCCTCGCGACCGCCGCCGCGCCGACCGCCTCCGCCGCCGGATCCTCCCTCGCCTGGGGCGGGTACAGCAACGGCAAGATCCCCTCGACCGCGCTCTGCGCCATCCCCTGGAGCACCCAGGACAGCCTGCGCTGCGACGCGACGCGCAAGCTGACCTCGCTCAACGCCGCCTACAAGGCCCGCTTCGGCGCGAACCTCTGCATCAACGACGGCTACCGCTCGTACACGAAGCAGGTCTCGCTGTTCAAGAAGTACGGCTCGCCCCGGGCGGCGAAGCCGGGCACCTCCACCCACGGATGGGGTCTGGCCGTCGACTTCGGCTGCAGCATCGGCACGTACACCGGCACCCGGTACAAGTGGCTGACGACCGCCGGCAAGAAGTACGGCTGGGCCCAGCCGAGCTGGGCCGTCGCCAAGGGCTCCAACCCCGAGCCGTGGCACTGGCAGTACTTCGGGACCTACGTCCCCACGACGCCTCCCACGCCGACCCCCACGCCTCCGCCGCCGCCCCCGCCGCCGCCCGCGCCCGTCAAGAGCAAGGCCGTGACCGCGGCGTCCCTGTCGGTCACCGGGACCTGGCCGCGGACCGCGACCTTCGCCCTGCGCGTCAAGAGCACCGGCAAGGCCGTGCCGGGCGCCCGCGTCAGCATCGCCACGCGCGCCGCCGACTCCTCGACGTACACCACCGTGCGCACCGCGACGACCGACTCGCAGGGTCGGGTCTCCTACACCGACACCCCCGAGTCGCCGGTCTACGTCCGCTTCACCTTCGCCGGCTCCACCACGGCGAAGCCGACCTACGGCGTCCGGCTGCTGTCGACCGTGACCGAGCTGTCCGGTCGCTACGTCCGGGACCGTCGGCACCCGCTCGTCGTCGGACGCCTGACGACGCCGGGCCGGGACGCCGTCGCCGACCAGATGGTGACGCTCGAGCGGCGGCTCGCCGGCTCGACGACGTGGACGCCCGTCGAGTCGCTGCGCACCGACGAGGACGGCTACGTGTGGTCCGAGGCCGAGCGCGAGCAGTCGTCGACGTACCGCTTCACCTACCCCGGGGCGACCGGCTACGTCGGTGACGTCGGCGACGAGATCGCCGTGACGAAGAAGCGCTGACCCGCGCCTCTCAGCACGCCGCAGGGCCGGTCGCCACCGCGACCGGCCCTGTGCCGTCCCGCCCCTAGGGTGGTCGGGATGAGCGTCCCCGCGCGGCCCGACGGCCCGCCGTCCGGTGAGCACGTCGTCGTCTCGCTGCCCTCGCACAGCATGCCGGCCCGGCTGCTCGAGCGGCACGCGTCGCACCTGCCGGCCCTGGAGCACCGCGCCCTCCTCGACGGCCTTCTCACGGCGCACGACCCCGCGGCGCGGGTGGTCGTCGTCACGAGCAGCGAGCCGGCGCCGGAGGTCCTCGACCACTACGCGCGCCTCGCGCGTCCCGACGACCCCGACGACGCACGCCGCCGGGTCACGTGCCTCGTCGTGCCCGACGACGGCCCGCGCGGCATCGCCGCCAAGCTGCTCGACCGGCCGGACCTCCTCGACCGGCTGCGCCGGCAGGTGGGCGCCACCCCGGCCGTCATCGAGCCGTGGAACGTCACGGTCGACGAGGTCGCGGTCGCGCAGGCCCTCGGCGTCCCGCTCAACGGCGGGCCCGCCGAGCTGTGGCCGCTGGGCTTCAAGAGCGCCTCGCGCCGCCTGTTCCGGGAGGCCGGGGTCCCCGTCCCGGTGGGGGTCGAGGACGTCCGGGGCCTCGACGAGGTGGCGGCGGCGGTGCGGGCCATCCTGAGGGAGGCGCCGCAGCTCGAGCGGGTGGTCGTCAAGCTCGACAACTCCGGTGCGGGAGAGGGCAACCTGGTCCTGACGGTGCGGGACGACGAGGGCCGCCCGATGCCCGACGACGCCCTCGTGGCCGCTCTCACGCGGCTCGCCCCGGCCACCTTCCTGCGGGACCTGTCGCTCGGCGGCGTGGTCGAGGAGATGGTGACCGGCGAGGTCGTGTCCAGCCCGAGCGCCCAGGTCGAGATCACCCGCCACGGGGAGGTGGTCGTCCGCTCCACGCACGAGCAGCTCCTCGGCGGGCTGGACGGGCAGGTCTTCGTCGGCAGCCGATTCCCCGCCGACGCCGAGGACGCGGCGGAGGTTGCCGGGCACGCGGCGGCCGTGGCGCGCCGCCTCGCCGAGCGCGGCGCCGTCGGATGGCTCTCGGTCGACGTCGCCGCGGCCCGCGGATCCTTCGGGCGGAGGCTCGTGGCCGTCGACCTCAACCTGCGCAAGGGCGGGACGAGCCACTCGCACGCCGCGCTGCGCCACCTCGCGCCCGGCCGGTACGACGCCGGGGCCGGCCGGTGGCGGGCCGTCGACGGCGGAGAGCGGCACTACCGCTCGAGTGATGACGTCGAGGTCGGGCGGGGTGTCGCGGCCGGCCGGGTCATCGACGCGCTTGAGACGGCCGGGCTCGCGTTCGACCCGGCCGCGCGGACCGGCGTGGTCCTGCACATGTTCCCCTCGCTGGAGGATCGGGGAACCGTGGGGGCGACGGCGATCGGGCGGACCGCGGACGAGGCGGAGCGTCTCTTCGACGCCGCGTCGGCCACCCTCCGCAGGGCCTAGCCCCTTCCACCAACCCCGCACGTGCGGGCTTTTCGCGGTCTGCGACGACTCCGGACGGCGCCAACTCCGCACGTGCGGGCTATCCGCGCTCCGGCCTCGGTTCGGATAGCGACAACCCCGCACGTGCGGGGTTGTCGAGCGCGAAGTAATTGAACGCTGCGTTCACTTGTGCTTTAATGAACCAATCGTTCATTTCACAGGAGGTCACCATGAGCGCCCCCACCACCCACCGCACCGCTCTCGTCACCGGCGCCTCGGGCGGCATCGGCACCGCTGTCGTCGAGCGCCTGGCAGCCGACGGGTTCGCCGTGGCCGTGCACTACGCCGGCAACCGTGAGCGCGCCGAGGAGGTCGCGGACCTCGCCCGCCGCCACGACGTCCCGACCCTCGTCGTCGGGGCCGACGTGGCCGACGAGTCCGCGGTGGCCGCGATGTTCGACGAGGTCGAGCGCACGCTCGGCGGGGTCGACGTCCTCGTCCACACCGCCGGCGTCATGCGCCTGGCCCCGCTCGCGGAGCTCGACCTCGACGACCTCGACGCGATGCACCGCACCAACGTGCGCGGCACCTTCGTCGTGGCGCGCGAGGCGGCCCGCCGGGTCCGCGACGGCGGCGCGATCATCACCTTCTCGAGCAGCGTCGTGCGGCTGGCCCTGCCGACCTACGCCGCCTACGCCGCCACGAAGGGCGCGGTCGACGCAGTGACGATGGTCCTCGCCAAGGAGCTGCGCGGCCGGGACATCACGGTCAACGCCGTCGCTCCCGGCCCCACGGCGACCCCGCTCTTCCTCGAGGGCAAGCCCCAGGAGGCCGTCGACGGGCTCGCCGCGATGGCGCCCCTCGAGCGGCTCGGCCGACCGGAGGACATCGCCGAGACCGTCGCGCACCTCGCGGGCCCGGCCCGCTGGGTCAACGGCCAGGTCATCTACGTCAACGGCGGGATCGCCTGAGACACACCACCCCACGACAGGAGGAGCACCCGATGAGCACAACCCACGACACCACCCTCGGCAGCACCCCGGGCGGCGGGACGACACCTCGCGTCGTCCTCGTCACCGGCGCGTCGAGCGGCTTCGGCGCGATGACCGTCCGCGCCCTGGCCGACGCCGGCCACACCGTCCACGCCGGGATGCGCGACCTCGCCGGCCGCAACCGGCAAGCGGCATCCGACGCCACCGCCTACGCCGCCGAGCACGTCGTCGACCTGCGACCCGTCGAGCTCGACGTCGTCGACCAGGCCTCTGTCGACGCCGCCGTCCAGCGGGTCGTCGAGGACTCCGGACGCATCGACGTCCTCGTCCACAACGCAGGCCACATGGTGCTCGGCCCGACAGAGGCCTTCACCCCGGACCAGCTCGCGGCCGCCTACGACGTCAACGTCCTGTCCACGCAGCGGGTCAACCGGGCCGTCCTGCCGCACCTGCGCGCGCAGCGCGACGGGCTGGTCGTCTGGGTCGGGTCCTCGAGCACCCGCGGCGGCACCCCGCCCTACCTCGCGCCGTACTTCGCGGCCAAGGCCGGGATGGACGCGCTCGCCGTCAGCTACGCCGCCGAGCTCGCGCGTTTCGGCGTCGACACCTCCATGGTCGCGCCGGGGTCCTTCACCGTCGGCACCAACCACTTCGCGAACGCCGGCCACGCCGAGGACGCCGCGGTCGCCGCTGCCTACGAGGCGGAGTACGCCGGCCTGATGGACCAGGTCGGCGAGCGGCTGGCAGCCCTCGCCCCCGACGACCAGGACCCGCACGCGGTCGCCGAGGCGATCGTTGGTCTGGTCGCGACGCCGAAGGGCTCGCGCCCGTTCCGGGTGCACGTCGACCCGGCCGACGACGGCGCCGAGGTCGTCAACGCCGTGGGCGACCGCGTCCGCACCGAGTTCTACCGCCGGATCGGCCTCGAGGACCTGCTCTCCCCCGCCCGGTGACCGCACCGGCCGTTGTGTACGTTCGTCCCCGAACCGACCGCCGCCCCCCGAAGGAGGGTCCGTGCCCCGAGGCCGCCGTCCGACCGAGGAGGTCCGCCGCGACGTGCTCGCGGCGGCAGGCCGCCTCCTCCTCGACGAGGGGATGGGCGGCTTCACCATCGAACGGGTGGCGGCCGAGAGCGGCGCCAGCAAGGTCACGATCTACAAGCTCTGGCCCTCCAAGGGCGCGCTCGCGCTCGAGGGCTACTTCACGACCGTCGAGCCCGTGCTCGCCTTCCCCGACACCGGTGACCTCGTGGCGGACCTGCGCGCCCAGCTGCACGCCTTCGTCGACCTGCTGACGACGACCCCGGCCGGTGACGTGCTGCGCGGCCTCATCGCCGAGGGGCAGCGCGACCCGGTCCTCCAGGAGGCCTACCTGTCGACGTACGCCGGCCCGCGCCGGGCCCTCGCCGTCGACCGGATGGAGGCAGCGCGCCGGCAGGGCGGCCTGCGCGAGGGGGTCGACCCCGAGACGGTCGTGGACCAGCTGTGGGGCGCCTGCTACCACCGGCTCCTCATCCCCGACCGGCCCCTCGACCACGCCTTCGCCGACCGGCTGCTCGACCACCTCGCCCCCGGCCTGGTCGCCGCCCCTACGTCCCGCCGGGCCGGTGGCCGCCGCTCGACCTCCGGCTGACGCCCGGGCGGCGGCGCGACGTCAGACGATGGTGGGCAGCGCCCCGCCGTCGGCCCGCAGCGCCGCGCCGTTCGTCGCCGAGGAGCGCGGGCTCGCGAGGTAGAGCACGAGCGAGGCGATCTCGTCGGGCTCGATGAACCGCTGGAGGAGACCGCGGTGGTCGGGACCGACGATCGCGGCGCGCAGGTCGTCGACCGCCACGCCCTGTGCCCGGCCCACCTCCGCCACCGCGTCGGCGACGCCGTCGGACCACGTCGGCCCGCCGAGGACGGTGTTGACCGTCACGCGGCTCCCCCGGGTCAGCTTGGCCAGGCCGTTGGCGAGCGCGAGCGCCCCGGCCTTGCTGACGCCGTAGGGCAGCATGTCGGCGGGGACGTCGACCGCGGACTCGGTGTTGACGAAGACGATGCGCCCCCATCCGCGATCGAGCATCGGCCGGATGAGGCTGCGCGACAGCCGAACCGCGCTCATGACGTTGATCTCGACGTACCGCAGCCAGTCCTCGTCACGCAGGTCCTCGAGGGGCGCGACCTCGAACACCCCGACGTTGTTGACGAGGACGTCGACCGGCCCGAGGGAGGCGAGCAGCCCCTCCGCCTGCGCGGCGTCCGCGAGGTCCGCGGCGATCCCGCTGACGCGCCCGTCCGGACGGTGCGCCCGCAGCCGCTCGACGGCCTCGGCCACCCGCCGCTCGTCACGGCCGTTGACGACCACCTCCGCGCCCTCGTCGAGCAGCCCTCGCGCGACGGCGTACCCGATCCCCCGGGTCGCGCCGCTGACGAACGCCCGCTTGCCGGCCAGGTGCAGGTCCACGCTCTTCTCCGTCCTCGGCCCACGGCCGACATTACTTGCTTGAGCAAGTCACTGTAGGTCGGATGACTTGCCCAAGCAAGTCACCGAGCATCGTGGACCGGCTACGGATGCGTAGGCTGCGGGCATGCCGGACTCCCCCGCCCCGCAGCGCCTCACGGGCGAGGCGCTCGAGACCTGGGCCTCGCTGGCCACCGTCCTGGAGTGGCTGCCGGCGGCGCTCGACGCGCAGCTCCAGCGCGACGCCGACCTCACGCACTTCGAGTACGGCGTCCTCTACGCCCTCGCCGAGGCCGAGGGTGGCGAGCTGCGACTGAGCGTCCTCGCCGGGTACGCCAACAGCACGCTCTCGCGGCTGTCCCGGGCCGCGACCCGGCTGGAGTCCCGCGGATGGCTGCGCCGGTCACCGGACCCCGGGGACGGTCGCTACACCCTCGCCACCCTGACGGCCGCCGGGCGCGACAAGGTCGAGCAGGCCACGCCCGGCCACGTCCGGCTCGTGCACGACCTGGTGCTCGACCGGCTCACGGCGGCGCAGGCCCGCGGGCTGCGCGAGGCCAGCCGGCGCATCGTCCGGGCCATCCGCGACGACGGCGGCTGGGCCGTCCCACCGGAGACCCCCCGGGGCTGACCGCGTCGCCACCCGACAGGCTGTTGTCGGTGCCCGCTGGTAGTCGTGGGGCATGACCGACGTGCCCCTGCCCCTCTTCGAGGACGAGGACGGGACCGGCAGGACGGGCTCCGGGGTGTCGTTCGCGTCGGCGCAGCGGCTGCGTCTGGACGAGCACTCGTGGGTCGAGCACGTGCCGGGCTGGCTCGCCGGCGCCGACGACCTGTTCGTCGAGCTGCTCGCCCTGCCCGGGTGGGAGCAGCGGCGGCGCCGGATGTACGACGAGGTCGTCACCGAGCCGCGGCTGACCGCCGAGTACCCCGACGTGCGCGCGGCTCCGTCGAGGTTGCGCGAGCTGGCCGGCGAGCTGGGCGAGCACTACGGGATCGCCTACGACCGGCTCTGGCTCAACCTCTACCGCGACCACCGCGACAGCACCGGCTGGCACGGCGACGGCGCCTCGGCCCGTCGGCGCGAGTGCGTCGTCCCGGTGCTCAGCCTCGGGGCGCCGAGGCACTTCCTCCTCCGGCCGACCGAGGGCGGCCCGAGCCGGCGGCTGCGCCCGGCGGGCGGCGACCTCGTCGTCATGGGCGGCCGCTGCCAGACCGACTGGCGGCACTGCGTCCCCAAGCAGGGCGCGGCGTCGGGCCCCCGCATCAGCGTCAACTTCGCCGCCTCGAGCCAGGCCGTCCCCGACCGATGAGGCGGGCGCCACCGGCCGGTCAGGAGGCGAACACCACGGTGTTGTCGACGTAGTGCCCGCTCACCGGGTCGATGTCGCCGCTGCACGTGATGAGGCGCAGCACCGGCCCCGGGGCGGGGCCGTAGACGCGGGCGGTCGGGAAGTCGTCCTTCGCGAAGCTCTCCAGCCGACGGACCGTGAACGTCAGCGTCGTGCCGTCGCGCCGCTCGACCTCGATGGCGTCGCCGGGCTCGAGCTCGCGCAGCCGGTAGAACACCGCCGGCCCCTCGTGGGTGTCGACGTGGCCGGCGATGACCGCCGGGCCGCGCTCGCCGGGCGCCGGGGCCCCGGTCAGCCAGCCGGCGAGCGCCGGGTCGGTGGGCACCTGCATCGTCCCGTCCTCGGCGATCCCGAGGTCGATGAGCCGCGACTCGACCCCGATGGACGGGATGCGGATGGCGACCGGCTGCTGTGCCGCCGGCGTGTCCGAGCCGGCGGCGGGCACCGGGATGGACGCGTCGTTCGAGCCGGGGTCGCGGGCCTGGGCGCCCTCCGACGCGTCCACCCCGCCCGCCCCGCCGGACGCCGGGGCAGCCGAGGCCGACGCGCTCGGCGACGGCACCGCGGTGCGAGCGGGGAGCGGGGCCAGGCTCGCCGGCTCGGGGTGCGTCGCCGCCTGCGCCGCGAGCGCGACCCCGCCGACGAGCAGGAGCGCGGCGAGCACCGCGGCGACGCGTGCGAGCGGCCCCACCGCCGGGGCCGACCCGCTGCGGGCCAGCACCGCCCGGCGCCGGGAGGCCGGGGGCCGACCGACCCCGAACGCCCAGCCGGTGACCCGCAGCAGCGCCTCGAGGACGATGTGGCCACTCATCTTCGAGGTGCCCTCGGCGCGCTCGGTGAACGTGATCGGGACCTCGGTGAGCCGCAACCCGAGACGGCGGGCGACGTACGTCGACTCGATCTGGAAGGCGTAGCCCTCGCTGGCCAGGCTCGCGGGGTCGATCGTCTCGAGCGCGGATCGCCGGAACGCGCGGAACCCCGCGGTCGCGTCACCGACGCCGAGCCCCAGCATCAGGCGGACGTAGAGGTTCCCGCCACGGGAGAGCAGTCGCCGGGACAGCGGCCAGCCCTCTGTCGCACCGCCCTTCACCCAGCGGGAGCCGATGGAGAGGTCGGCGTCCCCGAGGGCGTCGAGCAGGGCCGGGAGCCGGTCGGCCGGGTGGGACAGGTCGGCGTCCATCTCGACGACGGCGTCGTACCCGCGCTCGAGCGCCCAGGCGAAGCCCGCACGGTAAGCGCTGCCGAGCCCGCCCTTGCCGCTGCGGCGCAGCAGGTGCAGCCGGGGCTCGTCGATGGCGAGCGCCGCGACGAGGTCGGCGGTCCCGTCGGGGCTCCCGTCGTCGACGACGAGCACCTCGGTGCGCGCGTCGGCGGCGAGGACCCGGGTGACCGCGCGCTCGACGGACTCCCGCTCGTCGTAGGTCGGGACGACGACGAGCGCGGACGTCACGGGCGTGGTGTCGGGGGTCATCGGGTCTCCTGCTGCCGGCACGTGATGCCGAGCGTCGTCGGGTCCTCGAGGAGGTCCTCCCCGAGGGCGGCCCAGGCCGCGCCGTAGTAGGTGCTCGCGCGGGTGTCGAGGTCGGCGGCCGCCCGGAGCAGCTCGCCGGCCGGGCCGGCGTTGCCCTCGGCGTCGCTGACCGCGGCCGCCGACACGAGCGCCACGGGGTGCTGCCAGTCGACCGTCGCGGTGCCGCCGAGGTCGTAGACCCCGCGGACGTCGGCGCTCGCCCGCGGAAGGGCAGCCCCGAGCCGCTTGACGAGGGCGAGGTCGTCGGCGTCGCACGACACCGCGTAGCGGACGGCGACGCGCTGGGCGTCGAGGCCGTAGGCGACGTCGCCTCCTCCGGGCGGGGGCATCGCGTCGACCGCGCCGTCCGGGCCCACCTGCGCCCAGTCCGGCGGGAGGGGCGCCTCGTCGAGCAGGGCGGCGAGCACGGCCCGGTCGCCGTCGGCGACCTCCGCCCAGCGCGCGTCCCCGGTGGCCCGGCCCAGCACCGCGTACGCCGCCGGGGCCGAGTAGCTGGGGTTGACCCGGTAGGGCTCGGTGTCGGCCCACTGCCCGGCGAGCAGCACCCGCCCGAGCGAGGTCTGCGCCGTCTCGTGGTCGAGCACGGCCGTCGCGAGCGTCCGCCCGGCCGCCGTGAGGTCGGACCGCTCGAAGCGCTCGCCGGCGACGACGAGGGCGTGCGCCGCGTCGACGTCGGCGTCGGCGGCCGAGTTGGCGTCGACGACGGCGCCCCGAGCCCACGTCCACGACAGCAGGCCGTCCGGGCGCAGGAGGTTCGCGCGCGTCCAGCCCCAGACCCGGTCGAAGGTCCGCTCGTCGCCGTCCGCGGCCGCGAGCAGCAGGGCGTACGCCTGCCCCTCGCTCACGGTGTCACCACCCTGGTCGCGGCGGACCACCCGCCCGTCGGCGTCGACGTAGGCGTCGACGAAGCGGGCGGCGAGGTCGGGTCCGGCGGGCAGCGCCGACCCCGAGGCCGACGGGTCGGCGGTCGGGGCGGCGGCCCGTGGGGTGTCCCCGCCGGGGGACCACCCGGTCACGACGAGGGCCAGCACCGTGGCGACCGCCACGGAGAGGACCCCGACGAGCACGAGCGGGCCCCGGACGGAGCGCATCAGGCGCGGCGCGTCGACGGGACGGCGGAGCGCCGACGCGCGGCCAGGACGAGGAGGACGGAGGCGCCGGCCGCGGCGAGGCCGAGCCCGCCGAGCAGTCGCGGGTCGGCCGGGCGCGTGGCCATGCCGCCGCCCCCGGTCTGGACCCCGTCCTTCGGGGCGGTCGCGACGCCCTGGGCGTCGACGACCGGCTCGAGGGTGACGCCCTCGCCGCTCGTGGAGTCGAGGACGAGGAGCGTGTAGACGCCGCCGCTCGCGAGGTCGACCTTGCCGGTGGTGCTGCTGCCCTGCATGGCGCGTCCGCCGCTCGTCGTCGTGGTGCTGACGTCGAGGGTCCACGGGCCGTCGGGCACCGCGGCGTACCCGGTGGGCGTGCCGAACTTCGCGCCGTCGGCGACCGTCGGCCCGTTCTGCGCGGCGACGGTGACGGCCGAGGCCCGCGTGGCCGCCGGGAGCAGCCGCACGCTCGCGGTCCCCGGCTTGGGCGGCCGCAGGTCGTCGGAGAGGACCTGGATGCGCGGCGAGGTCTTGCTGCCCAGCGCGGCCAGCGTGTACGCCTGGTCGGCCTTGGCGTCGACGGTGCCGGTGAGGACCGGCGGGGCGTCGGCCGCGGCGCCCGCGGGACGGACGGTGACGGTGTAGAGGCCCTGCGGGATCTGGCGGTAGTCACCCGCCGTGCCGTAACCGGCCGCGGGCTCGACGACGCGGGCACCGTCCTGCTGGTCGGCCTCCGGCACACCGGGCTTGGTGACGTCGCCGGCCGCCGCACCGGCGAACGGCACGAGGCTGATGGTCATCTCCCCCATGCCGGGGACGAGGTGCGCGGCACGGACCCAGGCCGTGGCCATGCCATCGGCGGCGGGGGCGGCGGACGGGGCGGCGGACGCCGACGGCGCGAAGGCGCCCACGGCGAGGGCCACCGCGGCCGCGAGGACCGCGAGGACGCGGGGCGTCCGGTGTGGCGTGGTGGCGTGCATGATGTTCCTCTCTCCGGGGGCGGACAGGTCGCGCGTCGCGGACCTGGTGGAACGGGTCGGGGTGGTGGCCTGGCGGGTCATCGGGTCGCCCGGGGCCAGGACAGGACGAGGGCGGGCGGGGTGTCGGCCCCGGCCTCGGTGAAGCGCACGTCGGCGCGGTAGGGGGCAGGTCGCTCCGCGGACACCCGCGCGACCTCGGCGGCCGCCGCCGAGTCCGGCACGGCGGCGCCGCCGTCGACCTCGGTGATGGTCACCGTGCGGCGCGCGGCACCGGCGGCCTCCTCCGGGGCGGGCTGCGGCAGCGCCTCGAGGGTCAGCGCGTGCTGCGCTCCGAGAGAGGCGAGGACGGTGAGCAGCCGCGGGTCGACCCGGCCCGACAGGAGCGCGTCGCGCGCGGCCGTCGAGGTCGTGATGGCCGGGTTGGCGACGAGCTGCTGGCCGGCCGCGGCCGCCGCGGCACGCTGCTGCTCGAGGACGGCCGGGTCGGTGCCGGCGCGCTGCACCCGCAGGATCTCGACGCGACGCTCTCCGGTCCCGAAGGCCGCGACCGGGACGCTGCGCTCCAGCGCCTCCGCGAGGGTCGGGAAGGAGCGCGGGTCGCTGCGGACGGAGTCGGTCGAGACGACCCACTGGTAGGCGTCGGCGCCCTTCGGGACCGCCGGGTCGGTGTCGGGCTTGTAGAACCACACGACGTCGCTGCGGTCACGACCCTGCTCGACGAGGTCGACCCAGAGCGCGTCGTCGGTGAGGATGCGCTCGTCCGACGGCACGTTCTGCGCGATCCACACGGTCGCGTCGGTCATCGGCTGGTCGAGCGGCGCGATCATCAGGCCGCGCAGCTGGCCGGCCCAGGCGGGCGTGGCGACGGCGGTGAGCCCGAGCCCGACGGCGACGAGCACGCCGGCGCCCAGTCGGCCGACCCGACGGCCCGCGAGGCGGGTCGGCCGGCTCTCCCAGAGCGTGGTCGCGACGCCCGCGACGAGCAGCGCCCCGAGCGGGAGCAGCGCGACGACGAACGGCACGGGGAGGTACCCCGGGCGCACGAGCATCGCGAGGAGGACGATCATCGCGACGGCGAAGGGGCGCAGCCGCCGGACGGCGAGTGCCAGCAGCGTGGCGAGGACCGCGACGACCGGGAGGACGGTGTCGAGCTGCAGCCAGATGGCGACGGTCCGGTGGCCGAGCGACTCGGGGTCGAAGATGCTGCCGCTGCTCTCGCGGCCGGACAGCTGGTAGAAGACGCCGCCGAGGAGGCTCGTGCGCCCCTGGCCGGGCACGACCTCGCCCTTGAGCGCGGCGAAGAGGACGTAGAAGGTCCCCATGAGGACGAAGAGGGTCGCGGAGACCGCGACGGCGTAGCGGCGGGTGCCACCCCGGCTGCGGCGCCACAGGAGGTAGGCCAGCACCGGGAAGAGGAGGAAGGTCGTCTCCTTCGAAAGCACCGCGACGGCGAAGCAGACCGCGGCCGCCGCGAAGGCACCGAGCCGGCGCCGCGGGCTGAGCGCGAGGACGAACGCCCCGAGGAGCCACGGGGTCGCGACGTTGTCGAGGTAGACCGTGCGGTGGAACTGCACCGCCAGCGGCGAGAGCGTGAAGAGGGCCACGGCCAGCCCGGCGCCCCAGCGGGGCATCCGCAGGCGGCGCGCCAGCACCCAGAGCAACGCGGCGCTGACCAGCGCGAGCAGCACCATCAGCTCGCGGCCGGCGCCGACGGCGTTCGGGGCGCGGCCGAAGGCGCCGGTCAGCTCGGTGTAGAGGGCGATCTGCAGCCAGCCCAGCGGCGGGTGGTCGTACCAGTACGTGTAGTGGGTCAGCTCGCCGAGGTGGAAGACGGCCCACGCCTGGGCGACGTAGGTGCCCTCGTCGTCGATGCGCTGCGGGGCGCTGTACAGCCCGATGCGCATGACGACGCCGGCGAGGACGAGCAGCGGCCCGAGGACGACCAGGTCGCCGCGCCGGTCGGTCGCGCGTCGCCAGGCGCGCCGCAGGCGGGAGGCCTCGGGCGTCGCCGCCTCGGGCGTGGACTCGGTGGTCGTGGTGGGGCGGTCGATGACGGTCATCAGGAGGCCTTCCGCTCGGCGAGCTCGACGACCGGGGCGAGGGCCGGGGCCGGGGTGCGGTGCAGGTTGCTGTGCTCCGTCTTCTCCCAGCCGCGCTGGCCCTTCTTCTCGCGCCAGACGGCGCGCACGGCGGCGCCGGCGAGGAGCACCTGGTAGGGGAAGGCCCCGAGCACGAGGACCACGTAGTCGCGCAGGCGGACCTTCACGTCGTAGGCGCGGCCGAACTCGTGGAGGCCGGCGGCCTCGACGGCGAGGGTGACGAGGGTCGGGACGAGCGGGAGGAAGGTGACGAGGCTGACCCAGGTCGGCACCTTGGCGAAGACGACGAGGGCGATCGAGACGGGGATCATCAGCCCGGTGAAGGCCTGGAGGAACGGCATCGAGAGCGTGTACCGGGCCAGCAGGCGCTGGCGGGCGGTCGGCAGCTCGCGCCAGACGCCCTTGGCCAGCACCTGGAGGAAGCCCTGGTTCCAGCGCGTGCGCTGCTTGATGAGCGACGGGAGGGCGCCCGGGGTCTCCTCGCGGGTCACGAGCTCGGGGTCGTAGGCGACGGCGACGGTGGCGCCGCGGGTCGAGACGCGCACGCCGATCTCGCAGTCCTCGGCGAGGCACTCGGGGTCCCAGCCGTCGACCTCGCGCAGCAGGTCGGTGCGCATGAAGACGGTGTTGCCGCCGAGCGGGATGAACCTCTGCCCGGCGTGGAAGTGCAGCCGGCTGCGGAACCAGAAGTAGTACTCGAGGCAGTTGCGCATCGACCACCACGTCGTGTGCACGTTCATCAGCTGCACACCGCCCTGGACGATGTCGGCCTTCGTCTCGTGGAAGCGCGCGTCGATGTGGGCGAGGAGGTCCTCGTGCACCTCGTCCTCCGCGTCGAACACGCCGACGACGTCGCCGGTCACCTCGCGCAGCGCCGTGTTGAGCGCCTTCGGCTTGTTCTTCGGGACGCTGGAGTCGACGACGACCCGGACGCGGCCGGGGTGGCGCTTCGCGGCCGCGTGCGCGACGGCGGCCGTGCCCTCGTCGTCGTCACCGACGATCGCGATGATCTCCAGGTCGCCGTAGTCGAGCGCGCTCAGCGTGTCGAGGGTGTCCCCCAGGACCTGCTCCTCGTGGCGTGCCGGGACCAGCAGGCTGAAGCGCAGCGGCGTCTCGCGGCTGGAGCGTCCGCCGAACCGGGTGGCGCGCAGGCCCTCCGGCGTGCGCCAGGCGTGGAGCATCCACGCGAGCGTCGTGAACGCGACCCCCGAGAGGACCAAGGACACCAGCACGAGCAGGAGGATGCTCGCCCACCCGAGCACGCTGGACGGGTTCTCGGACACCGACGCCTGCTGCGGCGGCACCTCGACGGGTGCCTGGCTCGTCGACGGGTCCGACACCGCCGGGATGCCTCCGCCCAGCGGGTCGGCGAGCGAGCCGCCCTGCTCGGGCAGCACCGGGCTCGGGCCGGCGTCCGAGACGGTGCTCGACACCGCCGGGCGCGGCGACTCGGCGGCCAGGGCCGTGGAGGTCGGGAGGAGGAGGGCGACGGAGGACAGGCAGACGAGAGCGATGCGATGACGCACGAAGGGCCCCTGCTGATCGGTTGCGGGTGACGTCCGGCGCCGGTGCCGGGCGGCGTCACGCCCCTGCTACAGAACGCGACCGGTCATGGGTGCTTCGGGGTGCTCGTCCCGACGGATTGGTCGATCGCGAGAAAAGGCACGGACGGAGGAGGGGCATCTGGCCGGCCGTCGGTCACTGCGGCCACCCGCCGCGGCGACGGCGGGCACGAAGCCGCGAAGCCCTGGCCCGCCATGGGGGTGTCCGGACCCGCCCTTCCGAGGGCACGCACGTTGAAGCGGAGCAATGTTCCGTTAAGGTTGCGGAACAGCGTTCCGCGACCGCGGGACGTGACGCCCCGGAAGAAGGAACACCGTGCCCGACATCACCCCACGCATCATCGCCATCAAGCCTCTCGTCGTGCCGTCGCCCGGCCGCGAGGTCGAGCTGCACGTCAAGGTGACGTCGCCGCACGGTGGGCACGACCTGCCCGTGATCGTCTTCTCCCACGGCAACGCATGGTCGATGGACGGCTACGAGCCACTCGTGGACCGCTGGGCGGCAGCCGGTTTCGTCGTGATCCAGCCGACCCACCTCGACAGCCGCCGACTCGGGATCGGGTTCGGTGACCCTCGCCACCCGTCCATCTGGCGGACCCGGATCGCCGATCTCGACGCCGTCCTCGATCACCTGGTCGAGATCGTCGTCGACGCGGGGCTCGCGGGTCGCGTCGACCTCGACCGCGTGGCCCTCGTCGGTCACTCGTGGGGCGCGCAGACGGTGGGGACCCTGCTGGGCGCCCGCGTCCTCGACGCCGCCGGGACACCCGGAGAGGACTTCGCGCGACCGGGCATCCGCGGCGGCGTCCTCATCGCGGCCACCGGCACCGGTGACTCGCTCGTCCCGTTCGCGGAGGAGCACCTGCCCTTCATGAGGCCCGACTACAGCACGATGACGGCGCCCGCCCTCGTCATCGCGGGAGAGAAGGACCAGTCGAAGATGTCCACGCGCGGACCCGACTGGTTCCTCGACGCCTACGAGCTGAGCCCCTCGCCCAAGAACCTCCTCGTCGTGCCAGGCGGTGAGCACACGCTGGGCGGCATCGCCGGTGAGGCCGTCAGCGAGACGACCGACCCGGACCCCGCGCGCGTCGAGCTCGTCGCCGACGCGGTGAGCGCGTACCTGCGAGACCTGCTCGGCACGACGGACGGCGCGTGGGACTCGCTCTCCCGGGACCTGCAGGATCGGCACGGCGCGAGGCTGGAGCGGAAGAACTGACCCCCGGCCCGGAGCCGTCGCGCGAGCACAGCCCCGCGACGCCTGCGGGACTTGTCGGCGGAACGCCGTTCCCCTAACGTGCGGACCCCTGCTCGACCGCCTCCGACCGAACGGAACCTCATGGCTGCGCCGCCCTCTCCAGAGCGACCGGCCCAGCGTGCCGACGCGCGCCGCAACCAGGAGAACCTGCTCGAGGCGGCAGCCCGAGCCTTCGTCGACTCGGGGGTGGACGTTCCCGTGCGGGACATCGCGGCTCGCGCCGGGGTGGGCCTCGGGACGATCTACCGCCACTTCCCCACCCGCGCCGACCTCATCGTCGCGGTCTATCGACACCAGGTGGAGGCCTGTGCAGCGGCCGGTCCCGCTCTGCTGCAGGAGTGCGGCTCACCGGTCGTCGCACTCACGCGGTGGCTCGATCTCTTCGTCGACTTCCTCGTGACCAAGCGCGGCCTGGCCGAGGCGCTCAACTCCGACGACGCCGCGCTCGCGCCACTCCACGAGTTCTTCGTCGAGCGACTTGTCCCGGTGTGTGGCGACCTCCTCTCCGCGGCCTCCGCCGCCGGTGAGCTCCGTCGCGACGTCGGCGCCTACCAGCTCCTGCGGAGCATCGGGAACCTGTGCATCGGCGGAGAGCAGGACCCCCGGTACGCCCCGCGTTCGGCGGTCGAGATGATGCTCGCCGGCCTGCGGGAGCCCGGCTGACCGTCGCTGTGCACACGCGCGGCGCCCCGCCCGACCTGGTGGTCGGACGGGGCGCCGTGGTGTCGGTTCGGCGGCTGTGGCGTCAGCTCCCCCTGCGGAGCCGGCCAGGCCGCCTGGCCGTGAGTCCGGTCCACCGCGAGCCCCTGCGCCCTTGGTGGTTCGTCCTTCCTCACCGGTTCCGCCCTGCACGGAGTGGGTGAGTACTGACCCGAACTGCTGGATTCACTTGTCGTCCCGAAGACTTCTCGGGTGGCTTCCCTGCCAAGCCCTGTGGGCTGTCGCAGACCGGATTTCGTCGGGCCCCTGCGACCCTCTGTCCTGCCCTTCTGCTGACGATGACTTTACCGGGCCTTTACCCTCGGCGCTCGGAATGGATGGGTTCCGCCCTGAAGATCGGCCGAACGGATGAGTCAGAAATCTCCACGACCGTGCACTCATTCCGAAGCATTGTGACGAAACCGCCACGGATGCAGCGGAATCGTCGTCATGGGCCCGACCGCGAAGAGCGCCGCGCGGCTCTTGGATGCTGAGAACAAATGCGTCCGATGACGCCCGTTCACCTCGTGCGTCGGCTGGGACGTCACTGCGAGAGGACGAGGTCCAGCCGGTCGAGCAGCGCCTCGAGCGACCGCTCGAACTCCTCGACCGTGTGGTCCTCGGCGAGGAGCGGCGCGGTCCGCAGGATCGTCGGGAAGTCCTCGACCGACACCTCCTCCCCCGGCGGGCGGACGGCGGCCCCGCCCTCGTCGAGCGGCTCCTCCACCGGCGAGGTCGTCGCGCCGAGCGTCGCGACCTCGAGCAGCAGGTGGCCGAGCAGGAAGCTCGTGAAGACGCGGTAGGCCTCGACGGCCTGGGCGTCGGTGAAGCCACGGCGGGTCAGCCCGTCGAGGAACCCCTCGACGACGCGCAGGCTGCGCAGCGGGGGTCGCAGCCACGGCGCCGCCGGGTGGCGGGTCGCGACCAGCGGGAAGACCGCCGGGTGGGCGACGGCGAGCGAGCGCACCGAGTGCGCCATCCACTGGAGGAACGCCTGCCACCCGTCGGCCGGCTCGAAGAGGTCGCCGGGGTCGACGGCGATGGAGTCGACGAGCGAGTCGACGATCGCCTCGAGCAGGTCCTCGCGCCCGTTGACGTGGCGGTAGAGCGCCATCGCCTCGACCCCGAGCCGCGCTCCCAGCGAGCGCATGGTCAGCGCCTCGAGCCCCTCGGCGTCGATCATCGCGATGGCCTCCGCGACCACCACCTCACGGTCGAGCGGGCGGCGCGGCTCGGCCCTGTCCTGCGGCGACAGCTCGTCCGTCGGTGGCATGCGACCTCCTCGCGGGTGTCACCCCACCCTGCCACGGGGGCGCGACAGCAGGACCGGGGCAGGACGCGGCCGGCCGGGACGGTCCGATGTTTACGTCGTAAACACCCGGGGTACGCCACGTGGGCGCCGCTCTCGGCGCGCTCCGTGAGCCGCCCCAGCGGCCCCTCCGAAAGGCTTTCCATGAACGACGCACTGCGCGACGCCCTGGCGGCGGTCGCCACCTTCGTCCCCAGGTTGCTCCTGTTCCTCGTCATCCTGCTGATCGGCTTCGTCGTCGCGAAGGCCCTGGCCAAGGCGGTCTCGGCCGTCCTCACGCGCGTCGGGTTCGACCGCGCCATCGAGCGTGGCGGCATCGGCCGGATGCTCGAGTCCTCGTCGTACGACGCCTCCGACATCCTCGCGAAGATCGTCTACTACGCGATCCTGCTCTTCACCCTGCAGCTGGCCTTCAGCGCCTTCGGGCCCAACCCCATCAGCGAGCTGCTGACCGGCGTCATCGCCTTCCTGCCGCGCGTCTTCGTCGCCATCGTCATCGTCGTCGTGGCCGCCGCCGTCTCGGCCGCGGTCAAGGGCCTGATCCAGAACACGCTGGGCGGTCTCTCGTACGGCAAGGTCCTGGCGAACATCGCCGGCGTCTTCATCCTCGGTCTCGGCGTCATCGCCGCGCTCAACCAGGTCGGCATCGCCACGACCGTCACCACGCCCGTGCTCGTCGCGGTCCTCGCGACCATCGGCGGCATCCTCGTCGTCGGTGTCGGCGGCGGCCTGGTCAAGCCGATGCAGTCGCGCTGGGAGCGCTACCTCGGCACGGTCGAGGAGGAGGCTCCCAAGGTGCGCGCCCACGTCGCCGGCGCTCCGAGCGTCGAGGACCAGGCCCGCGACGCCGCGCGCCAGACGCGCGCCGCGACCCAGCCCACCTCGGCGTACGACGCCAGCACCCCCCGCTGACCGCCATGGCCACCCCGCACGAGGACAGGACCACCGTGGACCACACCGAGACCCCCCGCGACACCGTGCCGCGCGACGCCGCACCCACGCGTCACGAGGTGCTCGACGCCGAGAAGGAGCGATACGGCGGCATCAAGGTCGGCTCCGCCTTCTTCGGCTGGCTGACCGCCACCGGCTCCGCCGTGCTCCTCACCGCGCTCGTGGCCGCCGCCGGCACCGGCGTCGGCATCGCGACCGGCACCGACGTCCAGGACGCCGCCGATCGCGCCACCAGCGACCCCACCACCGTGGGGCTCGCCGGCGGCATCGCACTGCTCGTCGTCCTCTTCGTCGCGTACTACTGCGGCGGGTACGTGGCCGGCCGGATGGCCCGGTTCAACGGCGCCAAGCAGGGCCTCGCCGTCTGGCTCTGGGCCCTCGTCATCGCGCTCGTCGTCGCCGTCCTCGGCCTCGTCGCCGGTGACCGGTACAACGTGCTCGGCCAGCTCAACAGCTTCCCCCGGCTCCCCGTCGGCGAGGGCGACGTCGGCACCGCCGGCATCCTCGCGCTCGTCGGTGTCGCCGTCGTCAGCCTGCTCGGGGCCGTCCTCGGCGGCCTCGCCGGGATGCGCTTCCACCGCAAGGTCGACCGCGCCGGCCTCGGGGCCTGACGTGTGACCGGACGGGGCGCCCTCGCGCGGAGGGCGCCCCGTCACCGGCCGGCGGAGGCAGGATGCGTGGCCCGCGCCGCCGGTGGGTAGAGCCGGTGGGATACCGACCGGCGAGGCAGCGGCCTCGTCCCCACCATCCCGGGAGTGACGTCCGTGCCCCTCGCCGTCCAGCCTGATGCAGGCGCCCGCGTGCTCGTCGACCAGCCGGGACGGGTCCGCACGGTGGCTGTGGTGCCCGGTGGGCACGCGTACTCGCGGACGGTCATGCCCGTCGAGGCCGGGTTCGCCGCGTTGCCGGACCCCCATCCCGACCTGGAGGGTGAGGTGGCCGGGGCTCGCTGGTGGCCGCCGCGGATGCTGACCCCCGAGTGGGTCGCACGCTCCGACTTCGACCTCATGCACGTCCACTTCGGCGTGGAGCAGGTGCCGCTGTCCACGCTCGACCAGACCATCCGCACCCTGCGGGAGACGGGCCGACCGCTCGTCCAGACCGTCCACGACCTGGAGAACCCCCACCTGCACGACCAGGCCGGCCACGAGGAGCGGCTCTCCGTCCTCGTCGAGGCCGCCGACGCGGTGCTGACGCTGACCCCCGGGGCCGCGGCCGAGATCGAACGACGTTGGCACCGAACGGCAATCGTCGTGCCGCACCCCCACCTCGTCCCGCTGTCCAGTATGCGCGCGGCGCGTGACGCGCGGATGGCCGCCGCGCCGGCGAGACGCCCAGTCGTCGGGACGACGCTGAAGGACCTGCGGGCCGGCACGGACGCCGTCGGCCTGCTGCCCGCGCTGCGCCACCTGGCCCGGGAAATGCCCGAGGCCGACGTCTGCGTGTGGGTGCACGAACGGACCTGGGACGCACCGCCGGACGACCGGGCCCGTCAGGCGTGCCGCGCGCTGGCCGAGGCCACCGCCGACGGCGTCCGGCTCGTCGTGCATCAGCCCATGAACGACGACACCCTGTGGTCGCACCTGGCCTCGCTCGACGTCGCCGTCCTGCCCTACCGGCACGGGACGCACTCGGGATGGCTGGAGGCGTGCCACGACCTCGGCACGAGCGTCGTCGCGCCGGACGTCGGCCACCTCGTCGACCAGCGGCCGGAGGGCGTCTACCGGTGGCGGCTGGACGGCGCCGACGAGGCGTCGCTGCTCGGCGCCGTCGAGGGTGCGCTCCGGCTGCGCGCCGCAGGTCTCCCGGGTGCCGATGCCGACGCCCGCGCGCGGCAGGTCACCGAGGTGCGCGCCGTGCACGCGCAGGTGTACGCCGCGCTCCTCGCCCGGGGGTCCGCAGGATGAGCGAGGCGACGGCCCCGCAGGTCGACGACCTGCCGGTGCACTGGCTCCCGGGTCCCGACCGGCACGGGGTCACGCTGCTCGCCCGCCAGGTGGCCGACGCGGCCGGCGCCCCGGTCGTCCGGGGCCACGAGGTACCCGCCCGGCTCCACGGCCGCCCGGTCCATCTGCACTTCTCCACCGGCCTGTTCGGCTCCCCGGAGGCGGCCCGCGAGGTCGTGGTCGCGTGGGCATCCCGGACCCGGCTGAGCCTCACCCTCCACGACGTCCCGCAGCCGGCCGAGGGGTCGCGATGGGGGCGGCGCGCGGCGGTCTACTCCCACCTGGTGGCGCGCTCGTCCGCGTGGGCGGTCAACAGCCGCTGGGAGGCGACCCTCGCCGCGGCAGCCCTGCCACAGGCGCCCCGCGGCCCGGAGGTCATCCCTCTCCCCATCGTGCTGGAGCCCCGGTCGACCGGCCCGACGCGAGCCGTGGGCGCGGGCTCGGCCGTCCTGCCGACCGCCGTACCGCAGGCCCGGGACGGGTGGATCGGGCTGGTCGGCTGGGTCTACCCCGACAAGGGCCACGAGGAGGCCATCGAGCTCGCGGCGGCCCTGCGCTCGACCGGCCGCGCCCTCGGTGTCGCCGCCCTCGGGGGTGTGGTCGCCGGCCACGACGAGCTCGCGGACGACCTGGCGCGCCTCGCCGACCGCCTCGGGGTGGCGTGGCACGTCACCGGGTACCTCGACGACGACGCCCTGGTCCGGGCGATGCACGAGACCACGGTGCCGGTTGCCGCACACCGGCATCCGTCGGCGTCCGGGTCGGTCAACAGCTGGGTGGCCGCAGGCCGGCGACCCCTCCTGCGGGAGCACCCCTCCACGGTCGAGCTCGACGAGCTGCGTCCGGGTGCCCACCTCGTCCGCGGTCTCGACGCCTGGCCGGCCGAGGCCGCCCTGGCACTGGACGACCCCGCGCGGACCTGGCTGCCCCCCGACTACCGGCCGCCCCACACGCTGGACGACGTGGTGCGCACCTACCGGTCCTGGTGGGCGCGGTGAGTCCGCAACCCCCGTGGGGCGCAGCCGTACCGGGCAACCGCTGGGACCTCGTCGAGGGGCAGGACGCGCCGGTCCGCAGCGTCGGTGTCGTGGTGCTCCACTACCGCCAGCAGCGTGAGCTCGACCGCACCCTCCACGCACTCGCTCGCCAGGACTACCCCGCGGACGCGGTCGAGGTGGTCGTCACCGACGACGGCAGCGACCCGCTGCCGCGCGTCCCCGACGGCGTGGGCCTGGTGACGCAGGAGGACCGCGGCTTCCGGGCGGCCGCCGCCCGCAACGCCGGTGCTCGGCGGACCCGGGCCGACGTGCTCGTCTTCCTCGACGCCGACTCCACGCCCGAGCCGTCGTTCCTCCGCGCCGTCACACGGCTGCCGCGGCTGCTGCCGGAGGCCGTCGTCGTCGGTCGGCGACGGCACGCCGACCTCGCGACCGTCCCGCTCGATGCGCCCGTCGAGACCAACGGACCCGCGCACGAGCTGCCCGAGCCGGCGTGGCTGCGGGAGGCGTACGCCGGCTCGGCCGACCTGCTCCACGCCGACGCGCTCTCGTTCCGGCACGTGATCTCGGCGGCGGTGGCGTGCAGCCGCTGGTGGTTCGACCACGTCGGTGGCTTCGACGAGGGGTTCACCACCTACGGCGGCGAGGACTGGGAGTGGGCCGCGCGCGCCTGGGAGGCCGGTGGCCTGCTCGCCCACGCCGCCGACGCGACCGTCTGGCACGACGGCCCCGACGCGGGCGAGGAGCCCCGGGACTGGGGACGCGAGGGCGCCGTCCACGCGAAGGACCTCGAGTCGCTCGCCGTCGCCACTCGCGTCGGCGTCCCCGGGGTCACCACCCGGGCCCTCGACCTGGGCGCGGACGACGTGGTCGTGACGGTGCCACCCGGCGTCGACCTCGCCGCCCTCGTCATCACGCTCGACCCCCTCCTCCAGGCCGTTCCGACCGCACGACTGCTTCTCGGCGACGCCCACGCGGCGCTGCTGCCGCAGGAGCACCGGGTGCGTCCTCGCCCCGACGGGGACGTCGACGGCGTCCCCGACGTGGCGCTGCTGGACACGGTCGGGCGCTACCGGCGCCACGTCCACGTGCACGCGCCCGCCCACGCCTCCCCCGCGACCTGGCACCGGCTGCTCTCCGACGTGGACCGGGCCGACGCTCCGGCATCGGTCACCGTCGAGCACGACCGCCGGCCGCTCCTCGAGGTCCGGTCGCTGCGAGCGCTACGTCGGGCCGCGCTCTGGGACCGGCCGGACCTCGTTGCCTCGCAGCCGCTTTCCGCCGCAGCCGTGGACGTCACGCCGACCGGTTCCGGCGTGGCGGGTCGTCTGCTGAAGGCCGGGCTCGCAGGACCGGGGGGGTCGGGTCGGTCGCGCGGTCAGAACGCGTAGGAGAACCGCTCGAGGTCGGCGGCGTGGGCGGTCTGCACGAGGGCGCGGCTGGCGGCGTCGTACGCACGCCAGTAGGCCCGCTCGCGGTCGGTGACGTTGGTGGGCGCGACGGCGAGCTCGAGGCCGAGCAGGTTGTGGAGGTCCTCCTCCAGGTGCTCCATCCGCAGGACGACGTCGGCTTCCTCGACGTGGCCACGGTTGACGCGCCGCTCGCCGGGGCCATCGATGGCCAGCGCAAGCCACTCGCCGAACTCGAGCGTCACGGCATCCACGATGCGCCCGACCGCGCCGGGGGTGGCGTACACCCAGGAGTCCGGCTGCCGCAGCTCGTGCACCCAGCGACGGCGGCTGCGTTCGTACTCCGCGACGTAGAAGTCGAACGGGTTGCGGGTCGTCGTGACCACGCGCAGCCCGTGGTCCGGTGCCAGGAACCCGGCACTGACGAGCTGGGCGGCGGTCGCGTGCTTGACGTCGATGCCCTCGACCCGCACTGCGTCGGCGGCGGGCACCTCGACGACACCGCCCCGCGCGAACAGGGCCTCGCGCAGCGCCGTGCTGGCCGTGCCGGGTGCCGCCGTGAACAGCAGCCCCGACCCCGCGTCGAGCAACGCCATCAGCGGACCACGTCGGCGAGGGGCATGGCGCAGGAGGCAGGTGTCATGGGTCGAGTCTCGGTGACGGCGCCGTCACCTCGAGCGATCGGTGCAGGGGGATCGGGACCACGGACGACGCCGAGCACCGACGAGGGGGCCGATCCTCCACGTGTTCGTGGACCGGTCGGGGGGAGCACGAGCGGCCCCACACCGGTCGGCTCTCGCTAGGGTGCGACGGCAGAGCCCGAGGGAAGGTGCGACCCGTGGAGATGTCGGAGCTGGACGAGCTGGCGGCCGGGCTCGCGGGGGTGCGGGCCACCCGGTCGGACGGCCGGACCCACTGGCGGTACGACGGCCGGTTGGTCGCTCGTCAGCTCGACGACTCCCACGTCGTGCTCCGGGCGGACCTCGACTACCGGGACCAGATCGTCACGCAGTTCCCCGCGACGTTCAGCATCCCGCCCCGCTTCGCCACGCACATGATGGTCGTGGCGGACCTCGCCAACGGTGATGCGGGTGCCATCGAGGACGCGCTCGAGGCTGCGTGGCGGCTCCAGCGACGGTGATCGCACGCCGGATGCGGCGTCACCGACCCCAGGACCGACCGGGCCGCGCCATCCGGCGTTCGCGTACCTGTCGATCACCTCGAGGCATCGCCGGACCTGGACGGCGCCCGCGGGGTTCCTCCAGCCCAGCTTCTCCAGCGCCCAGCCGACGGCGAAGGCCGGGACCAGCCCCGCGGCCGCCGACGTCGGATCCGCGACGCGCGCGTAACCGCGGCACAGCACCTCCGACCAGTCGTGCCACGGGTCGCCGGCGGAGACCTCCCACCGCGCCAGGTCGAAGGCCGGTGGCGCCGGCCCGGCGAACTCCCAGTCGATGACGCCGACGATCCTGCGGTCGTCGACCACGAGGTTCTTGGGCATGAAGTCCCCGTGCGCCAAGGGCAGTGGGCCGAGAGGGCGGTGCGCCACCCGGCGCGCGAGCTCGACGCCCCGTTCGACGATCGTGACCCCGGCATCGCCGACCTCCCGCCCCACGGTGACCAGCGCCCGCGCCGTCGCGGCGTCGTCCGGGGGCCGGAGCTCGTGACGGGTCCCACCCGCTGGAGCCAGCGTGTGGATCCGCGCGAGGAGCTCGCCCGCATCGGCCGTCAACCGCTCGAGGTCGCGGGTCGGCAGCTCGGCGCCCAGCGTGTCCAGGGACCGGCCGGGGATGAAATCGAGCACGCAGAAGGACAGCACGCTCGTCTCGTCCTCGACGTGCTGGACCCCCAGCGGCGCCGGCGCTGGCACACCCGCTGCGCGCGCCTGCTCCATCAGGCGTGGCTCGTCGGCGAACCACGGCACCGGATGCTTGGCCACCCGCACGACCACCTCGCTCCCGCCGGACAGCCCGGCGAGGTAGGTCTCGTTCATGCCCCCACCGGTCAGGCCGACCAGCCGGTCGACGGCTCGTCCACACACCTGCCGCACGGCCGCATCCATCGACGAACGAGCCGTGGTCACCACCGAGCCATCCTCCCGGATCACCCGACCACCTGGCGCCGGGCTATCTGGGAGGGTGTAGTCCCGTGCGCACGTTCGACGAGCTGGTGGCCGAGGCCGAGGCGGCGGACGTCACCGGGTGGGGCTTCGGATGGCTGCAGGGCCGGGCCGTCGAGGAGCGCCCTCCGTGGGGTTTCGCCCGCCTCCTCGCGGAGCGGCTCGCGACGGTCGGTCGCGCGCTGGACCTCGACACCGGGGGCGGCGAGGTCGTCGATGAGGCACCGGTGCTTCCCGCGACGATGGTGGTCACGGAGTCCTGGCCGCCGAACGCCGAGCGGGCGCGGGAGACGTTGGGACCGCGCGGCGTCCGGGTCGTCGAGACGACGGACGGGGCACCGCTGCCGTTCCCGGACCGGTCCTTCGACCTGGTCACGGCCCGTCACCCGGTCCGGCCCGACTGGCCGGAGATCCACCGGGTGCTGCGGCCGAACGGGCTCTACCTCGCCCAGCACGTCGGCCCGGCCTCGGCGTTCGAGCTGATCGAGCACCTGCTCGGGCCGCTCCCCGAGCAGCGCCTGGGACGTGACCCCCGTCGCGAGGCGAGCGACGCCGAGGCCGCCGGGTTGACCGTCGAGACCCTCCGGACGGCCAGGTGCCGGATGGAGTTCCACGACGTCGGCGCCGTCGTCTGGATCCTGCGCAAGTGCGTCTGGTGGGTCCCGGACTTCGGCGTCGACCGGTACGAGCGTCAGCTGCGCGAGCTCGATGCGGGGATGCGGGCCGGTCGACCCTTCGTGGCGCACTCCACCCGCCACCTCATCGCCGCGAGGCGATAGGCGCCACCGCTGAGGGCGGGCAGCAGTCTCCGGCCAGCGCTGCGCCGCAACCAGTTCGCGGTCCGCATCGTGGGCTCAGCGCGGAGACTCGTGGCCCTCGTCGCGATGAAGGGCAGCGTGGAGCACGACGCCCACCGCGGCCCCGAGGAAGGCCATCGCGGTCAGGTAGGCGACCAACCCCATGTCGCCGAACGGGGACCGGACGCACTCCTGGCTCAGCTGCGTCACGGCTCCTCCGATGCCGGTGAACGGGCCACCGATGGGGCATGACGTCGCGAAGGAACCGAACGTGACTGCCGCGAACACTCCGCCGACCAGGCTTCCGACCGCGGCGCCGGGAAGCCATCCGATGGCCTTGCCGAGAGCGTCCCAGTTCATGACAGAGATCAATACGCCCACCCGGCGAGGCGATGCAAGAGGCACAGGTCGCCGGGCAGCGCGCCTTCGCTGGCCACGGGTGGGCCCCGTCCGCCGGCGCAGATCCGGTCTGCTCGCAGCGGATGGACGCTCGGCCGAGTCGAGTGAGTAGAACACGCCGTCTGCGGGGGGCCGCAGACGGCGTGTTCTACCCACTCGACGGGGTGGCGGCAGTGCCGGTCTGTGCCGCTGCTCAGCCACAAACTTGTACCTCATGGAAGAGCGTCAAGGATCAGCCGAAGCGATGTCAGGCCTCACGCGAGCCACTGTCGCGGCTCGTGGCGTCGCAGCTGGGGTCATCACCCCGGCTGTGACGCCATCAACGACACCACCGGGCGCAGCGAGACCGAGATGGAGCTGGCGGGGGGACTCGAACCCCCAACCCCCTGTTTACAAGACAGGTGCGCTACCGATTGCGCCACGCCAGCGGGCCGACCCGGAGGCCGACGGCCCCACACTCTATCGGCCGCTCCACAGCCCGATGCGCGGCTTTAGGGCAGCGCGTAACGGACCCCCGCGCAGCTCATCCGGTGGAGGTGAAAACCGACCCTGACGTGGTCGGGTTTCACCTCGAACCGGCGCGGGGTCAGCCGGCCTGCGGGTCCGCGGGGTCGGTGGTGGGGAGGGCCATCGTCTCGTCGACCGGCTGCTGCTCCGCCGGGGGCGCCGCCACGGGCACAGGAGCCGCAGCAGGCGTACGGACGACCGGGTTCTGGAGCGTCGAGGCGACGATGCCGACGCCGACGACCGCGACGAGCCACGCGAGGCCGAAGCGGTACACGGCCTGGTCGATCGAGAGGTTGCCGGCGTAGACGAGCATCCCCGCGGGGACGAACAGCGCGACCCCGAAGAGCGCGCCGAACGCGAAGCGCTCCGGCGAGTGCGGCTTCGCGGTCTTGGCCTTCGCCTCTCCCCCACCCTTCTTGCGGCCCACGTCAGACCCCCGCCGTGCCGAGCGCGTCGGCGGCGGCGACGTCGACGACGCCGGCCGTGGTCAGGCGCAGGTGGCCACCAAGCTCCTGGTACGCGAGCACCGGCAGCTGCGGGGCCGCGCCCTCGACGAGCCGGCGCACCGCCCGCCGCAGCGGCTGCGCGCACACGAGCACCGGCTGCACGCCGCCCTCCTCGACCGTGCGCGAGACGCGGGCGGCCTCGGTGGCGAGCCGGTCGGCGAAGTAGGGGTCGAGCAGCAGCTGAGGGCCGCCGTCACCGGAGCGCAGCGACTCGAGCAGCTTCTGCTCCAGCCGCGGCTCGAAGGTCAGCACGTGCAGGTCGCCGTTGGAGGCGTGCGACGCGGCGATGGCCGGGCCCAGGGCCAGGCGAGCGGCCTCGACGAGCTGGTCGGGGTCGGTGGTGACGCGGGCCCGCAGCGAGATCGCCTCGAAGATCCGGACGAGGTCGCGGATGCCGACGCCCTCGACGAGCAGCCCCTTGAGGACGCGCTGGATCTCGCCGAGCGCGAGCGGGTTGGGGGTGAGCTCCTCGATGACCTGCGGGTGCGTCGAGCGGACGGCGTCGACGAGCAGCTTGACGTCCTCGCGGCCGAGCAGGTCGGCGGCGTGCCGGCGCACGGTCTCGGCGAGGTGCGTGGTGATGACCGACGAGCGGTCGACGACCGTGCCGTCGAGGGCCTCGGCGCGGCCGCGCAGGTGCGCGGCGACCCACTTGGCCTCGAGGCCGAACACCGGCTCGCGGGTCGGGATGCCCTCGAGGTGCGCGATGGCGTCGCCGATGACGAGCACGTGCCCGGCGGGCGCCTCGCCACGGGCGACCTCGACGCCGTGGACCCGGATCGCGTAGGTGTGCGAGGGCAGGTCGAGGTTGTCGCGGGTGCGCACGAGCGGGATGACGACGCCGAGCTCCATCGCGAGCTTGCGGCGCAGCGCCTTGACCCGGCCGAGCAGGTCGCCGCCGTTGTCGGCGTCGACGAGGCCGATGAGGTCGAAGGCCAGCTCGAGCTCGAGCGGCTCGACGCGGATGTCGTGGGCGAGGACCTGCGGGCTGTCCGGCGACGGCAGGGCCTCGCGCTCGGCGGCGGCCTCCTCGGCGCGGCGGGCCTCCTCGCGCTCCTCGAGCTTCGGCATCGCGCGGGCCAGGAGCACCGCGCCCCCGCCGATGAGGATGAACGGCAGCTTCGGCAGGGCCGGCACGAGGGCCAGCGCCATGATGACGACGCCGGCGATCTGGATGGCCCCGCGCTGCTGGCCGAACTGGTGGATGATGTCGCCGCCCATGTCGCGCTCGGTCGAGGCGCGGGTGACGATGATGCCGGTCGACATCGACAGCAGCAGGGCGGGGATCTGCGAGACGAGGCCGTCGCCGACCGACAGGAGGCTGTAGGTCTGGACCGCGTCCCCGACGGCCTGGCCGTTCTGGACGACGCCGATGACGAGGCCGCCGATGAGGTTGACGAGCGTGATGACGATGGCGGCGATCGCGTCGCCCTTGACGAACTTCGAGGCACCGTCCATCGCGCCGTAGAAGTCCGCCTCCCCCGAGACCTCCTTGCGGCGGCGCCGCGCCTCGTCCTCGTCGATGAGGCCCGAGTTGAGGTCGGCGTCGATGGCCATCTGCTTGCCGGGCATCGCGTCGAGGGTGAAGCGGGCGGCCACCTCGGCCACGCGCCCGGCACCGTTGGTGATGACGACGAACTGGATGACGACGAGGATGAGGAAGATGACGAGGCCGACGACGAGCGAGCTGCCGACGACGAAGTGACCGAACGCCTCGATGACCTTGCCGGCGAACCCGTCGACGAGCACGAGGCGGGTCGCGCTGATGTTGAGCGCCAGCCGGAAGAGCGTCGCGACGAGCAGCAGCGACGGGAAGACCGCGAAGTCCAGCGGCCGCGTCACGCGCAGGGCCACGAGCAGGACGAGCACCGAGATCGTGAGGTTGAGGGCCAGCAGCAGGTCGAGCAGCATGCTCGGCACCGGCACGACCATCATGACGACGACGCCGACGACGGCCGCCGGGATGCCGATCTGGCTCAGCCGTGCGTTCTTCATCGGACCTCGCGGTGGCGACGGGAGCGGGTGGTGGCAGTCATCTCGGGACTCCCATCGGCAGACGGGGACGTGACCTGAGGGGTGCGGACGGTCGGTGTGCTCACGCGGCGACCCCCGCCCGGTCGGTGCCCGCGTACGGGCTGCGGTGGAAACCGCTCGTCACGCCGCGGCGCTTGAGCCCGAGGACGAAGACGAACACGCCGGCGACGGCGTCGAACAGCTCCGGCGGGATCTCGTCGCCGACGTCGCACATCCGGTAGACGGTGCGCGCGAGCGGCACGTCCTCGACCATCGGCAGCCGCAGCTCGGCCGCCTCCTCGCGGATGCGGGCCGCCGCCGCGCCGGCGCCGCGCGCGACGACTCGCGGTGCGCCGAGGCCCATCTCGTACTTGAGCGCGACCGCGACGTGGGTCGGGTTGACGAGCACGACGTCGGCCGAGGCGAGGTTGGAGAGCATCCGGTTGCGGCTCATCTCGCGCTGCTTGCCGCGGATCATGCCCTTGAGCAGCGGGTCGCCCTCGGACTGCTTGTGCTCGCGCCTGATCTCGTCCTGGCTCATCTTCAGCTGCGACCCGATGCGCCGCTTCTCCATGACGAAGTCCGCCGCGGCGAGCACGAGCCCGACGCCGGCGACGAGCCGCAGGACGTGCGTCACGGCGCCGACGGTGGCGGAGGCCGCCGCCCCAAGGGACCACGAGCCGTGGGTCGTCATGAGGATCGCGACGTCGCGCAGCTCGGTGTACCCGACCCACCCGAAGATGACGAACTTCAGCAGGGTCTTGCCGAGGGTCCACGCGGCGTGCGCGGAGACGAGCTGCTTCAGCCCCTTGGCCGGGTTGAGCACACCGAAGTTGGGCTTGAACTTGCCGGGGTAGACCCGGATGCCGCCCTGCGCCGCGCTGCTGGCCAGCGCGGCGACGACCATGACGCCGAGGAACGGCGCGAGCACCTTGACGGCGTCGATCCCGGTCTGCCGCAGCACGGTCACGCCGCGCTCGGGCTGCGGGTCGAGGATGACCTCGCGCAGCCCCTGGAGGGTGGCGGCGAACAGCTCGGACAGCCCGGAGACGAGGTGCGGCAGGACGACGGACGCGAGCATGACGGCCGCCCACGCGCTGAGCTCGGCGGTGCGGGCGACCTGCCCGTCGCGGCGCGCCTTCTTGAGCCGCTGCGGGGTGGGCTTCTCGGTCTTCTGCGACTTGTCGCTCACCGGCTCACCCACCCGCCCCGAGCATCCGCGCCACCGACGTCATGTCGCGGCCGGTCTGGTCGAGCAGCTCGCTGACGACCCCGGGCAGCAGCGCGAAGGCCATCCCCGCGAAGGAGATGACGAGGATGATCTTCACGGGGAAGCTGATCGCGAAGATGTTGAGCGTTGGGACGGCTCGCGACACGAGGCCGAGCGCGATCTCCGAGAGGAAGAGCACGACGAGCACCGGCGCCGCCACCTGGAGCGCGCCGCCGAGGAAGGTGCCGATGCCGTCGGTGACGAGCCGGGCGAGGTCGCCGAGGGCCATCGGGTGCAGCGGCAGGACCGTGAACGTCGAGATGAGCCCCCGCACGAGGAAGAGGTGCCCGCCGGTCGCGAAGAGCAGCGTGATCGCGAGCAGCTGGTGGATGCGCCCGAAGATGCTGCTCGTCGCGTTCGACATCGGGTCGTAGAGCGAGGCGAGCGTGAAGCCGCTCGCGAGGTCGAGCAGCTCGCCGGCGGCCTGCACGACCGCGAAGGCCAGCAGGACGACGAAGCCCATCGCCGCCCCGACGACCGCCTGGTACAGCGCCGCGCCGAGCAGCGGGAAGAGCTCGAGCGCCGGCGTCGCCTGGCCGCGGATGGCCGGCAGCACCGCGAGCGAGAGCGCCACGGCCAGACCGGCCTTGACGCGCGCCGGCACGGCCTTGCTGCTGAACGGCGGGGCGAGGAGGAAGAACACCGAGAGCCGGGTCGTCGCGAGCAGCAGCGTGACGAGCGAGTCGGCGGCGAACGCGATGGTCATCAGGTGAGCAGCTGCGGCAGGAGGTCGAACATGGCGCGGGTGAAGGACACCGCTTCCTGGAGCATCCAGTGGCCGGCGACGACGAGCACGAGCGCGACGCCGAGGAGCTTCGGCACGAAGCTGAGCGTCACCTCCTGCACCTGCGTGACCGCCTGGAAGAGCGAGATGACGAAGCCGATGGCCAGGGCGGTGAGCAGCACGGGCATCGCCAGCTTCGCGCTGACGATCATGGCCTGCACCCCGATGTGGACGATGTCGGCGTCGGTCACGTCCTCCCCCTCACCGGTAGCTCTGGACGAGGGCGGTGACGATGAGGCCCCAGCCGTCGACCATGACGAAGAGCAGGAGCTTGAAGGGCAGCGAGATGAGCGCGGGCGGCAGCATCATCATGCCCATCGACATGAGCACGGAGCTGACGACGACGTCGATGACGAGGAACGGCACGAAGATGACGAAGCCGATGATGAACGCCGACTTCAGCTCCGAGAGGACGAAGGCCGGGACCAGCGTCGTCAGCGGCACGTCGTCGACCGTCGCGGGCTTCTCCTCGCCGCTCAGCCTGACCATCGTCGCGAGCTCGGCCGGGCGGGTCTGCTCCCCCATGAACGTCCGCAGCGGCTTGACGGTGCGCTCGATCGCCTGCGACTGGGTGATGTCGCCCTTCATGTAGGGCTGGATGCCCTGGTCGTTCATCTGCGACAGGACCGGCGCCATGATGAAGAGGCTGAGGAAGAGCGCGAGGCCGACGAGGACCTGGTTCGGCGGGATGGTTTGGGTGCCGAGCGCGTTGCGGGTCAGCGACAGCACGACGATCACCTTGGTGAAGGCGGTCGTGAGGATGAGCAGCGCCGGCGCCAGCGACAGCACGGTGAGCAGGACGATGATCGTCACGGTCTGGCTCGGCTGCGTCGCGCCGCCGTCGAGCGTCACCGACACCCCACCGGGGGTGGGCGACGGGCTCGGGCCCGGCGCGGCCGACGCGAGGGCGGCGCCGGGGCCGAACGCCGTGAACAGCACGAGGCCGGTCACGAGCAGCGGGCGCACCCGCCGCAGGAGGGCGAGGGGACTAGGCACGACTCCCCTTGATCGCGCCGACGACGAGGCTCGCGGCGTTCCACGGCCAGCCGGTCGGCACCGGGGCGCCACCGGCCGCGGGGGCCGTGGGCCGGGGCAGGACGGGGCGGCGCGCCGCCGCGTGGCGACCGCCGCGGGTGGCCGGAGCCACGGGGGCGACGGCGACGGGCACGGTGGCCGCCGGGCCGAGGTCGAGGCCGGTCCCGTCGGCCTGCGCCCGCAGCGCGGCGGCGAAGTCCGGCGCGGCGGCGGGGGCGAGCGCGACGGTCGGGGCGGCGACCACGGGGGCCTCCTGCTCCGGCTCGACGACCTCGAGGACCTGCGGGTCGAGCTCGCGCAGGAGGGAGACGTGCTGGTCGGTGACGCCGAGGACGAGCACCTGCTCGCCGACGCGCACGACGTGGAGGGCGGACCCGCGGCCCAGCGCGCGCCGCGACAGCACCTCGACCTGCACCCCGGCACGCGAGCCGACCGCACCCCCGAGACCACGCTTGCGCGCCCAGCGGGCGAGCAGCACGAGGAGGGTGAGGACGACGCCGAGGGAGACGAGCAGCCGCAGCACGACGAGCACGACGGATCCGTCCATCAGGCGCCGAGCCCCAGGGCCGGGTCGGCGCTGATGATCTCGGTGACGCGGACGGCGTACTCGTCGTCGACGACGACGACCTCGCCGCGCGCCATGAGGGTGCCGTTGACGAGGACGTCGACCGGGCTGCCGGCCGGGCGGTCGAGCTCGACGACGGCGCCGGGGGCCATGCCGAGCACCTCGCGCACCGTCATCCGGCTGCGACCGAGCTCGACGCTGATGCCGAGCTCCACCTCGCGCAGCAGGTGCAGGCGGCGGGGGTCGACCGCGGCGGGCACGGCCGGCGCGGCGGGGGGCACGGCACCACCGAGCGGCGGCAGCGCGGGCGCGGCCTCGGCCATCGGGACGGGCGCCTCCTCACCGGTGACGGCGAACGGGTCCTGGGTGTCGGCGATGCTCATGGCGGGTCTCCGGTCGGGTCGAGGGTCAGGGGACGATCTGGACGGCGAGGCGGCGGCCGTGGCTGCCGGGCGTCGCGCGGGCGACGCGGGTGCCACCGGCGGACACGAGGAGCGGCTCCTCGGTGCGGTGGCGCAGGGGGACGACGTCGCCGACGGAGAGGGCGAAGACCTCGGCGGAGGTCAGCGTCACCTCGCGGAAGGAGACGGCGAGGTCGACCTCGACCTGGCCGAGGCGGTCGGTCACGACGCGGCGGACCTGCGCGGCCCGCTCCCCCGCGCCGTCGTCGTCGGCCATCTTGTCGAGGGAGGTGAGCAGCGGGGTGAGGGTGGCGAGCGTGATCGCGACCGTCAGCGGGACCGGCCGCTCGAAGACGAGCAGCTCGAGCTCGACCGTGACGACGGGGTCCGTGGTGCGGGCGACCTGGTGGAAGCGCACCGTCGACTCCAGCCCGGTCAGCGCGACGGGCAGGTCACCGATGACGGTGAACGCGAAGGGCAGCTCGCCGACCATCTGGGCCAGGAGCAGCTCGGCCACGCCGGACTCGATCTCGGTGAGGGGGCGCTCGGGCTGCCCGCCGGTGCCGGAGCCGCCGAGCATGCGGTCGACGAAGCCCATCGCGTCGCCGAGCGAGAGCTGGAGGTGGCCGCCGCCGGGGAGGTTCTCGACCGCGAGCGCGCCGAGCACGCTGGGGCGGGCCATCGACTCGAGGTACTCGCCGTAGGTGCACTGGCCGAGCGCGACCATCTTCGCGGGCACGATCGTGTGCAGGGCGGTCGACAGCACGGTGGAGACGCGCCGCGCCCAGGTCTCGACGACGACCTGGAGGGCCTGCTCGCGCTGTCGCGAGAGGCGGTCCGGGCTCCGGAAGTCGTACGTCTGTGGCTCCACACTCACGGCCTGCCCATCGGCACCCGCCGGGGGGACCTGAGCGCTTCGTGTCGCACGGGGGCAGCAAGGGCCGTTCGGCCGACCCGGTGGGGGACGAGCGCCCGAGTGGGCGGCGTCCCCCGACCGGGGGGCTGCGGGCCGGCTCCCTGTCCGTGCCGGCCCGAAGGCCGAGGGTCAGTGCAGGGTCACTGCATGACCAGCTCCGTCACGTAGACGTCCATCACGTCGCCGTCGTAACGCTTCTTGATCTCCTTCTCGAGCGTCTTGATGGCCGCCTCCTTGGTCTTCGGCTGCAGCATCTGCTCGTAGGTGCGCTGGCCGAGGATGCTGATGGCGGCGTCGCGCGCCTTGGCGCCGTTGACGCCCTCCTTGCCGGCGGCGGCCTGGGCCTCCTCGGTGACCTCGAGCGAGAGGCCCATCTTGAGGTAGCGGCCGTCGGAGAGGTTGAGGGTCAGCGGGTCGAGGTCGACGACGACACCGGGGGTCGGCTCGGGCTTCGGCGCCTCGGCGCCCTCGGCCGACGACGGCTTGAGGAAGAACCAGTACCCACCACCGCCCATGAGCAGGGCCACGACGATGGCGATGAGCATCATCGGCTTCTTCTTCTTCTCCGGCTCGGCCGCGGCGGCCGCGGCGGCGGGGACGGTGGCGGTGCTCATCGGGAGCCTCCTGAGGTGGCGGTGGAGGTGGCGGAGGTGGAGGAGGTGGCGGCCGGCGTCGCGGCGTGGACGACGACGGCGACGCGGCGGTTGCGGGCGCGGCCGGCCTCGGTCGTGTTGCTCGCGAGCGGGCGCTGGTCGGCGTAGCCGGCGGCGGAGAGCTGCTTGCTGCGCACGCCGGAGGCGATGAGGTACTCGAGCACCGTCGTCGCGCGGGAGGTCGAGAGCTCCCAGTTGGAGCGGTAGAAGCTCGCGACCGGCACGTCGTCGGTGTGGCCCTCGACGGTCATCGTGTTCGACAGCTGGCGCAGGGTCGGGGCCATCGCCGTGAGGACCTTGCGGCCCCCGTCGCGCAGCGTCGCCTGGCCCGGGTCGAAGAGGACGCGGTCGGAGACGATGTCGACGACGAGGCCGTCGTCACGCACCTCGAAGTGGGCCGCGTTGGCCATCCCCTGGGCCGCGAGGGCCTTGGTGATCTTCTGCCGGACCGCGGTCAGCTGGTCGCGCGAGGCCTGCTTGGCCTTCTCGTCCACCGGCACGCAGGTCTGCGACTTGCCGGGGGCCGACGCGATGTCACTCGTCACCTGCGGCGCGACCGGGGCGATCGCCTGGATGGCCGAGTCCACCGAGGTGCCGTCGAGGACGCCGTTGGTGTGGTTCGTGATCTGCGGGGCGCCGAACGACTCCTGGAGGCCCGAGGAGAGCTGGAGGAGCTTCTGCTGGTCGACCTGGCTGATCGCGAAGAGGACGATGAACAGGGCCATGAGCAGCGTGATCATGTCGGCGTAGCTGAGGAGCCAGCGCTCGGCGTTCTCGTGACCGCCCTCGTGCTCCTCCTCGTGCCCCTTGCGGCGCTTGCCGCCGGGCCCGGGGCCGCTCACGCCGCGTCCTGCAGCGGGGCGTCGCCGGCGATGACGGCGCGCAGCCGCTTCTCGACGACGCGGGGGCTGGTGCCGGCCTGGATCGACATGATGCCCTCGAGCACCATCTCGAGGTGCAGGGCCTCGGCCTCGCTGATCCGCTTGAGCTTGCTCGAGAGCGGCAGCCACATGACGTTGGCCGTCATGACGCCCCAGAGCGTCGCGACGAAGGCGCCGGCGATGAGGTGGCCGAGCTCCTCGGGGGCGTCGAGGTTGCTCAGGACGTGGATGAGGCCGATGACGGTGCCGATGATGCCGATGGTCGGCGCGTAGCCGCCCATGTCGGCGAAGAACTTGATGCCGAGCTGGTCGGCCTTCTTGCGCGTCTTGATGCGCGCGGCGAGGACGTCGTAGATCTCGTCGGCGTCGGTGCCGTCGACCGTCATCTCCAGGCCCTCGCGCAGGAACGGGTCCTCGGCGCTGCGGGCCTTCTCCTCGAGGGCGAGCAGGCCCTCGCGGCGGGCGATGTCGGCGAGGCCGATGAGCTCGGTCACGGCGTCGGCGCTCTTCGGGGCGGAGGTCGTGAAGGCCTTGACCGTCTGCTTGAGGATCGAGGAGACGTCGGAGAGGAAGCCACCGGCGACGGCGGCGCCGATGCTGCCGAGGAAGACGAGGATGATCGGCGGGATGAGGATGATCGAGGTGGGCGAGGCGCCCTCCATGATCAGCGAGACGATGACCGCCACGAAGACGAGGATGATCCCGCCGATGGTCGCGAGCTCCATGGCTCAGTCCTCCAGGCCGCGGACGGCACGAAGGGCCACACGGCCGGCGCCGGGACGGGACCCGGGCTGGCCGGTGCCGGACTCCTCGGCGGCGTGCAGGACCGAGGCGCGCGACTCGCGCATGATCGAGACGACCTCGTCGAGGGTCTCCTGCACGACGTAGCGCGAGCCGGTGACGAGCAGGACGATGGTGTCCGGGGTCTCGTCGACGCGCTCGACGAGGTCGGGGTTGATCCCGAAGCGCGTGCCGTTGCGGCGGGTGAGGATGATCATGGGGCCGGGTCCGTCCTGGGTGTGCTGGATGCGCCGTCCGTGGCGCGTCGGGGTTCCCATCGGCAGCCGGGCCCAGGACTTGAGGTCCTGGCGGGTACCGACGAGGGGGATCGCGGGGGCCACCGGGCCGTCCGCTGGGTCGTGCGAGGGGTCGTGCGGGAGGTCCTGCGGGAGGTCGTGCGCGGGGCGGGCCGACGGGCACGCCAGCGGGCCCGCCCCCGAGGGGGGCGGGCCCGCCGTGGGACCGTCGGTCATCGACCGGCTCCGGCTCAGCGCTTGAGGTTGACGAGGTCCTGGAGGATCTCGTCGGAGGCGCTGACGACGCGGGAGTTGGCCTGGAAGCCGCGCTGGATCATCACGAGGTTCGTGAACTCCTGCGCGAGGTCGACGTTGCTCATCTCGAGCCGGCCGGCCGCGATGGACCCGCGCCCGCCGGAGCCCGGCACGCCGATGGCCGGCTGGCCGGAGGCGGCGGAGACGCGGTACGAGGTGTCGCCGGCCTTCTCGAGGCCCTCCGGGTTGCCGAAGTACGCGAGGGCGACCATGCCGAGGGACTGGGTGCGCCCGTTGGAGAACGAGCCCGTGATGACGCCGTCGGCGCCCACGCCCCAGCTCTGCAGCTGGCCGGCCGAGGAGCCGTCCTGGCCGCGCAGGGTCGCCGTGCTGGCACCGGCGTACTGCGTGAGCGGCGTGCCGTCGCCGGCGAGGTTGACCGCGACGTCGCCGGGGAAGACGAAGCCCGCGGAGGCGAGCGCGCCGTTGGTCAACGTCACCGTCTCGGGCGTGAAGGCCATCGTCGTGGAGTTCCACGCGAGGTTGGCCGAGCCGACGGTCGCGGTGCTGCCGGCCGAGTTCGTCACCGTGGCGACGGCGGACCACGTGTCCGTGCCGGTCTTGGTGTAGGTCAGCGTGACCGGGATGCTGCGGCCGGTCTGGTCGAAGACGTCGATGCCGTTGACGACGGTCGCGCCGACCGCGGCGTCGGCGGAGAGGTTGCCGCCCGCGTCGACCGCCTGCGTCGGGGTCGGCGCCATGATGAGGCCGGTCGGCACGCGCAGGCCGGTCATCGAGGTGCCGGTGTTGATCTGGCCGTCGACGGCCAGCCAGCCCTGCACGACACCGCCGTTGGGCGAGGTGAGGTTGCCCTGGTCGTCGAGCGAGAAGCCGCCGGAGCGCGTGTACACCTGCGAGCCGGCCTGCTGGACGATGAAGAACCCGTCGCCGGAGATCATCAGGTCGCTCGGGCGGTTGGTCGTCTGGGCGCTGCCCTGGCTGAAGTTCGTCGCGACACCCGCGACCTGGACGCCGAGGCCGACCTGCGCCGGGTTGACGCCGCCGCCGCCGGCGCGCAGCGCCTGGCTGAGGGTGTCCTGGAACTGGGTCTGGCTGGACTTGAAGCCCGCGGTGTTGACGTTGGCGATGTTGTTGCCGATGACGTCCATCGCGGTCTGGTGGCTGCGCATGCCGGTGACGGCGGAGAAGAGCGAACGGAGCATGGTGGGGGTCCTTCGGGGTCGGTGGTGCGAGGTCGGGGCGGCGCGGCTCAGGCCGTGCCGGACTGGCTGACGCGGGAGACGACGGAGAGGGGTACCTCGGCGTCGCCGACGACGAGGAGGGGTCCGGTGGCGTCGAGCTTGACGGCCTGCACCACACCGGACTTGGTGACGCCGTCGGCGGTCCAGCTGACGTCCTTGCCGACGAGGGCGAGGGCGCTCAGGCTGTTCTGGCCGCCGATGATGGCGGCGTTCTGGGACACGAGCTGGTTCATGCTCTCGACCATCTGCATCTGCGCGGTCTGCGCCATGAAGGCCGAGCTGTCGACCGGCTTGCTCGGGTCCTGGTACTTCAGCTGGGCGACGAGCAGCTTGAGGAAGGCGCCGGAGTCGATCGAGTTCTTGCCGGCGTTCGTCGCGGCCGTCGAGCCGGCGGCGGCCGCCTGCCCCGCGGCGGCGGCGCCGGTGGGGATCGTGGTCATCGGGTTCACATCCTCAGGTCGAGTCGGGAGTCGGTGTGCTGGAGGGGTGCCGGCGTCGGAGCCGCGAGCGGTGGCGCCGGGCCGTGGCGGACGGTCACGTGCCCGCTCGTGCGCGGCTGCCGGAGGTCCTGCGCGTCGGCGCCGTTCCGGCCGGGGGTGCTGCCGGAGCCGACGTCGAGGCTGGTGGCCCGCAGGCCGGACTCCTCGAGGCGGGCCTTCAGCTCGGTGAGGCCGTCGCGGAGCGCGTCGCGCGTGCCGGTCTCGGCGGCGGTCAGGTGCATCCGCACCTCGTCGCCGCTCACCGACAGGCGCACGTGCACGGCGCCGAGGCCGTCGGGGTCGAGGCGGATGGTCAGCTCGTGGCTGCCGTCGGCGCCCGTGAGGAGCGGACCCACGGCGGTGAGGACCTGGGTGTGTGCCGGCTGCGGGACGGGAGCGGCGGCCGGGGTGGCCACCGCGGCCGTCGCGCCGGTGACGGGGGACGGCGCCGCGAGGGCGGGAGCCACCACGGTCGGTGTCGGGGTGGTGTCGGGCGTGCTCGCGGCGGCCGTCGTCAGGGCCTCGTGCACCGCGGCGTGGACGGGCGCGGGGACGTCGGTCGCGGCCGGGGCGGGCGCGTCGGCCGCCGTCGCCCCGGTCGTCGGCGCGGGCGCGGCGTCGCCGGTGGCACCCGCCGATGCGGGCGCGCCGGCCGGGGCCGGGGTCGCGGGCGTCGTGGCGGGAGCGCTCGTCGGCGCGGGCGCGGCGTCGCCGGTGGCACCCGCCGATGCGGGCGCGCCGGCCGGGGCCGGGGTCGCGGGCGTCGTGGCGGGAGCGCTCGTCGGGGCCGCCGCGTCGGGGGCGGTGGTGGCGGACCCCGGGGCCGTGGTGGTCGCGGCGTCCGTGGCCGGGACGGTCGCGCCGGAGGTCGCCGTGCCGTCGGTCGTCGTGCCCTGGTCCGGGGCGACCGTGGTCGTCGTGGGCGCCGTGCTCGGGGCGGCGGCGGGAACGACCGGCGTCGCGGGGGCGGCACCGGCCGGGACGGTCGCGGCGTCGACCGCGCCGACGGCGGTGACCGCCGGGGCGTCGACCGGTGCGGGGTTCGCGGCGACGGCCACCGGGGCGCCGGCGACGACGGGGAGGACGACCGCGGGCGGGGTGGCCGGGGCGGGCACGGCCGTCGGCGTGGCCTCGGAGGCGGTGGTGCCGACCGCAGCGGTCGCGGCGGTGTCGGTGGTGTCCGTGGTGTCGGCGGCGGTGGCGACCGGTCGGTCGGCTCCCCCGTCGTCCGGGGTCGTGCGGGCGGCCGGCAGGTCGCCGGCGCGGTCGGCGCCCCGGCCGCGGGCCGGCTTGGTCTCGACGGGCCGTCGCTCGCGCGGGTCGGCCGGATCGACGCGCTCCCCCGCGTGCGAGGGCTCGCCCGTCGCGGGGGCGGCGCCCGACCGGGCCGCGAGGACGGCCGCGAAGCCGTCCTCGGACGCGGCGGGGCGCCCGGGGCGCGCGGCGCCGGGCTGCGGCGCGACGCTCGGCGTGACGACGAGGGACATCAGCTCACTCCCAGGGTGCCGAGGACTCGGCGGACGTACTGCTGGGTCTCCGCGTACGGCGGGATGCCGCCGTAGCGCTGCACGGCACCGGCGCCGGCGTTGTAGGCCGCGACCGCGAGGTCGAGCCGGCCGAAGCGCGAGAGGTCGCGCTTGAGCATCCGGGCCGCGCCGTCGACGGCCTGGGCCGGGTCGAACGGGTCGACCCCGAGGCCGCGCGCGGTCGCCGGCATCAGCTGCATGAGGCCTTGCGCGCCCGCGCCGCTGACCGCCCGGGTGTTGTACCCGCTCTCGGCCTTGGCGACCGCGTCGAGCAGGCCGGCCGGGAGGCCGTAGCGCGCGGTGGCGGCCGAGAACAGCTGCTGCAGACCGGTCGGCGCACCGCTGCCCGAGACCGCCCCCACACCACCGGTCATGGCGGCGACGCCGACACCGGGGACGCCCTCGGCGACCGTCGGGCCGATCCGGCGGATGGCCGACGGGGTCTTGTAGACGTCCTGGACCTTCACGACGTCCCCGCGCTTCGGGGCCGCGATCATCTTGCCGTCGCCGAGGTAGATGGCGATGTGCGTGACCGGGGAGTTGAAGGCGAGCAGGTCGCCGGGCTGGGCGTGGGCGAGGTCGGGGACGGCCGTGCCCTCGCGGGCCTGGTCGGCGGCGACGCGCGGGAGGCGCACGCCGACGTCGCCGTAGGCGCGCTGGACCAGGCCCGAGCAGTCGAGGCCGCTCGGCGAGGTGCCACCCCACACGTAGGGGACGCCGAGGTACTTCTTCGCGGCGGCGACCGCCCGCGAGCCGACGTCGGTGCCGCCCCCGAAGGAGCCGGCCCCGAGGTCCGCGCTGCCGTCGACGCCCTCGAGCGCCGCGCCGTAGACGGAGTCGAAGGAGGACGCGCCCGTGGCGGCCGCCGTCTGGGTGCGGGCGCCGCCGGAGACGGACGCGATGGTGCTCTGGATGGCGGCCATCCGGGCGAGGGCGGCGGCGGGGCCGGAGGTGTCGACGCTCACGCCTCGTCCTCCGTCCGGCGGCCGCGCACCGACTCCTCGGCGGTCTGCTCGTCGGCCGCGAGGACCTCGAGGCGCTGCTCCTCGGCCGCGCGCTCGACGAGCCGCTCGAGACCGGAGGTGCGCGTGCGCGCCTCGGTGAGCAGGGCGCGGGCGCGGTCGGTCTCGCCCTCGGCGAGGGCCTGCTCACGGACGGCGTGGGCCACGCCGTCGGCGCGGCGGGTCTCGGCGGCACGTGTGCCGAGGAAGGTCGCGAGGTCCACGGGCACGCCGACGCCGCAGACCTCGCGCGCGCCGTAGCGGGCGGCGGCCTCGACGGCGGCCTCGGCGGCGCGGCCCTGCGCGGCGGCGGCGCGGGCGAGGTCGCCGCGGCGCTGCTCCTCCTGGATGGTGCGGACACGCAGCACGGTCTTCAGGCGCTCGGTGCGGGTGCTCACAGCGCACCCGCCAGGCTCGAGAGGGCGGCCCAGCTGTCGCGGGCGTCGGTGACGTCGTCGAGGTCCTGGCGCAGGAAGGCGTCGATGGCGCCGCTCTGCGCGAGGGCGCGGTCGACGAGCGGGTTGGTGCCGGCGACGTAGGCGCCGATCTCGACGAGGTCCTTGGCGTCGCGGCGGGCCGCGAGGAGGCTGCGCAGGGTGTCGGCCGCGGCGCGCTGCTGCGGGTCGGTGAGGGCGCGGTTGGCGCGCGAGACCGACTCGAGCACGTCGATGCACGGGTAGTGGCCGGCGGTCGCGAGGCGGCGGTCGAGCACGACGTGGCCGTCGAGGATGGAGCGCACGGCGTCGGCGACCGGGTCGTTCATGTCGTCGCCCTCGACGAGCACGGTGTAGAGACCGGTGATGCTGCCGCGCTCGGCCGTGCCGGCGCGCTCGAGCAGCCGGGGCAGGATGCCGAAGACCGACGGCGGGTAGCCGCGGGTCGTCGGCGGCTCGCCGGCGGCGAGGCCGACCTCGCGCTGCGCCATCGCCACGCGCGTGACGCTGTCCATCGCGAGGAGGACGTCGCGACCCTGGTCGCGGAACCACTCGGCGATGCGGGTCGCGGTGAACGCGGCGTGCAGGCGGACGAGGGCGGGCTCGTCGGAGGTCGCGACGACGACGACGGCGCGGGCCAGGCCCTCGGGGCCGAGGTCGTGCTCGACGAACTCGCGCACCTCGCGGCCGCGCTCGCCGACGAGGGCGAGGACGGTGACCGGGGCGTCGGTGCCGCGGACGATCATCGACAGCAGGCTCGACTTGCCGACGCCGGACCCGGCGAAGATGCCCATGCGCTGGCCGCGGCCGCACGGGATGAGCGTGTCGAAGGCGCGGATGCCGAGGCCGAGCTGGGTGTTGATGCGCTCGCGCGTCATCGCGGGCGGCGGCGTGCCGTCGGTGCCGACCCACTGGACGTCGGTCAGCGCCGGGCCGCCGTCGATCGGCTGGCCGAGCGCGTTGACGACGCGGCCGACGAGGCCGTCGCCGACCGGCACGCGCAGCGGGCCGCCCGTGGCCTCGACGCGGTCGCCGACGCGGACGCCGCGCAGCTCGCCGACCGGCATGCAGCGCGCGGCGCCGTCGTCGAGGGCGACGACCTCGGCGAGGATCGAGCCGCGCTCCCCCACCACGCGCACGGCCTCGCCGACGGCGACGTCGAGGCCGCTGACCTCGAGGCCGACGCCGACGGCGCGCGTGACCCGGCCGGTGACCCGGGGGCGGGCCGCGGCGACGAGCTCGTCGTGGAGGGTCGTGGTCATCGCGCGAGCACCTCGCGGACGCGGGTGAGGGCCGAGGAGAGCTGCGCGTCGACGGTGCGGTCGCCGACGTCGGCGAGGCAGCCGCCGCGCTCGACGGTGGGGTCCGCGACGACCTCGAGGACGGAGGTGGGGGCGAGCGCGCCGAGGTCCTCGGCGGACGCTGCGAGCAGCTCGGCGTCGTCCGGGTTGAGGCGGACGAGGACGGTGCCACCGCGCGGCACCTCGGTGAGCGCCCGGGCCACGGCGTCGCGGGCGGCGCAGCCGTCGACCTCGAGGTGGTGGCCGACGAGCGCCTCGGCGATGTCGACGGCGAGCGCGGCGGCGGTGGTGAGGACGTCGCGGACGGTGAGCCCGGCGACGGCGTCCTCGGCGGCGCGACCGATGCCGGTGAGGGCGGCGGTGACGCGGCGGGCGTGCTCGGCGCGCTCGGCGGCGGCGGCGGCCTCCGCACGCTCGAGCCAGGCGACCTGCTCGGCGGCGGCCTCGCGCCGGCCGGCGGCGATCCCGGCCTCGCGGCCCTCGAGCCACTCGGCGGGGATGCCCACGCCGGCGGGGTCGCCGGCGGGGGCGAGCTGGCGGCCGAAGCTCGCCGGGCGCAGCTCGTCCGCACCGCGCAGGAGGGTCGTGGGACGCAGGTCAGTGGACGAGGTCATCGCTGCCTCCCGCCCGGGACATGACGATCTCGCCGGCCTCCTCGAGGGCACGGATGCCCTTGACGACGGCGGAGCGGGCCTCCTCGACCTGGGCCGTGCGGACCGGGCCGAGCACCTCGACCTCTTCCTGGAGGGCGGCCGCGGAGCGCTCGGACATGTTGCGGAACACCTTGTCCCGCACCGCCGGCGTCGCACCCTTGAGGGCGAGCGCGAGCTCCTTGGCGTCGACCTGGCGCAGGACGAGCTGGATCGTCCGGTCGTCGAGGTCGACGATGTCGGTGAACGCGAACATCTTCGAGCGCAGGTCCTCGGCGAGGGTGGGGTCGCGCTCCTCGATGCCGAGGAGGATGGCGCGCTCGGTCTCGCGCTGCGAGCGGTTCATGATGCCGACGAGCGGGTCGAGGCCGCCGACGGTCACGTGGTCGCGGGCGTCGCCGAGGGTGGCGAGGCTGCGGACGAGGTGGGACTCGACGACCCGGACGACCTCGGGGCTCGTCTTGTCCATCGTCGCGAGGCGGTGGGCGACGTCGGCGCGGACCGCGTCCGGCAGCCCGGAGAGGACGAGCGCGGCCTGCTCGCTCGAGAGGTGCCCGAGGACGAGGGCGATGGTCTGCGGGTGCTCGTCCTCGAGGAAGGGGCGCAGCAGGGCGCCGTCGACCGTGCGCAGCGACGCGAACGGGGCGTGGCTGATGGCGGTCGAGAGCCGCCCGAGGATCTCGCGCGACTGCTCGTGCTCGGCCTTGACGAGCATCTCCTCGGCGATGTCGAAGCCGCCGCGGGTGCGCTGCTTGCTGACCCGCACCATGTCCTGGAACTCGGCGAGGACGGCCTCGCGCGACTCCTCGTCGGCGACGTCCATCGCGGCGACCTCGGCCATGAGGGCCTCGATCTCCTCCGGGCGCAGCGAGCGCAGCACCGGCGCCGACTGGTCCGGGCCGAGCTGGATGAGGAGCAGGGCCGCCTTGCGGAGGCCGCTCATCGGCTGGGCGGTGACGGTCACTTCGCCCCCTCCGAGATCCAGCCGCGCAGCAGGCGGGCCACGTCGTCGGGGTTGTCGCGGGCCATCGACTCGACCGCGCCGGAGCCGGCGGTGACGAGCTGGGTCTCGGCCGGCTCGCGCATCGGCAGGGCCGCGCGGGCCTCGGCCATCTCGAGGACGGCGTCGGCGGGGGCCGGGCCCTCGGGCACGCGGTAGTACTCGAGCTCCTCGGGCTCCGCGTCGCCCTTGCGGCGGCGGCTGCGGAGGAACCCGAAGACGAGGGCCAGGAGGACGAGGAGCGCGAGCCCGCCGGTCTTGGCGAGGTCGATCATGTTCTGCTGCTTGGCGTCCGCGGCGGCGGCCTCAAGCTCCTTCTGCGCCGCGGCGGCGGCGGAGGTGTCGAAGGGCAGCGAGGTGACCTCGACGAGGTCGCCGCGCTTGGGGTCCAGGCCGGCGGCCGCGGTGACGAGGCGGGTGATGTCGTTGGAGCTGACCGAGGCGGAGGCGGCGGAGTCCAGGAGGACCGCGACGGACATCCGCTCGACCTTTCCCGGGGTGCTCTTGACTGACTCCTTGAGGGTGCCGAGCGCGTTGGTCTGGCTGGTCTCGGTCTTCGAGTACGAGCCCGTGCCACCGGTTCCCGTGGTCGTCGTGCCGCCGAGGACACCGCCGGCGGGGGCGCCGGTGCCGGTGTAGGTCTCCTTGGAGGTCTGCAGCTGCGTCGTGGTCTGCGGCTTGGTCGGGATGTAGGTCTCGCGGTCGGTCTGCTGGGCGTCGAAGTTGAGCGTGGCGTCGACGCGGACGACGGCCTTGCCCGGGCCGACGACCTTGTCGAGCATCGACTGGAGGTTGGCGGCGGCGGCGTCCGAGACGGCGCGCTGCTGGGTCTGGCGCGCGTCGGTCCCCCCGGCACCGGTGCCGTTGCCGCCGGCGCTGAGGACCTGGCCGGTGGCGTCCGAGACGGTGACGTCGGCCGCGGCGAGCTTCGGCACGGAGCCGGAGACGAGGTTGACGATCGAGTCGACCGCGCCGGAGGAGAGCGTCTTGCCGGGGGCGGTCTTGACGAGGACCGAGGCGGTCGGCTTCGCCGCGTCGGAGGTGAAGACGTCCTCCTGCGGGACCGCGAGGTGGACGACGGCCGACTGCACGCCGTCGAGCGCCTGGACGGTCTTGGCCAGCTCGCCCTCGAGCGCGCGCTGGTAGGTGACCTTCTGCTGGAAGTCGCTGCTCGTCATGCTCTGCTGGTCCAGCAGCGAGTAGCCGGTCGCGCCCTCGCCGCCGCCGGCCGGCAGGCCCTGGCCCGCGAGCGAGATGCGCTGCTGGTAGACCTGCGCCTGCGGCACGAGGACGGTCTGGCCGCCGTCGGCGAGCTGGTAGGGCGTGCCCGCGTCGGTGAGCGCGGAGGTGACGGCGCCGGCGTCCGAGGCGCTGAGGCCGGTGAACAGGGGCGCGTAGGCCGGCGTGGAGACCCAGCGGACGAAGAAGAAGCCGCCGATCGCGACCCCGAGGACCGCGACCATCGCGACCATCTTCTGGCCGGCCGTGAGGTCGGAGAACATCTTCCCGCCCCGCGCGAGGAGGGCCTTGGGGTCCGGGCCGGTCATACGGGCATCCTCATGATCTCGGTGAAGGCCTCGACGGCCTTGTTGCGGACGGCGACCGTCAGCTGGGTGGCGACGGCCGCCTGGTTGGCGGCGATCGTGTAGTCGTGGACGTCGCTCAGCTGGCCGGTGACGGCCTCGACGGCCTTGGTGTCACTGACCTTCTGGAGCTGGTCGAGCTTCTCGAGGCCCTGCGTGACGGCGTCACCGAAGCCGGTGGCCTGGGGGCCGGCGGGGCGCTGGGTCGCCCCGACGGGGGGCAGCGCACCGAGCGACGAGATCGGGCTGATGCTCATCAGCGGCCCAGCCCGATCGCCTGCTGGTAGGCCGCCTGGGCGCGCTCGACGGTCGCGAGGTTCGCCTGGTAGCCGCGCTGCGACATGATCAGCTGGGTCATCTGCTCGCCGAGGTCGACGTCGGGGGCGCGGACGAAGCCCTGCGCGTCGGCCATCGGGTTGCTCGGGTCGTGGATGAGCCGGCCCTGCGCGGAGGAGAGCTGGATGCCGGCGACGTCCACGCCGGTGCCGTTGCCGCGGGACTGGGCGACGACGTAGCGGGCCTGGAAGGCGTTCTCGCTCGTCGGGCGGACCGTGTTGACGTTGGCGATGTTGTCGGAGATCGCGTCGAGCCAGGTGCGGTGCAGCAGGAGGCCGCTGCCCGCGGTGTTCATCGCACCGAAGAGGGCCATCACGCACCGCCGATCGCGTTGCGCAGGCGCTGGAAGCGGTCGGTCATCGCCTGGACGCCGAGCTGGTAGGACAGGCCGGTCTCGGTGGCGGCGAGGGTCTCCTCGTCGAGGTTGACGTTGTTGCCGTTGAGGCCGGCGGGGTCGGAGGACGCCATCGTGCGGATGGCGGAGGAGCCGGTGTCGCCGCCGGAGGCCCACGCGGAGGCGAGGCTGCTCTCGAAGTCGACGCGCGCGGCGGTGTACCCGGGGGTCTGGAGGTTCGCGATGTTGTCCGCGATCGTGCGCTGGCGCACCGACAGACCGGTGAGCGCCCGGCCCAGAGCACGGAACGTGCTGTCGCCGACGGGGTCGATCATGGTTCTCCTGGAGGCGTCACGCACCATCCGCGAACGGTGGTGCGTCGGGTACGCCGCGCGTCCCTGGCGGCTGACGGCCATCCATGACCGCCTGCCCCATCGGCGTCCCCCCGGGCGACTTGAGGCGCCAACGACGGTGTGGCCGAACGGCCGAGTCACGTTCCGACGCTCGGCCCGACCTCCCCGCTCGGCTTGCGCGGAGCCCCTCCCGGTGCCTACACCGGCTGCGGGGTCAGCGCAGGAAGTCGAGGATCGAGGGCTGGACGACCTTGGCCGTCGCCTGGAGCGCCGCCTGGTAGGCGGTCTGCTGCACGCTGAGGTCGGTCAGCGCCTTCGCGAGGTCGATGCCCTCGACGGTCGACAGCTGCACCGACGCGCGGGTCGCCGCGGTCTCGCTGACGCTGCGGACCGACTCCAGCCGCGTCGTGCGCGACCCGATGATGCTCTGGCTCGTGCGCAGCGTCGAGCTCGCGGCGTCGAGGTCGCTCAGGCCCTGCTCCATCGCCGTCTTGTCGCCGCTGCGCAGCGCGTCGGAGAGCCGCTGCAGGATGCCGGCCCCGGCAGGGTCGCTCGGGTCGGCGAAGAGGGTCGAGAAGGCCTGCGGTCCCACGATGCTGACCTCCAGCCGGTCCGGACCCGTCGTGATGCGGCGCTCGACCGCGGTCGTGTTGCCGAGGTAGGCCCCGTTGCTCGCGTAGGCGTTCTCGGTGTCCTGCGTGCCGGCGAAGACCGCGCGGCCGAGGTAGCGGGTGTTGGCGACGTCGAGCAGGCTCGAGCGCAGCTGGTCGAGCTCGGCGGCCATCGCCGCGCGCTCGTCGGTGCTGTTGGTGTCGTTGGTCCCCGCGAGCACGAGCTGGCGCGCGCGCTGCAGCAGGGGGCCGCTCTGCATGAGGGCGGAGTCCGCGCTGGCCAGCCAGCCGGCGCCGTCGTCCATCGCGCGCTGCAGCTGCTCGTTGCGCAGGCTCTCGGAGCGCAGCGACATCGCGGTCGCGGTGTCGGTCGGCGAGTCCGAGGGCTTGCCGAGGCGCCTGCCCGAGCTGATCTGGTCCTGGGTCGCCTGCAGGCGCGCGAGGCTGGCCTGCAGCGACGAGACGACCTGCTGGCGGGTGGCGCTGGGCGTGACGCGGTTCATCGCGGTGCTCCGGGGACGGGCGAGGCGCTGGACATGGTCATCGTGCCATCTGCATGAGCGTGTTGAGCGTCTCGTCGACCGCGCTGATGAAGCGCGCGGCCGCCTCGTAGGCGTGCTGGAAGCCCATGAGCGAGACCATCTCCTCGTCCACGCTGACGCTCGAGACCCCGAGCCGCGCCGACTCGGCCTGGCCGGCGAGCGCCGTCTGGACGTCGGCCCGCCGCGAGGCACCCTGCACCTGGACGCCGATGGAGACGACGAGGTCGCGGTAGGTGGCGTCGGGGCCGGACTGCAGCTCCGAGAGGGCGGACATCCCGTCGGCGTTCTTGCCGTCGCTGGCCGGCGGCGGCGCCGAGGAGGCGGCCACCCCCGCCGCGGTGAGCGGCGCGAGGCGCAGCGACGCCGCGGAGGTGCCGGCGAAGAACGGGGACCCGGTCGCGCCGGTGGCGTCGTACCCGGCGGCCTGCTGGGCGTTGACCGTGCTCGCGAGCGAGGCGGCGACGGCGTCGAGGCGCGACATGACGGTCGGGATCGTGCTGTCCAGCGTCGTGAGCATCCCGCCGATCTCGCCGGCGCCGACCGTGGCCGGGGTGCCGCTGGCCGCCCAGACGACCGACACAGGGCTCGCGCCACCGGGGCCGGTGGACGGGCCGGACACGGCGAGGCTGCTGACGTGCGCGCCGGACACGAGCACCGAGCCGCCGACCGTCAGCGTCATCGTGCCGTCCTCCATCGGCTGCGCGATGGCGCCGACGACGTCGCCGAGCTGGCCGATGAGCTGGCCGCGGCGGTCCTCGAGCTCGGAGGTGTTGACGCCCGCGACCTTGGACGCGCGGATGGCGTCGTTGAGGTCACCCACGTCCTGGGCCAGGCGGTTCACGCGGTCGACCGAGGAGTTGAGCGCCTCACGGGTGCCGCCCCACTGGGTCGAGAGCCGGCCGGCGAGCTCGCGGAACTGGGAGGCGAGGCGGCCGCCCTCCTCGAGCACGCTCGTGCGGGCCGCGCTGCTCGTCGGGTCGGTCGCGAGGTCGCCCCACGTGCTCCAGAACTCGGCCATGCCGGCCTGCAGCCCGGTGTCGCCCGGCTCGCCGAAGGCCGACTCGACCATCGAGTAGCCGTTGGCGACCTGGGTGGCGGCGGTCGCGGCGCCGCGGGTCTGCTGCGCACGGACCTCGAGGAGCTGGTCCTGGATGCGGGTCGTGCCGAGCACGACGACGCCCTCGCCGATCGCCGGGATGCGCCCGAACATCGACGGCACGTCGGTGCTCGACGCCGCCGCCTGGTCGATGCGCTGACGGGTGTAGCCGGGCGTGTTGACGTTGCTGATGTTCTGGCCGGCGATCTCGAGGCCGCGCTGGGCGGCCTGGAGGGCGCTCAGGCCCATGCCGAGGGAGGAGGCGCTGGACATCTCAGGCCCTCGCGTCGACGTAGGCCGGCGTCTGCCGGACGGGGGTGGTGTGCGGGCGGCGCTCGTCGGCGCCGAGGGCACGGACCGTGGCGGCCATCCGCTCGCCGATCTCGGCCTCGAGCGCGCGCGTGCGCTCGAGCGCGGCGGTGACGCGAGGGGCGAGGCGCTCCGGCAGCGGGCCGGTGGTGCGCGGCGAGCGGCCGAGCACCTCCGCGAGGTCGACGAGGTCCCCCGAGCGCACGGCGTGCTCGGCGCGCGCGAGGTCGCCCTCGACCGCGTCGAGCGCGTCGTCCCAGGAGAGGTCGGCGACGGTCACGACGCCTCCGCGGTGGCCGAGACGGTCGTGAAGGCCTCGCGCAGCGGCTCGACGAGCTCGAGCACCTCGGTGACGAGCTCGTGGGACTTCGTCGCGTTGGCCCGGACGAGGCGCTCGACCACGTAGTCGTAGAGCGCGGCCAGGCCGCGACCCTCGGGCCACATCTCGAGGTCGAGCGAGGTCGAGAGCTCGGTGACGACGTCCTGCGCGTGCCGCAGGGCGTGGTGCGAGCCCTGGATGTCGCGCTTCTCGATGGCGATGGTCGCGAGGTGCAGGTCCTTGACGAGCCGGTCGAAGAGCAGCACGACGAGGCGGCTCGGGGAGGCCGTCGTCACGGAGTCGCTCTGGTAGAGGCGGCGCAGGGTGGCGGTGGTGGTCACGTCGTCGTCTCCTGGCTCAGTTCGAGCTCGAGTTGGTCGGGAGGGTCTTGAGCTGGCCGGTCAGCCAGTCGCCCTGGGACTTGACGGTCCCGAGGAGGGACTCCAGGGCGGCGTACTGCCGCTTGAGGGTGTCCTCGCGCAGCGACATCCGCGTCTCGAAGGACGCGATCTGGTTCGTGTAGTCGCGGATCCGGCCCTGCTCTGACTTCACCGCGTTGGTGATCGAGCCCTTGAGCGGGTCGGCGGCCTGCTGGGCGACGTCGGCGATGGTCGACGCCATCGTCGTGAGGTTGGCCGTCACCTTGGCCGGGTCCTTGGCGTAGGCGGCGAGGAAGGCCGTCTTGTCCAGGGCGATCTTGCCGTCGCGCCCGACGGTGATGCCGGCGGCGGAGGGCTGCGAGGCCGAGCCGCCGACGGCGGCGTCGGTGACCCGCCGCACGATGTTCTGGGTCAGCGAGTTGCCCAGCAGCACACCGGCGGTCTTGGTGTCGCCGTTGAAGCCCGAGCGCGCGCCGATGAACGAGATGGCGGCGTTCGCCGCGTCGACGAGGGCCTGCATCTTGTCGGCGATGCCGGAGGAGTCGCCGGCGACGGTGACGGTGACCGGGGTCGTCGGGTCGGCCTTGGTCGCCGTGATGGTCGTCCCCGGCAGCAGTCCGGTGACGTCCTTGCTCGCCGAGCGGACGTCGAAGGCGCCCGGGCCGGTGCCGACGCGCAGCACGGTGTCGGTCGGCGTCTGCAGCTCGACGAGGTCGCCGAGGCCGCTCGTCCCGAACGCGCCGGCCGAGACCATCACGTCGGACGCGGCGCCGGTGGTCGCGGAGGTGAGCTGGAGCTTGTAGGCGGCGTCGCCGACCTTGACGGTCGTTCCGGACAGCCCGAGCGACGAGGAGGTCGCGGCCGAGGCGACCTGGGCGATGGTCGACCCGGCCGCGAGGCCGAGGTCCGCGAGGGTCGCGGTGCCGGCCCGCAGGCCGCCCGCGAGCGAGAGCTGCACGGAGTCCGTGCCCGCGCCGGCAAGGGTGACGGTGGAGCCGGGGCCGAGGTCGGTGAGCGTCGTCGCGACGCCGTCGAGCTCGACGACGCCGTCGGTGCCGTGGGCGGTCGTGGTCGTGTCGGTGAGGCCGAGCGCGGGGTCGGCGGAGACGACCTGCAGCGAGGCGGCGCTGCCCTCGCGGGTGGTGGCCAGGCGCAGCGCGCCGTCGTCGCCGGCGGTCGCGGTGAGGCCACCGCCGGCCGCGCGGGTCACCTCGGCCGCGAGTGCCGCAGGGGTGTAGACGCCGGCGGCCAGGCTGATGCTCTGGGGACCCGAGCCGAGGTCGACGACGAGCTGGGCGCCGGAACCGATGGTCACGGTCGAGCCGAGCGGGACGCCGGAGAGCGTGGCGCCGCCGGAGGCCTGGGTCACCTTGACGGTGTGGGACCCGGCCGCGAGCGTCGTGCCGGAGAGGAGGGCCGAGGCGCCGAGCGCGGCGAGGCCCTTGGCGGCGACGACCGGGCCGGAGGTGACGGCGGTCGAGGTCGAGGCGACCGAGCCCTTCGAGACCGCGGACCCGGCGGAGGCGACGCTCGACACCGTGAAGGTCGTGGTCCCCGGCAGGGCCGTGCCGTCGGTGACGACGGAGACGGCGCTGGGGGCGGAGGAGGTGGAGGTCGTGGTCGTCCAGCCCGAGGTCTTGAGGAGCGGGTCGGGGACGAAGAACTTCGCGGCGTCGCGGAGCGACAGCATCTGCGTGTTGAGCGACTGGAGGACGCTGACCATCGTCTGGCTGGCGGTCTTACCCTTGGTGAGGCCCGCGCCGGACTGCCGCTCGACGGTCATCAGCTGGCTGATGATCTGCGTCGTGTTGAGGCCGGAGATCAGCCCGTCGACTCCCGGCATGGTCCTGCTCCTTCCTCGCTGCTGGCGGTGACCGTGCGCCCGGGTCCGTGCGAGAGCCGGACCCGGGCGACGGTGTCAGTCAGTGCTCAGGCTCAGCCGAGGAGCTTGAGGACGGACTGCGGGGCGCTGTTCGCCTGGGCGAGCATCGAGACGCCGGCCTGGGAGAGGATCTGGCTCCGGCTGAAGGAGCTCATCTCCTTCGCCATGTCGGTGTCACGGATGCGCGACTCGGCGGCGGCCGCGTTCTCCGACGCGACGCTCAGGCTGTTGATGGTGTGCTGCAGACGGTTCTGCACCGCACCGAGGTCGGCCCGGTTGCCCGAGACGGTCTTGATCGCGGTGTCGATCGCGGTCAGGGCGGTCGCCGCGCCGGCCGCGGTCGAGACGTCCAGGGAGCCGGTGCCGAGGGTGGTCGTGTCCGCCTTGTCGAACGTGACGTCGACGGTCTGGCCGCTGTTGGCGCCGATCTGGAAGGTGAACGTGCCCGTGGTGCCACCCGTGCCGTCGAGCAGGTTCTGCCCGTTGAACTGCGTGGTGTTGGCGATGCGGTCGAGCTCCTCGTTGAGGGCCGTCACCTCGCTCTGGATGGCGGCGCGGTCGTCCGCGGTGTTCGTGTCGTTGCCCGACTGGACCGCCAGCTGACGCATGCGCTGGAGGATCGAGTGCGTCTCGTTGAGCGCACCCTCAGCCGTCTGGACGAGGGAGATCGCGTCCTGGGCGTTGGACGTGGCCTGGGAGAGGCCGTTGGTCTGGGCGCGCAGCTTCTCGCTGATCGCCAGGCCGGCGGCGTCGTCCGCGGCGCGGTTGATGCGCAGACCCGAGGACAGGCGCTCGAGGCTGGTGTTCATCGAGCTCTGGGTGGAGCTGAGGTGCCGGTAGGTGTTCAGAGCGGCGACGTTGGTGTTGACCTGCAGACCCATGATGTTTCCTCCTTGGATGGGGTCTCGGACCGCCGTCCGTGGCGATCCGTGCCGCTCCCAGTCGGGGCGGCACACCCCTCATCGGCGGCGCCGTGAGGGACTTGAGGGCCCCGGCGAACTTTTTCCGCCGGGGCCGTTCAGGGGTGGTCGCGGGCGGTCAGCCCGCGAACCGGACGCCGGCCGAGCGGCCGGCGAGGGAGCCCCGCTGCGCCATGGAGGCGCGCTGGGCGATGTCGGCGTAGTAGCCCGCGCGGCGGCGGGCGGCGGCGGTCGTCGCGGCGGCCGCGGCGGCGGGTCGCTCCTCGCCGTGCGTGGCGCGCATCCCGTCGCGGAGCATCCCGAGGGCCTCCGTGCGCAGCTGCGAGACACGGGACTCGGTCACCCCGAGCTCCTCGGCGACGTCCTTGAGGAGCCGGTCCTCGAAGAACGTGGCCTGGACGACGATGCGCAGCCGCTCGGGCAGCGCGGCGACCGCGGCCGAGAGGTAGCTCTCGCGCTCGCGCTGGACCACGACGTCCTCGGGGGTGCGCTCGTCACGCGGCAGGGCGGCGTCCGCGACGCCGGCGTCGACGAGCGAGTCGAGGCGCACGACGACCGAGCGGTGCACGGCCTCGGAGACCTGGCGGACCGCGTCGACGCCGACGCCGAGGCGGTCGGCGAGCTCGCGCTCGCCCGGCTCGCGGCCCAGCTCGGAGGTCATCGCGCCCCGGACGGCGTCGAGCTCGCGGGCCCGGGTCCGGACCGAGCGCGTCGCCCAGTCCATCGAGCGCAGCTCGTCGAGGAGGGCCCCCTTGATGCGGGTCGCCGCGTAGCGGCCGAACGGCACGCCCCGGCTCGCGTCGAACGACTCGGCGGCCGACGCGAGGGCGAAGAGGCCGGCCGACGTCAGGTCGTCGGTCGCCACGTGGGAGGGGAGGCGGGCGCTGAGGGCGCGCACCTCGTAGGTGACGATCGGGAGGTGCTCGCGGCAGAGCGCGTCCACGTCGTGACGGGGGGCCGCAGGGGAGGCCGTGGTGGTCATGGGTCCAGATTCCCGACGCGCGGCCGCCGCCGCCAGCGGTAGGAGGCTCCGGGGCCGACTTCGATCCCTTCGGCCACCGGGGGCGTCTCCGACCGGTCAACCGGGGTCGTCCGAACGGCCGGTTGTCGTGCCGATCCGCGCCTGCGCCACGCGTGCGCGCGCGCGTGGCAGACTGGCTGGACGACCCAGGGCGGGATCCGTGCCGCGGAGCCGCTCAAGTCCGCCCCGCCCGACCCGATGAGGACACCGTGCCCGACAGCCAGACCGACATCGCCGCCGCCTGCGCGGACCTGTCCGAGTCGCTGTGGCGCACCCGCGAGCTGCTCGACGTGCTCGCCTACCGCATCGAGGTGCAGCGGGCCCTCGTCGAGACCGCGCGCTCCGGCTGGCTCGCCCGCTCCACCCGGGAGGTCGACGACACGATCGCGACGATCCGCTCCTCGGAGCTCGCGCGCTCGGTCGACCTCCTCCCCCTGACCGAGGCCCTCGGGCTCTCGCCGCAGGCCAGCCTGCGCGAGCTGGCCGAGGCCGTGCCCGCGCCCTGGGACCAGGTGCTCGCCGAGCACCGGCACGCCCTGGGCGAGGCCACCGCCGCGCTCCTCCAGGCGGCCCTCGCCAACCGCGAGCTGCTCGCCTCGAGCGCACAGGCCATCGAGGAGGCGCTCTCGCGCTTCCACGGGGCCGGGGCCGGCTCCACCTACACCGCCACCGGACGGCGTGACCGGGACACCGCCGGCCGCCTCTTCGACGAGACCACGTGAGGGACCGGATGACCCAGCAGACCCAGGAGGCGGACCTCGACGTCCGTCGGATCCACCTGCCCGAGGGCCTCGTGGGCTTCCCCGCCACCGAGTACGAGGTGCGGGCGGTCGCCACCGGGCTGTTCGACCTCGCGCCCGTCGGGGACGCCGGCCCGAGCTTCGTCACCGCCGACGCGGCCGCGTTCTTCCCCGACTACCACCCCGAGATCGACGACGCGACGGCCGACCGGCTGCACCTGACCACCGCCGAGGACGCCCTCGTCCTCGTCGTCGTGACGATCGCCGAGGACATCACCCGCTCGACGGCCAACCTCCTCGCCCCCCTCGTCGTCAACACCCGCACCTCCGACGCCGAGCAGGTCGTCCTCACCGGGCAGGACCTCCCCCTCCGGGCGCCCCTGGTGGCCGCATGACCGGCGCCGGGATGCTCGGCCGGGGGGTGCTCGCGTGCTCGTCCTGAGCCGACGCCCCCACGAGGCCATCCGGATCCGGCACGACATCGTCGTGACGGTCCTCGAGATCAGCGGCGACAAGGTGCGCCTCGGGATCGAGGCGCCGGGTGACGTCCAGATCCACCGCGAGGAGATCTACCTCGCGGTGCGCGCGGCCAACGAGGAGGCCACGGCCCGCCCCGGCGCCGCCGGTGACCTCGCGCGCGCGCTCGGCAGCGGGGCCCCCGCTCCCGCACCGCGTGGCTCGGGCTCTCCGCAGGCTCCCGCGCGGCCGGCCGGGCCCACCCCGGCGGCCCCCGGACGGCCGGCCCCGCGCCCGCCCGCCGGCCCCCGCGACGCCTGACCCCTCCCCCACCGTCAGCTGCGTGCTACACCGCGGTACGTGTCGTCAGGACGACGGTTACTGCGGTGTAGCGCGCACCGGGGAGGGTCAGAGGCGGCCGTCGGCCAGCCGCTGGAAGGGCTTGCGTGTCGAGGACGTGACCTTGACGATGGACTGCCCGTCGGCGCTCGTGCCGATCGCGCCGTCGACGACCGTGTGGTCCACCTCGGCGGGGTCGGCGCGGTAGAAGGACGCGAGGAAGGTCAGCGCCTCCTCCGCGCCGAGGTCGGTCTCGGAGTGCCGCGACGTGATGGTCATCGCCCGCGCGAGCGAGCCGACCCCCTGCGCCCGGGCGGCGGCCGCCGCCGCCAGGATGATCTCCTGCTGGTGGCGGGAGCGGCCGAAGTCGCCGTCCGGCAGCGACTTCCGCTCGCGCGCGTAGGCGAGGACGGTGTTGCCGTCGGCCTTCTGCCGGCCCTTCTCGACGTCCAGCAGCCCGAGGAAGGTGAAGCTGCGGGCGATCGTCAGCGGCAGCCCGCCCGCGTCGTCGACGATCTTGCGGAACCCGGAGAACCCCGTGACGACGTAGCCCTCGATCGGCAGGCCGCTCAGGGACTCGACCGTCCGCACCTGCGCCCGGCCCCCGCCGTAGGCGAAGGCGGCGTTGATCTTCGAGGTGCCGCCGGTCGACAGGGGCACGTAGAGGTCGCGGGGGATGCCGACGACCCCCGCGCCACCCTTGCCGTCAACCCCGACGACCTGCAGCGTGTCGGCCCGGGACCCCTTGAGGTTCGTCGAGCGCGCGTCGCTGCCCATGACGAGGACGAAGCGCGGCCCCTTGCCGAGGGAGGCCCCCTTGTCGAGCGAGGGCCACCATCCACCGACGACCTTCCAGCGCGGACCGACGGCGAGCGTCACGTCGTCGCCCGAGGTGACGACCGCGACCTTCTCCTTGCCCCACGTGCCGAGCGAGGCCTTCGCCTCGACCCCGGTGCAGCCCGCGTAGACGGCGGCCACCGCCTTGGTCAGGGCGGCGTCGGCTCCCTCGACCGTGACGGCGGCCTCCGTCGGGCTCGGCGTCGGCGAGGCGCTCGTCGGTGCGGGGGCGGTCGAGGAGGTGGTCGGCGCGGGGTCGCCGGTGCACCCGGCGAGCAGCAGCGCGACGGTGGCGACGGCGACCGGGCGCAGGGACGCGGCCGGGGAGCGACGGGACGCGGAGGACATGGGCAGGAGGGTAGGCCCCCACCCCGCGCGGTCCGGGACCGGGCTCAGGCGTGTCTCAGCGCGGGACCGCGTCGGTGCGCGGGCGGCGCGAGCCGCGCACGTGGCGGTCCCACGGGGCGGCGAGGTACTCGCCGAGCACGGTCCCGGTGGCGATGGCCAGCAGGACCCCGCCCGCGGACAGCAGCGTCGAGAGACCGGACTGGAAGGTGAGCAGCCCCGAGTCCTGCCCCTGGGCGACGAGCTCGTAGAGGCCTCGGAAGATCGTCAGACCGGGCAGCAGGCCGAAGCTCGCGGGCACGACGAGCACGAGGGAGGGAGCATCCATCCGTTGGGCCAGCAGCCGGCCGAACACACCGACCACGACCGCCGCGATGCCGGTGGCCGTGACGGAACCGACCCCCGGGCCGCGGGTGAGCACCGCCGAGACCGCGACCCCGACGATGGTCAGCAGCCCCATCGGGAGGATGAGCCCCCGGCGGCTCTGCACGGTGACCCCGGCCGCGAGACCGACGACGAGGGACGCCAGCAGGGCCGGGACGATCGGGGCCTGGCTGACCCGCAGGTCCAGCACGTCCGGCGAGACGAAGCTGCTGCTGGTCCAGCGGGTGAGCGTGAGCATCGCCCCGAGCCCGGACGCGATCCCGATGATCAGCCCGGTGAGCGACAGCAGGACGGCGAGCAGGCGCCCGGCGCCGGTCAGCGGGTAGCCGAAGATGACGTCCTCGATCGCGGAGGCCATCGTGCGTCCGGGCAGCATCGCGACGATGCCGCCGGCGACGACGAAGGCGAAGTCGGCCTCCGTGAAGGGGATCGCCCCGGTGGCCCCGACGGCGTAGAGGCCTCCGGCGAGGAGGGTCGCCGCGAAGGAGTTGATCGCGTTGCCGTAGAACTCGGGCAGGTCGACCCGGGCGTGCAGCCGGGCGATCCCGGCGACCGCGAGGACGACCCCGATGGTCGCGAGGGCCGCGAGCGCGCTCGCGCCGATGACGACCGCGACGGCGGAGGCCAGCACGGCGTTGGCGAGCGAGATGGCCCACTTCGGGTAGGTGCGGGGGGTCCGCTTGATCTGCCGCAGCCGGTCGGAGGCCTCGTCGGGGGTCACCTCGCCGGCGACGAGCGACTCGACGAGACGGTGCACGGCGACCAGGCGCGCGTAGTCGAAGCGGGTGTGCCGCACGACCTTGAGCATCGTGTGCTGGCGGCCCTCGGCGCTGCGCGCCTGGACGAGGATCGACTGGAGGGTGATGTCGAGCTCGACCTGGTCGACGCCGGCGGCCGCGGCCGTCGCGGCGATCGCGCCCTCGACCTGGGGAGCGCCCGCCCCGCAGCGGAGCATCAGCGCACCGACGCGCAGCGCGAGGTCGAGCCCGCGCTCGATCGTCGGGTCCGGGGCGGAGGCGCCGGGGATGCGGGCGTGCCGGTACGGCGTCCGGCGGAGCAGGTCGGCCATCGGCATCGGCTCGGTGGGCAGGTCACCGCGCAGGATGCGGGCCCGTCGGGTCCGGGGGTCGGTCACAGCTGCGGCACCACCTGGTCGACCCACGAGGGGGCCTGCGGCAGCGGCCACCACTCCGGCCCCCCGCGGGATGCGGTGAGAGCGGTGAGCAGCGCCCCACCGAGGAGGAGCGCGACGACGAGCACCTGCCGCACCGGGGGACGCCCGGTGGCGCCCCGCACGAGGCTGCGGCTGCCGCGGCGCAGGCTCGCGCCGCCGGGCCCCCACCAGGCGGTGAGGGCGGTGAAGACACCGGCCGCGAGCAGCGGCACCACGCCGTCCGCCCGCGTCGAGGCGGAGGTCGCGCCGCCCACGACGAGGGCCGCGGCGAACATCGCCGAGACCCCGACGAGCAGCGGGAGCGCGAGGGTGACGAGCGTGCCCACCGCCCCGACGACGACGTGCCAGGGACTGCTGACCACGGCGACCGCGACGTCGGTGCCGCGGGCTCCGCGGTCGTGGCGGCGCATCACGAGCGAGGTGACCGACCGGTCGGCGGTGCGGGCGAGGACCATCCACGCGGCGAGCGCGCCGAGGGCGACGAGCGGGGCGGCCGCCGCCGTCCCGGCGAGGAGGGCGAGGAGCGCGAGGAGCACCCCCGACCGCCTGGGCAGACCGATCCGGGGGTCGACCCGCGCCTCGTCCACGTCGTCGTCCGGCTCGCCGGGCAGGCGGCCCGGGGGCAGCGCGGAGGGCGGGGGGCCGGGCGGCAGCACCCCGGGCGGCGGCCCGGGTCGGCCCGCGCCGGTGGGCGGCGGCGGGAGCACGCGCGGGGCGACGGGGGGCAGCGGGGTGGGTGACGCCGCGGCGGGCACGGGCAGGACCGCGGTGCCGGCGGTCGGGAGGGCCCGGGTCTCGGGCCGGGCGCGGCGGACCTCGATGGCCGAGGTCGCGAGCTCGCCGCGGGCGTAGCGCTCGAGGGCCCGGACGACCTCGTGCTGGTGCGGGCGCTCGTCCGGGTAGGGCGAGAGCGCGGCGTAGAGCAGGGGCTCGATGCGGGGGTCGACGGCCACGAGGTCGGGCTCCCCGGCCGCCACCCGCGCGAGGACGGCGTTCATCCCGCCGCTGCCGAACGGCGGCGTGCCGCTCGCCGCGAAGGCGGTCGTGGCCGCCCATCCCCACCAGTCGGTGGCGTCGGTGACGTCGTCGCCGTGGACGACCTCGGGGGCGAGGTAGCCCGGCGTGCCCATGACGAGCCCGACGCTCGTCAGCCGGACGTCGTCGACGACGTGGGCGATGCCGAAGTCGATGAGCACCGGGTCGCCGTCGACGAGGAGGACGTTGCCCGGCTTGACGTCGCGGTGCACGACGTCGGCGGCGTGGATCGCCTCGAGCGCCTGGGCGAGGCCGTCGGCGAGGCGGTGCAGCTCCGGCGGGGGCAGCGGGCCGCGCGACGCGACGTGGGTGTCGAGCGCCGGGCCGTCGATGAAGCGGGTCACGACGTAGGGGGTGTCGCCGTCGACGTCGGCGTCGACGACGGGCGCGACGAAGGGGCTGCGGATGCGCTCGAGCGTCTCCACCTCCCGGGCGAGGCGCCGGCGGGCGTCCGGGTCGTGCGCGACGTGGGGGCGCAGGACCTTGACGGCGACCGCCCGGCCGTGGCGGTCGAGCCCGAGGTGGACCACGCCCATCCCGCCCTCGCCGAGCCGCTGGACCAGCCGGTACGGCCCGAGCCGGGCGTGCGTCCCCGGGTCGTCGGGGTCCGGGGACGGATGTCCGTCCACGGGGGCGTCGGCGGTCATGGCTCCACGGTATTCGCTGGGGCTGGGTACGCGCTGGACGGGTGCACCCCGGGCGCTCCCCGTGCCCCGCCCGTGCATCAATCGACGAATGTGTCGATTGCTGCACACCCGCGGGGACCCATCCGTGCAGGAATCGACGAATGTGTCGATTGCTGCACAGCCGCGGAGACCCATCCGTGCAGAAACCGACGAATGTGTCACTTCCTGCACACCCGGGCGGCGCGGCACCGGGATGCGCCCGCGGCACGCAGCACCTGCGCGGCGAAGCGGGAGGTTCCGGGAGGGCCGCCCCCGGAGGTCCGCGGTGACAGGGTCCCGGGGGCGCTACTGCTGGATGTAGTCGCGCAGCTGGTCGCGCTCGGCCTGCAGCGTGTCGATCCGGAACTTGACGATGTCGCCGATGCTGACGATCGCCCCGAGCGCGCCGTCGACGACGACCGGCACGTGCCGGATGCGCCGCTCGGTCATCCGCGTGGCGAGGTCCTCGAGCGAGTCGTCGGGGGTGCAGGTGTGCACGTCGGCGGTCATGATCTGCTCGACGGGGGCGTCGAGCGCGCCGGCACCGTCGGAGTGCAGGTGCCGCACGACGTCGCGCTCGCTGACGATGCCGTGCACCGACGAGCCGTCGCCGCTCACGACGACCGCGCCGATCCGGTGCTCGGCCAGGAGGGCCAGCAGCTCGGTGACGGTGGCGTCGGGTCGCACCGTGACGACCGCATCACCCTTGCGCTTGACGACGTCCGCGATCCTCATGGCCCAACCGTAGGGACTCCCGGCGGGACGCGCCAGAGGAAGGGCGGCCGCCGCGCCACCCCCTGGGACGGTCCTCGCGGCGCGGGCGGGTCGTCCGGCATACTGGCGAAACCGCTTGCACCGACGCAGGCGGGAGCTCCACCCCTTTACAACGGATCGTCCGGCACGTTCCTGCCGGTGAAGGAAAGGCAACGACGCCATGGCAACTGTGAAGTTCGACGAGGCCACCCGCATCTACCCGGGCAACGACACCCCCTCGGTCGACAAGCTGAACATCGACATCCAGGACGGGGAGTTCCTCGTCCTCGTCGGTCCCTCCGGCTGCGGCAAGTCCACCTCGCTGCGCATGCTCGCCGGCCTCGAGGAGGTCAACGGCGGCAAGATCTGGATCGGTGACCGCGACGTCACCGACCTGTCGCCGAAGGACCGCGACGTCGCGATGGTCTTCCAGAACTACGCGCTGTACCCGCACATGACGGTCGCCGACAACATGGGCTTCGCCCTGAAGATCGCCGGCGTCGACAAGGGCGAGATCCGCAAGCGCGTCGAGGAGGCCGCGAAGATCCTCGACCTCACCCAGTACCTCGAGCGCAAGCCGAAGGCCCTCTCCGGTGGCCAGCGCCAGCGCGTCGCGATGGGCCGGGCGATCGTCCGCAGCCCGCAGGTCTTCCTCATGGACGAGCCGCTGTCGAACCTCGACGCCAAGCTCCGCGTCCAGACCCGCACCCAGATCGCCAGCCTCCAGCGCCGCCTCGGCGTCACGACCGTCTACGTCACGCACGACCAGGTCGAGGCCATGACGATGGGCGACCGCATCGCCCTGCTCAAGGACGGCGTCCTCCAGCAGTGCGCGACCCCGCGCGAGATGTACGACAACCCGGCGAACCTGTTCGTCGCCGGGTTCATCGGCTCCCCCGCGATGAACCTCGTCACCGTCCCGGCCTCGTCCGACGGCGCGAAGTTCGGCAACCACACGGTCACCATCCCCCGCGAGGGTGTCGAGCACGGCGGCTCGCACGTCGTCGTCGGCGTCCGCCCGGAGGACGTCGAGATCACGACGAACAACGACGGCCTCGAGCTGACGATCGACGTCGTCGAGGAGCTCGGCGCCGACGCGTACGTCTACGGCACGCCGACCGACAGCAACATCAGCCTCGTCGGGGGCGACGACAACCTCGCCAAGCCGTTCATCGCCCGGGTCGACGGCCGCTCGGTCCCCCCGAAGGGCTCGAAGGTCTACGTCTACCCGAAGGCGCAGCACATGCACGTCTTCGACCCCGAGAGCGGCAAGCGCCTCTGAGGCGTTCCGCCGACTCACCCGCACGCGACGACGCCCCGGACGAGACACTCGTCCGGGGCGTTGCCCGTCCCCGGCCCGCCCGCCGTCCCGAGTCCCCCGACCCCGGAAGCCCGTCATGGCCCTCGAGCTCACCGCCGCCCGCCCCGACCCCGCCCTGCTCGACCTGCCCTGGCGCATCCCGCTCGAGGAGTGGCCGGACGACATCCTCGCCGCGCTCCCCCGCGGCATCTCCCGGCACGTCGTGCGGTTCGTCCGCCTCTCCGGCCGCGTCCTGGCCATCAAGGAGATCAAGGACGACATCGCGCGCCGCGAGTACGAGATGCTGCGCAACCTGCGGCGGCTGCACCTGCCGTCGGTCGAGCCCTTCGCGGTCGTCAGCGGGCGCGTCGGCCTCGACGGCGAGCCGCTCGACGCGTGCCTCGTGACCCGGCACCTCCAGTACTCCCTCCCCTACCGCGCGCTCTACAGCCAGTCGCTGCGCAAGGGCACGGCCACCCGCCTCATCGACGCCCTCGCCGTGCTGCTCGTCCGCCTGCACCTCACCGGCTTCTGGTGGGGCGACGTCTCCTTGTCCAACACCCTCTTTCGCCGCGACGCCGGCGCGTTCGCGGCCTACCTCGTCGATGCCGAGACGGGCGAGCTGCGCAACCGGCTGAGCGACGGCCAGCGCGAGCACGACCTCGAGATCGCGCGGGTCAACATCGCCGGGGAGCTGATGGACCTCGACGCCGGCGGCCTGCTCCAGGAGGAGCGCGACCCCGTCGACGTCAGCGAGCGCATCGTCACCCGCTACCGCGAGCTCTGGGCCGAGCTGACCAACGCCGAGACCATCGACGACACGGAGCGCTGGCGGGTCGACGACCGCATCCGGCGCCTCAACAAGCTCGGCTTCGACGTTGACGAGCTGGAGATCACCACCGACATCGACGGCACGTCGATCCGGCTGCAGCCCAAGGTCGTCGACTCCGGCCACCACTCGCGGCGGCTGCTGCGGCTGACCGGTCTCGACGTCCGTGAGAACCAGGCGCGCCGGCTGCTCAACGACCTCGAGGTGTACTCGGCCGCGACGGGGCGCCAGGGGGAAGACGAGGAGATCATCGCCCACGACTGGCTCGCGCAGGTCTACGAGCCCGTGACCCGGGGCGTGCCGCGTGACCTCGTGGCGAAGCTCGAGCCCGCCGAGGTGTTCCACGAGGTGCTCGAGCACCGGTGGTACATGGCCGAGCGCGCGCAGCACGACATCCCCATCCGCGAGGTCGTCGAGGACTACGTGGCCAACGTGCTCCCCGGCAAGCCGGACGAGCGCGCGGTCCTCGGGGTCGACACCGAGGAGCTGCCGGTCATCGCCGACCGGTGAGGTCCGGGACGGGATGCGGCCGGCCCCCTAGGATCGTCGGTGTGGCAACGCCACGGCGCGGGGCCGGCGCCCCGCCGCACGCCGACGGAGGACCTCGATGAGCGACCAGCAGCCCCCCACCCCGGAGCAGCCCGCCCCGCCGTCCGGCACCGCCGCGCCGACGCCCCCGCCCCCGCCCTCCCCGTCCGCGCCTCCGAGCCAGCCTGCGCCACAGCAGAACCCGTACGGCGGGTGGACCACCGCGTCGACGTACGCGTCCGGCCCTGCCGTGCCCGAGTCGGTGCCCTACGTCGAGGCCCACTTCGGCCCCGTCGCGTCGTTCGGCGACCGGGTGCTCGCCCTCCTCGTCGACGTCGGCCTCTCGTTCCTCCCCTTCCTCCTGATGCTCGGCGGGATCCCCTTCATCGTCGCCGGGGCGCCGGACCGCACCGGGGTCGACGAGTACGGGATGACGACCTACGGTGACACCAACGGCGCGCTCATCGCCGTCGGCATCGGCGTCATGGTGCTGTTCTGGTTCGTCGGCGTCGGCTTCCAGCTGTGGAACCGGGTGTTCCGGATGGGCCGCCGCGGCCAGAGCATCGGCAAGTCGGTCGTGGGCCTGCGGCTCGTTGACGCCCGCACCGGCGCCCCGATCGGCGCCGGCAGCTGCTTCCTGCGCGAGCTGGTCAGCGGCGTCGTCAACGGTGTCGTCTACCTGTCCTACCTCTGGATGCTCTGGGACGACAACCGGCAGACGCTCGCCGACAAGGCCGTCCACTCGACGGTCATCAAGGTCCCGAAGGCCTGACCCCTCCGGGTCGAGGTGATGGGCGACCTTCCGGCGGTCGGGTATCACCTCGACCCGTCTTGGGCCGTGGCGGCGGCGGGGCCTCCGGTGACGCCCGGGAAGTGCCGAGGTCCGCGACCGCGCTGCCGCTAGGGTGAACGCGAGCCGGCAGCCGTCGGCTCCCTGACGACGGAGGACCCATGAGCAGCAGCACGCCCCCGCCCCCGCCGCCCCCGCCCGGTGGGAGCTACCCGCCCCCGCCGGAGCCCGAGGAGCCGAGCGACTCGTCGGCCACCGGTGGCTACCCGCCGCCCCCGCCGCCGCCCGGTGCCGGCGGTGGCTACACCGCGCCGCCGAGCATGCCCATCCCCGGCGGCTCCCCCGCCGGTGGCCTCGGCGGCAACAACACGAAGGCGGTCATCGCCCTCGTCCTCGGCATCGCCGGACTCGTCTTCGCCATCTGCTGCTCGATCGTCGGGCTGCTGCTCGGCATCGGCGGCGCCGTCCTCGGCTACCTCGCCAAGCAGGAGATCGGCCGCACCGGCCAGGCCGGTCGCGGTCTCGCCCAGGGTGGGTTCGTCACCGGCATCATCGCCGTGGTGCTCGCCCTCATCCTGATGGCCCTCGGTGCGGCCAACGTCGCCGCGAACCTCTCCAACTGAGATGACGACCCCCGTCGGCGGTCTCGGTCACCTCTCGCCACGCGTGTGGTGGGGGGCGGCCGGGGTCGCCGTCGCCGGTGGGGCGGCGTGGCTCGCCACCCACTCCCCCTACGAGGCCGGCCACTACCCGGGGTGCGTCCTCTACTCGGCCACCGGCCTGTACTGCCCTGCGTGCGGGGGGACGCGCTCCACCTACGAGCTGCTGCACGGTCACGTCGGCGCCGCGTTCGAGCGCCATCCCCTCGTGCCGCCGCTGTACCTCGCGGTCGCCCTGTACCTCGGCTACCGCCTGGTGCGCGCGCGCCAGGGGCGCCCGGTCCGCACGGTCGTCCCGAACTGGCTTCCCGTCGCGATCGCCCTCGCGGTGCTCGTGTTCGGCGTGGTGCGCAACCTGCCCGGCGCCGAGTTCCTCTCCCCCGCGTAGTCGCGCCGCCTGCCGACAGGCACGCGAGGGCGGTCTCGGCTCGTCCGGCGGCGTCGCTCCTGGCACGAGCCGGGTTCGCGGGCAGACGGTCTCGTCGTGCCCGTGGACGACGACGCCCCGCACCGACGAGCGGTGCGGGGCGTCCCCGTGGGTGGTGCGACGTCAGTAGCGGGGCGCGTTGCTCGCCGCGTAGAACTCCGAGGACTCCTTGCGCCACAGCAGGTACACGATGTACCCGCCGAGGGCGATCTGCACGACGCTCAGGACGCGCGAGAGCGTCGGGGACGCCTGCGTGAGCCCGGCGAGGAAGGACAGGAGCGAGAGACCGAAGAGGATCGTGGCGACGATCCGGGCCCACGACTTGCCCTTGCCGTTGGCCCAGGCCATGAACAGCCACAGGCCCGCACCGAGCAGGCCGAGGACGACCGCGAAGGCGATGCCCACGGTCACCGTGGTGTCGACGAGCGCCTGGTCGACGGTCTGCCCGGAGTCCTCGAGGGTCTTCACGACCTGCTCACGGATGTCTCCGGCGAAGAGGAAGCTCAGCAGCAACGTCACGATCGACAGGGCCGCACCGACGCGCATGAGCAGGACGGCGGTGTCCATCGACTTCGGGCGCGTCACCGGACCCGTCTGTGGGGCGTAGCCATACGCCGGCGCGGGCGGCGGTGCGCCGTAAGGGTTCTCGGCCGGGGCCGGGGTGCCGTACTGCGGGGCGCTGCCTCCGGGCGGCGGGGGCGTGCCCGGGCCGGTGGGCGGGGGCGGCGGGTACTGGTCGGACATCGTCGGTCTTCCTCCTCGCGAGCGGCGACGGCGGTCGTCGGTGGACCGCGATCCCCTCGATCGTGGCACACCGGCGCCCGCGCCAGCCGGAGCGACGGGCCGGACCGGCCTGTCCCGCAAGCCCCCGCGTCAGCGGCGACGCCGGCGCGCGACCTCGTAGAGGGTGACCCCGGTGGCGATGCCGGCGTTGAGCGACTCGACCGCCGAGCTCATCGGCACCGACACGATCTGGTCGCACGTCTCGCGCACGAGCCGCGAGAGGCCCTTGCCCTCCGAGCCGACGACGACGACGAGCGGCTCGGACGCCAGCTCGAGGTCGGGCAGCTCGACGTCACCGTCCATGTCAAGGCCGATGACGAAGAACCCGGCCTTGCGGAAGTCCTCGAGCGCCCGCGTGAGGTTGGTGGCCTGCGCGACCGGGATGCGGGCCGCGGCGCCGGCGGAGGTCTTCCACGCGCTGGCGGTCATCCCGGCCGAGCGACGGCTCGGGACGACGACGCCGTGGCCACCGAACGCGGCGACGGAGCGGACGATCGCGCCGAGGTTGCGCGGGTCGGTGATCCCGTCGAGGGCGACGACGAGCGGGATGCCCGGCTGCTCGGGGTCGACGAGGTCGCGCGGGTCGGCGTACGCGTACGGCGGGACCTGGAGCGCGAGGCCCTGGTGGACGGCGCCGTCGGTCAGCCGGTCGAGCTCGCCCCGGGGCGTCTCGAGGATGGGGATGGAGCGCTCGGTCGCGGTCTTGATCGCCTCGCGGACGCGGTCGTCGGAGTCGATGCGACCGGCGACGTACATCGTCGTCACCGGGACGTGCGCGCGCAGCGCCTCGACGACGGAGTTGCGCCCGGCGACGACCTCGCTCGAGGCGGCCGACTTCTTCGGCGAGCGCTGCGGCGGACGGCCGCCGCCCCGCTTCTCGGCGGCCTTGGCCATCTTGTGGGCCTTGTGGTTCGGGCGGTCGCCGGCCTTCGGGGTCGGGCCCTTGCCCTCGAGGCCGCGGCGGCGCTGGCCACCGGAGCCGACGGTGGAGCCCTTCTTGTTGCTCTTGCGCACGGCGCCGCGGCGCTGGGAGTTGCCGGCCACGTCAGTCGCCCTTTCCTCGGATGATGGTCCACCGCGCTCCGGCGGCGGTGTCCTCGACGGCGATCCCCGCCGCGGTCAGCGCGTCGCGGATGGCGTCGGCGGTCTCGTAGTCGCGGGCGGCGCGGGCCTGGGCCCGGGCGGCGACGCGGTCGGCGACGAGCGCGTCGAGCGCCGCCGTCATCTCGTCGGACTCCGACCCACCGGCGGCCCAGTGCGGGTCGAGCGGGTTGACGCCGAGGACGTCGGCCATCGCGACGACCTGCCGCGCGATGGTCGCGGCGTCGTCGTGGTCGCCGTCGTCGAGCGCGGTGTTGCCGGCACGGACGGCCTGGTGCAGCGCGGCGAGCGCGTCCGAGACCCCGAGGTCGTCGTCCATCGCCTCGCGGAAGTCGACGGGCAGCTCGGCCGAGCCGTCGGGGACGAGGGTGTCGACACCGGGCAGCGCGCGCCGCAGGAAGCCCTCGATGCGCTCGACGGTGGCGGTGGCCTCCTCGATGGAGCCCTCGTGGTACTCGATCGTCGAGCGGTAGTGCGCGGCCGTCAGGTAGTAGCGCACGGCGAGCGGCCGGTGCTCGCGCACGACCTCCGAGACGCGCAGCGAGTTGCCGAGCGACTTGCTCATCTTCTCGCCGCCCATCGTCACCCACGCGTTGTGCAGCCAGTAGTTGGCGAACCCGAGCCCCGCGGCGCGCGACTGCGCGACCTCGTTCTCGTGGTGGGGGAAGCGCAGGTCGACGCCGCCGCCGTGGATGTCGAAGGTGTCGCCGAGGTACTTGCGGGCCATCGCGGAGCACTCGAGGTGCCACCCCGGGCGGCCGGCGCCGTAGGGGGTCGGCCACGACGCGGTCGCGGGCTCGTCGGCCTTGCGGCCCTTCCAGAGGGCGAAGTCGCGCGGGTCGCGCTTGCCGCGCGGGTCGGCGTCCTCGGCGTCGGACATGTCCTCGACGCTCTGGCGGGTCAGCTCCCCGTAGCTCGGCCAGCTGCGCACGTCGAAGTACACGTCGCCGGAGTCGTCCGCGGCGGCGTAGGCGTGCCCGGAGCCGACGAGGGTCTCCATCAGCTCGACCATCTCGGGCACGTGGCCCGTCGCGCGGGGCTCGTACGTGGGCGGGAGCACGCCGAGCGCGGCGAGCGCCTCGGCCGTCTCGATCTCGTTGCGGTAGCTGAGCGCGAACCACGGCTCGCCGGCCTCGGCCGACTTCGCGAGGATCTTGTCGTCGATGTCGGTGACGTTGCGGATGAGCGTGACGTCGTAGCCGTGCCCGACCGCCAGCCAGCGCCGCAGGACGTCGAACGCGACGGCGAAGCGGACGTGCCCGATGTGCGGCGGCGCCTGCGTCGTGAGCCCACAGATATAGATCCCCGCCTTGCCGGGCACGACGGGGACGAAGTCACGCAGCTCGCGCGTGAGGGAGTCGAACAGCCTGAGGGTCACCCTCGACAGGCTACCGGCCGGGTCCCGGGCGCCCCGCATCGCGGCAACCGCCCGGAACTTCCGCGACGTCACCGTGATGACGCGGTTCTTCAGCCCGGACGCGGATGCATCCCCGTCCGGGTGGAACTTCCGCGCCGTCACCGTGACGACGCGGATCCTCGACGGCCTCGCCGGCCGGGGCCTGTGGATGACGCGCCGGGCGTCATCGCCGAACCGGGCACGATCGGTCGATGTCCGACCGACTCCTGGCCCTCGCCACCGCGCAGCACGGCGTCGTCTCGAGCCCGGACGCCACCCGGCTCGACGTCGACCCCAACGCTCTCGCCGCGCTCGTCGACGCCGGGACGCTCGTCCGGGTCCGGCGCGGCGCCTACGTCCTCGGCACGGTCTGGGCACCGGCCACGCCCGAGCGTCGCCTCGACCTGCGCACTCGGGCCGTCCTCCACGCGCGGGGCCGGCCGCACGAGGCCGCGACCCACCAGAGCGCCCTCGCCGTCCACGGGCTGCCCCTGCACGACGTGCCCCTCGACGTGGTCGACGTGTGCGGCACCGTCACGCGGGTCCGCCGCGCGAGCGGCCTGCGCATCCATCCGACAGCCGACCTCCCCGTCGAGACCGTCGACGGCTGCCGGACGGTCCCCGTCGACGTCGCCCTGGCCCAGCTCGCGCTGCGCGGGGGACGCGATGCGGTCGTGGTGGCGACCGACCGGGCGCTGCACGACGGGTCCTGCGACCTCGTGCGGGTGACGAGCCTCGTCGAGCAGCTGGCCGAGTCCCCTCGCCGGGCCACCCGCGCACTCCGGTGGATGTACCTCGCGGACCCGCTCAGCGAGTCCGTGGGCGAGACCCGGACCCGCTTGATGCTCATCGACCTCGGCCACGACGTGCGGTCGCAGGTCCGCATCGCCGACGGGCGCGGGGCCGTCCTCGCCCGGGTCGACCTGCTCGTCGAGGGCTGCGTCGTCGTCGAGTTCGACGGTCTCGTCAAGTACGAGGGGGCCGAAGGACGAGCCGCGCTCGCCGCCGAGAAGGTGCGCGAGGACCGACTGCGGGCCCTCGGCTACGAGGTCGTGCGCCTCACCTGGGCCGACCTGGCGAGCCCGCAGCGGGTGGCCGCCCTCGTCCGGGCCGCGCTCGACCGCGCGGCGGCTCGTGGGCTGCTGCCCGGGCCCTGAGCATCCGCGTCGTCACAGTGATGACGCGGTTGCTCCGTCCGGACGCGGACACATCCCCGTCACGGACGAGGTTCCGCGCCGTGACAGTGACGGCGCGGAACCTCGCGGTGAGCCGGCGGGTCAGTGGCCGCGGTCGAGCCACTCCTGGAGGTGTGGCGCCTCGTCCCCGATGGTCGTCGCGTCGCCGTGGCCGGTGAGGACGACGGTCTCGGGCGGCAGGGAGAGCAGCCGGGTGCTGATCGACCGCACGATGGTCGGGAAGTCGCTGTGCGAACGACCCGTCGCGCCCGGCCCGCCCTGGAAGAGGGTGTCGCCGCTGAAGAGCACCCCGAGCGACGGCGCGTGGAGGCAGCAGGCCCCCGGCGCGTGGCCGGGCGTGTGCAGCGTGACGACCCCGACGTCACCGACGGTGAAGGTCGTGCCGTCGGCGAGGTCCTCGTCCGGCGCCTCGTCCTGGCTCATGTCCCACAGCACGCGGTCGTCCGGGTGCAGCCAGACGCTCGCGCCCGTCTCGGCGACGAGGTCGGGCACCGCGTTGACGTGGTCGTTGTGGCCGTGGGTGCAGACGATGCCGACGACCCGCCGGCCGTCGATCGCCTCGAGGATGGCGCGCGCGTCGTGTGCGGCGTCGACGACGAGCACCTCGTCGTCGTCCCCGAGCAGCCACACGTTGTTGTCGACGTCCCACGAGCCGCCGTCCAGCTCGAACACGCCCGACGTCACGAGCCGCTCGACCCGCACCCCGCCCGGCGAGGTCGGGACGCCGTCGACGGCGACCGCCGCGCTCACGCCGACCCGCCCATGACGACGACCGAGCGCAGCACGTCGCCGTCGTGCATCTTCGTGAAGGCCTCCTCGACCCCCTCGATGCCGATCCGCTCCGACACGAAGGCGTCGAGCGGGAAGCGGCCCTGGCGGAAGAGCTCGACGAGCATCGGGAAGTCCCGCGAGGGCAGGCAGTCGCCGTACCAGCTGGACTTCAGCGCGCCGCCGCGCCCGAAGATCTCGATCATCGGCAGCGTCACCTGCTGCTCCGGCGTCGGCACCCCGACGAGCACGACCGTGCCGGCGAGGTCGCGCATGTAGAACGCCTGCTCGTAGGTCTCGGGGCGCCCGACCGCCTCGACGACGACGTCCGCGCCGTGCCCGCCGGTCAGCGCCCGGACGGCCTCGACGGCGTCCTCGGTGGAGGCGTCGACGGTGTGCGTCGCGCCGAGGTCCTTGGCCCAGGCGAGCTTCTTCGCATCCACGTCGACCGCGATGATGGTCGTCGCGCCGGCGACCTTGGCGCCGGCGATGGCCGCGTCACCGACGCCGCCGCAGCCGATGACCGCGACCGAGTCGCCGCGGCCGACCCCGCCGGTGTTGACCGCCGCGCCGAAGCCGGCCATCACCCCGCAGCCGAGCAGCCCGACCGCGGCCGCGTCCGCCTCGTCGACCTTCGTGCACTGGCCGGCGGCGACGAGCGTCTTCTCGACGAACGCCCCGATGCCGAGCGCCGGCGAGAGCTCCGTGCCGTCGGTGAGCGTCATCTTCTGCGTCGCGTTGTGCGTCGCGAAGCAGTACCAGGGCTTGCCCTTGCGGCAGGCGCGGCACTGCCCGCACACGGCCCGCCAGTTGAGGATGACGAAGTCGCCGGGGGCCACCTCGGTGACGCCCTCACCGACGGCCTCGACCCGGCCCGCGGCCTCGTGGCCGAGGAGGAAGGGGAACTCGTCGTTGATCCCGCCCTCGCGGTAGTGCAGGTCGGTGTGGCAGACCCCGCAGGCCTCGACGACGACGACGGCCTCGCCCGGCCCGGGGTCGGGGACGACGACGTCGACGAGCTCGACGGGGGCGCCCTTGGCGCGGGCGACGACGCCCTTGACGGTCTGCGGCACGGTTCCTCCTGGGTGGGCGGTGCTGGGTCTCGCCACGCTAGCGAAGGCCGGACGTCGACGGCAGTGCCGAGGGGGGTGGGGCCCGGGGGCGGGCCGCCCGCGGGCGACCGATGCCCCTTTCCCGACGGGCAAGCCGACGTATCCTGCGGACATGCCGTACCCGGTGTTCGACGACGTCATCCACGAGCCGCACCGCCTGCGGATCTGCGCCTTCCTCGTGCCCAGCGCCGGACGAGAGTTCGGCGAGGTCCGCGACGAGATCGGCCTGTCGGACTCCGCCCTGTCCAAGCACCTCAAGGCGCTGTCGGGCAAGGGCTACACCCGGCTCGAGCGCGGGTCGCGCGAGGGGCGCCAGGTGACGACCGTCGTGCTCACCGGCGCCGGCCGTGACGCGCTCTGCGGGCACGTCGCGGAGCTCCAGCGGATGGCCCGCATCGTCGGGGCCGACCGGCGCGTGCAGGGCGGCCCGCGCGGCCGCTGACCCTCCGGGCCGAGCGCCATCCACCGTTCGCTGCAGGTTCTCGCAGAACCCCTCGCCACCGTCGGCGGCCGAACCTACACTCGCGGCATCCGGGCCGGACCACAGCGCCCGTCGCACCTCTCGGGAACCATCGTGCGCACGACCCGCCGCCTCGGCCTGCTCCTGACGACGCTGCTCGTCGCCCTCCTCGCCACCACGCCCACGGGCGCCGTCGCGGCCCCCACGGCCGACGCCCCGCCCGGCCCGGTCACCGGGCTGACGCTCACGCCGCTGCGCGACGGGGTCGGCCTCGCCTGGACGCTGCCGCCGGACGCCGACCTGGCCGAGGTCGTCGTCCGCCGCGCGGCGGGCACGACCGCTCCGGCCACGCCGACCGACGGCACGCAGGTGGCGAGCGGCCTGCTGACGCAGTGGAGCGACACCGGCCTCGACTTCGTCGACACCTGGTCCTACTCGGTCTTCGCCCACGACGCCGCGGGCCAGTGGTCCGCCCCGGTCTCGGTCACGGGCGCCACCCTCGACCTGCCCGGAGCCTCGCTCACCCACTCCACGACCGCCTCACAGGTCTCCCTGGAGTGGGGCCTGCCGACCGACGAGCGCGTCGCCGGGCTGCGCATCGCCCGGATCGGCTGCAGCGACCCGTGGACGGAGACCTCCCACGTCGACGTGCCCCGGCCCACGTCGTCCTGGGCCGACACCGGGCTCTCCCCCGGGGTGCAGTACTGCTACGACCTGCGCACCTACGACCAGGACGGGCGGACGCAGCGCACCCCGCGCCGGGCGGCGTTCAAGACCCTGTTCATCGACCCCGTCACGGACCTGACCGCCACCGTCTCCGGCACCACCGTCAGCCTCCGGTGGACCCTGCCGACCAACCCGGCGCCGGCGGAGGTCGTCGTCTGGCGGCAGGCGCCGAGCTCCTCGCCCGTCGAGGTCTACCGGGGCCGCGGGACCAGCGTCGTCAACCGCAACCTCCTGCCGGAGCAGCACTACCTCTACACGGCCAACGCGATGACCGCGGACGGCAAGGCCTCACCCCTTGCGTCGGTCGGGGCCACGACGGTCCACACCTGGACGCGCGCCACCGTCGCCCCGATGACGGGCTCGCCCCAGCACGTCCAGTGCCCGCGCACGTCGTGGTGCCTCTCGACCGACGCCTCGAACCGCTACCAGGTCCTCGGGAGTAGCGGCTGGTCGAGCCCGGTCGCCATCGACCCGGCGGTGGAGTCCGGCCCCACGGAGCTCTCGTGCCCGGTCGTGGGCTGGTGCCTCGCCGCGTCGGCGGACGGCGTCCGCCAGTACACGCGGAGTGCGTGGCAGCCGCTGTCCTCGGTGCCCCAGCCGCCGGCCGGCACGACGGTGACCGCCCTGACCTGCACCTCGCCCACGTGGTGCGTCGCGATGACCACCGGCCCCCGGGCGACGGTCTACGACGGCACCCGCTGGAGCGCCCCCACGTACCTCTCGAGCCTGCGCGGCGTCGACTTCCTCGACGTCTCGTGCCAGGTCGCCGGCCGGTGCTTCGCCGTCGGACGGTCCGCGACGAGCGGCTCGGCGTGGCGCGCGAGCCTGGTCAGCGGCCGGTGGAGCACCGCCGCGCTCGACACGGCGGGCCGAGGCGTCGACGAGGTCGACTGCCCGACCAGCAGCTTCTGCATCGCCTCCAGCGCCTACGGCACGTGGACGGTCGCCGGGACGACGTGGAGCGCCAAGCGCGCCGCCTCCACGTCCAACGCCGAGCGGGCGGTGACCTGCGCCTCCGCGTCGACGTGCATCGGGATCGACGGGGGCGGCCGCGGCGTGCGGTGGAACGGATCCTCCTGGGGCTCGGCCACCCGCTTCGTCGCGACCGGGGTGACCCTCACCTCGCTCTCCTGCCCGAAGGGCGCGACCCCGTGCACCGGGGTCGACGACCGCGGCGGCGACTACCGTTGGAGCACCGCCGCCGGCTGGCGACGGATCGGCACCTTCGACCTCACCTCCGGCGGGCTGACCCGGGTGTCCTGCCCGTCCGCGACGAGCTGCATGGCGATGGACCAGCGCGGCTGGTTCTACCGCTTCGACGGGACGAGCTGGCGCTCGCCGAGCAAGCCCCTCACCGGCCCCGCGGAGCTCGACTGCGCGGCGTCCGGCTTCTGCCTCGCCGTGGAGTCCATGCCGCCGGCGCGCTACCGCACGCTGTCGAGCGCCGGCACCTGGTCCTCGGTGCGCGCTCTCTCCGGTGCGTCGCAGCTCGGCAGCCCCCACTGCTACTCGTCCACACTGTGCATGGTCATCGACATCGACGGCCGGGCCTGGCAGTGGAACGGGACCTCTCTCGTGCTGTCCGGCACCCCCTTCAGCGGCACCGCGGACGGAGGGTGGGACGTGCGGGTGCGCTGCACGAGTGCGACCTTCTGCATCGCGGTCTCCAACGGCGGCTGGTGGTCGCGGTGGAACGGCACCACGTGGCGCACCCGTGCCCACCTGCCCGGGGCGCTCGCCGGCGCCGGCACCGTCGTCATGGACTGCGCCACCGGCTCGATGTGCCTCGCCGTCGTGGACTCCGGGGCGACCGCGCGGTACGACGGACGCGACTGGACCGAGCTGACGCTCAACGGCCGGACCCCCGGCGCCCGGCTGGCGGACCTGTCCTGCTCGGGGGTCACCACCTGCCTCGCCGTGCACCCCTACACGAACACGACGGGCCCGGTCCGCTGGACCGGCGACGGCTGGGAGGACGCGGGGCCCTACGGCCGCGAGACGTACGGCGACAGCGTCGACTGCCCCACGGCGCGCCGGTGCGTCGTCGTGGGGCCGGTCGAGGCCCTGTGGACGGTGGACCCGGCTCCGGTCGGCTGACCGACGTCGCGACCGGACGGAGCGCAGAACCCCTGTGCCGCAGCCGGTCGGCCCTCTACACTCACGCCATCCGGGCCGAGCGACAGCGCCCGTCGCACCATCCCGGGGGACCCACCGCGTGCGCACCACCCGCCGTCTCGGCCTGCTCCTGACGACTCTGCTCGTCACCCTCCTCGTCGGCGCACCGACCGGCGCCCTCGCCGCGCCGACGGTCGACGCGCCCCCGGGTCCGGTCACCGGCCTGTCCCTGCTGCCGCAGAGGACCTCCGTGGCCCTGGGGTGGACGCTGCCGACCGACGCGGACCTCGCCGAGGTCGTCGTCCGTCGCCTCCCGGGCACCACCGCCCCGGCGACACCCACCGACGGGACGCAGGTCGCCTCGGGGCTCATCTCGCGCTGGAGCGACCTCGACCTGGACTGGGTCGGCACGTGGTCCTACTCGGTCTTCGCACGCGACGCCGCCGGCCAGTGGTCCCCGCCGGCGTCCGTGACGGGGGCCGCCCTCGACCTCTCGACGTCCACCGTCGTGGCCACCCCGGCGAGCCGGAGCATCACCCTGTCCTGGCGGCGCCCGCTGGACGCGCGCCCGGTCGGCATGCGCATCGCCGTCGTCGACTGCGCGGATGCGGGGACGGTCCTGCGCACCGTCGACGTCGCGCTGCCCACCACCTCCTGGGTCGACGGGGGCCTCGCCCCCACGACCAGGTCCTGCTACGAGGCCCGCAGCTACGACGTCGACGGCCGGCTCCGCCGGGTGCCGCAGCGCGTCACGGCGACCACCCTCCCCGTGGACCCGGTGTCCGGCCTGACCGCGACCGCGGGCACGACGTCCGTGCGGCTCGACTGGACGCTCCCGACCGACCCGGCCCCGTCCGCGGTCGTCGTCCGGCGGGTGGGGGACGACGGCGTACGCACCGCGATCCATCGTGGGCTCTCGACGACCTTCACCGACACCGGCCTGGACGTGGAGCGCTCGTACTCGTACTCGGTCGCCGCGGTCTCGGACGCCGGGGCGGAGTCGCCGGCGCGCGAGGTCACGGCGCGGACGACCGTCGGCTGGGCCCACGCCACCCTGGCGCCCCCGTCCGGGGGACCCCAGGACGTCGAGTGCCCCCGGACGACGTGGTGCATGGTGCTGGACCGCAGCAGCAGCTACCTCGTGCGCACGTCCACGGGCTGGTCCGCACCGGTGACGATGGCCCCGGGGACCTCCCAGTCGGTCACCTGGCACCTGTCGTGCCCGGTCGTCGGATGGTGCCTGGCCGTCGGGGAGGACGGCGCCCACGAGTACACGCGCGGCGCGTGGCGGTCCGCCGCGGACACACCGCAGCCCCCGGTGGGGACCGAGGTCCGCAGCCTCACCTGCACGTCCCCCACGTGGTGCGTCGCGCTGACCACCGGACCCCGCGCGACCGTCTTCGACGGCACCCGGTGGAGCACGCCCCAATACCTCTCGTCGCTGCGCGCCACGACGTTCTTCGACGTCGCCTGCCAGGCGGCCGGGCGGTGCGTCGCCGTCGGTGAGTCCGACGGCGACGGCTCGGCGTGGCGCGCGACGCTGGTCGGCGGCCGGTGGAGCACGGCGAAGCTCGACGGACCGGGTCGGTCGATCCGCCAGGTCGAGTGCCCGACGAGCAGCTGGTGCATCGCGTCCGGCGCCTACGGGACGTGGACCGTCTCCGGGACCACGTGGAGCGCCCGCCACGAGCCCACCCTGGCCAACGCCGACACCGCGCTGGCCTGCGCGTCCGTCTCCACGTGCGTCGGCCTCGACGGGTGGCTGCGGCCGACGCGGTGGACCGGGCGCGGATGGGCGTCGGTCCCGGGCCCTCCGATCGGCAACGGGATGGTCGCCGACCTCTCCTGTCCCCGTGGCGCGACGCCGTGCGTGGCGGTCGACGACCGGGGACGGGAGCACCGCTGGAGCCTCTCCGGCGGGTGGCGGACCGAGGGCGTGTTCGACCCCACCGCCGGCTACCTCACCGAGGTGTCGTGCGCGTCGGAGACCGACTGCCTCGCCTTCGACTTCTACGGCTGGTCCTACCGCTTCGACGGCACCGGGTGGCGTCGGCCGAGCCAGCCGTTCCGCAGCCACGCGACGGCCGACTGCGCCCCGACCGGCTTCTGCCTCGCCGTCGACGACGCGGGCCACTACCGGACGCTCTCGAACGACAACCGGTGGTCTCCGTTGCGGTCGGCGCCGCGCGGCAGCTACCTGCGCACCCCCTCCTGCTCCTCGGCCACCTCCTGCCTGGCGCTCGACATGGATGGTCGCGCCTGGCGGTGGACCGGCTCGTCGATCGTCGCCGCGGGCGCGCCGTTCACCGGGCTGCCCTACCAGGGGTCGGAGTCCGAGGTGCGCTGCACCGCAGCCTCCTGGTGCATGGCCACCGCGCTCGACGGCTGGTGGTCGGTGTGGAACGGCCGGTCCTGGAGCACCCCGCGCACCCTCCCCGCCTCGCTCACCCGGCAGGGCACGGTCGTCCTCGACTGCGCGAGCGCGCGGATGTGCCTCGCCGTCGTCGGCATCGGCACCACCGCCCGGTGGGACGGCAGCTCCTGGACCGTGGTCCCGGGGCAGGACATCGGACCCGGCACCGGGCTCAGCGACATCTCCTGCGTGACCGACGACTGGTGCCTGGGCGTCCACCCCTATACCAACGCATCGGCGCCGGTCCAGTGGCGGGGCGCGGGCTGGTCCGGGGGGACGCGCTACGGACGGGACACCCAGTCGGACGTCGTCGACTGCCCGAGCACGACCGTGTGCGTCGTCGCGGGCTCCCAGGAGGTCACCTGGTCGCGGCGCATCGACCCGCCACCCGTGGGCTGAGGCCGGGCCGCGGCCGGGGTCAGGCGAGCGGGACGACGAGCGCGGTCGCGATCGCGGCGGCCCCCTCGCCCCGACCGGTCAGCCCCAGGCCGTCGGTCGTCGTGCCGCTCACCGAGACCGGCGCGCCGGCCGCCGCCGACAGGGCCGCCTCCGCCTCGGCCCGTCGCGTGCCGACCTTCGGCCGGTTGCCGACGACCTGCACCGCGACGTTGCCGATCTCGAAGCCGGCGGCCCGGACGAGGCGCGCGGCCTCGGCGAGCAGCGTGAGCCCCGAGGCGCCGGCGAGCTCCGGCCGGTCCGTCCCGAAGTGCGCCCCGAGGTCGCCGATGCCGGCCGCCGAGAAGAGGGCGTCGCAGGCGGCGTGAGCGGCCACGTCGGCGTCGGAGTGCCCGTCCAGGCCCCGCTCCCCCGGCCAGTGCAGGCCCGCGACCCACAGCTCACGGCCGGACCCCTCCGGCGCGAGGGCGTGGACGTCGACACCGACACCGACCCGGGGCAGCACGCTCATGCCCCGATGCTAGGCGCCGGCGAGCAGGCGCTCGGCGTGGGCGAGGTCGTCGACGGTCGTCACCTTGAAGGAGCGAGGGTCTCCGTCGACGACGAGCACGTCGTGGCCGAGCAGCTCCACGAGGGCGGCGTCGTCGGTGGCCCCGGCGCCACCGGCGTGGGCGGCCTCGAGCACGTCGCGGCGGAAGCCCTGGGGCGTCTGCACGGCGCGCAGCGTCGCACGGTCCGGGGTGCCGGTGACGACCCCTCGCGCGTCGACCGTCTTGACCGTGTCGACGACCGCGACCCCGGGCACGACCCCCGCCGCACCGGCTCGCACCGCCTCGGCGACGCGTACGAAGACCGCGACCGGGGTGAGGCAGCGCGCGGCGTCGTGGACGAGGACGACGTCACAGGCGGGATCGAGGGCCGCGAGCCCGGCCGCGACGGAGTCGGTGCGCTCCGCCCCTCCGGCGACGACGGCCGCCCCGGCCGGGAGGGTGATGCCCGTCCACGCGGGCGCGGCGGGGTCGGCGAGGTCCGACGGGGCGACGACGACGACCGACCGCAGCCCCGGCAGGCGGGCGACGGTGTCGAGCGCCCAGCCGAGCAGCGGGCGCCCGGCCAGGGGCACGAACGCCTTCGGCATCCCGGCGCCCAGGCGGGTCCCCGACCCGGCCGCGACGACGACGACGCCCACACCGCGCGGGGCGGTGTGGGCGTCGTCGGTCACGTCGGAGCGGCCGCCGGGGCGACCGGGTGCGTCAGGACGCGAGGACCTCGTCGAGGATGGACTCGGCCTTGTCCTCGTCGGTCTTCTCGGCGAGTGCGAGTTCGGAGACGAGGATCTGGCGCGCCTTGGCCAGCATCCGCTTCTCACCCGCGGACAGGCCGCGGTCCTTGTCGCGGCGCCAGAGGTCGCGCACGACCTCGGCGACCTTGATGACGTCGCCGGAGGCGAGCTTCTCGAGGTTGGCCTTGAAGCGGCGCGACCAGTTGGTCGGCTCCTCGGCGTACGGAGTGCGGAGGACCTCGAAGACCTTGTCGAGGCCGGCCTTGTCGACGACGTCACGGACGCCGACGAGGTCGCAGTTCTCGGCGGGTACCTCGATGACGAGGTCGCCCTGCGCGACCTTCAGCTTGAGGTAGAGCTTCTCCTCTCCGCGGATCGTGCGGGTCTTGATCTCTTCGATGCGCGCGGCCCCGTGGTGCGGGTACACGACCGTCTCGCCGACCTTGAAAACCATGTGGTGTTGTCCCCTTTCGAGGCCCCAAGAATACCACGACACGCCGATCCGGCCCAACGGGAACTCGGCACGTTTCCGCAGGTCAGAGGCCTGAAACGGCAATCCACGGGAGAAAATCGGGGGTTGACAGACGGCCCCGCGGCATGCTTCGCGCGTGACGCGGGCGCGCCGTGGGGACGGCCTCCCCGCGCGGCGCGACGCCCGGTCGAGGACGCGCACCGGGACACGGGGCGAGGCGGAACCCGACCCCCCGCTATCCTTGGGCGCGTGACGACCCGCGCCGCCTCCGCCCTCCGGCTCGCCGGACTCGCCGCCGCCACCCTCACGGTCTCCGCCTGCGGCGTCTTCTCGCCGGTCCAGACGGACTACCCGTACATCCCGGCTGACGGCGTGCCCCTCACCATCCCGGGCCTGGACCTGCGCAACCTCGTCATCGTCTCGGACGAGGAGGGCGGTCCCGGCACGATCGTCGGGCAGGCGGTCAACGAGGGTCGCGACCCCGTCGAGGTGTCCTTCTCGCTCGAGGGCTCGTCCCCGACGACCACGACGGTGGCGCCCTACTCCGACGACGCGATCTCCGCCGACGGCAAGGCGGTCACCCTCGCGACCGTGCCGCAGCGCCCGGGCTCGATGGTCCAGCTCGTCGTCACGACCCGGCAGGCCGGGCAGAACGTCGTCCAGGTGCCGGTGCTCCCGTCCGACCGCTACTACGAGGGCCTCGCGCCGAGCCCGTCGGCGACGCCGAGCGCCACCCCGTCGCCCAGCGCCAGCTGACCCCGCGCGCCGGCGCCGCGGGCCCGGCGCGCCGCCCGGCCGGCCCTCAGGCCTCGAACTTGTAGCCCAGGCCGCGCACGGTGACGATGTGCTGCGGCGCCCCCGGGTCGTCCTCGATCTTGGCGCGCAGGCGCTTGACGTGGACGTCGAGGGTCTTGGTGTCGCCGACGTAGTCGCTGCCCCACACCCGGTCGATGAGCTGCCCGCGGGTCAGCACCCGCCCGGTGTTGCGCAGGAGCATCTCGAGGAGCTCGAACTCCTTGAGCGGCATCGAGCGCTGCTCGCCGCGGACGGTGACGACGTGGCGCTCGACGTCCATCCGCACCGGCCCGGCCTCGAGGGTCGTCGGCAGGAGCTCCTCGGGCTCGGCCCCGCGGCGCAGGACGGCCTTGATGCGGGCCAGCAGCTCGCGGGAGGAGTACGGCTTGGTCACGTAGTCGTCGGCGCCGAGCTCGAGGCCGACGACCTTGTCGATCTCGCTGTCCTTGGCCGTGAGCATGATGACCGGCACGTTCGAGCGCTGGCGCAGCGCTCGGCACACGTCGACGCCGGAGAGGCCGGGCAGCATGAGGTCGAGCAGCACGAGGTCGGCGCCCCCGGCGTCGAACTCGCTCAGGGCGTCGTGCCCGTTGTCGGCGACCGAGACCTCGTAGCCCTCCTTGCTCAGGAGGTAGCTCAGCGGGTCCGAGAACGACTCCTCGTCCTCGACGATCAGGATGCGCGTCATGCGGTGCTCTCTTCTCGGGCGACCCCGGCGCCGGGGGCCGGCGCGGTCGCGTCGTCGTCGTCGACCGGGGTGGCCGCGACGGGGAGTCTCATGGTGAACGTCGAGCCGCGCCCCTCCTGGCTCCACACGGTGACCTCGCCGCCGTGGTTGGCGCAGACGTGCTTGACGATGGCCAGGCCCAGGCCGGTGCCGCCGGTGGCCCGCGAGCGCGCGGCGTCGACGCGGTAGAAGCGCTCGAAGATGCGCTCCAGCTCGGCCGCGGGGATCCCCTGCCCCTGGTCGGTGACGGCGACCTCGACGGTCTCGTCGACGCGGCGGGCCCCCAGCCCGACCTTCGTGCCGGGGTCGCTGTAGTTGACCGCGTTGGTCAGCAGGTTGGTCACGGCGGTGACGAGCAGCTCGCGGTCGCCGAAGACGCGCAGCCCGCGCTCGGTCGCGAGGCCGAGCTCGATCTCCTTGGCCTCGGCGGCGACCTTGACCCGGTCGACGGCCTCGACGACGACGGTGCCGAGGTCGACGAGCTCGGGCTCGTGGAGGGTGTCGGCGACCTGGAGGCGCGAGAGGTCGACGATCTCCTGCACGAGCCGACCGAGCCGGGTGGCCTCGACGCGGATCCGCTGCGCGAAGCGCGTCACCGCGACGGGGTCGTCCTTGGCGTCCAGCACCGCCTCGGCGAGCAGCGAGATGCCGCCGACGGGGGTCTTCAGCTCGTGGCTGACGTTGGCGACGAAGTCGCGGCGGACCTCCTCGACGCGGCGCGCGTGGGTGTGGTCCTCGGCGAGCAGGAGGACGTGCGCGACGCCGAGCGGCGCGACGCGCACCCGCATGACGACGCTGCCGTCGGGGTTCGGTCCGCGCGCGAGGTCGAGCTCGGCCTCGCGGATGACGCCGTCGCGGCGCACCTGGCGCGCGAGGTGGCGCAGCTCGTGGTGGACCAGCTCCTGGTGGCGCACGAGGCCGTAGGTGACGGCGGGGGCCGAGGCCTTGACCACCGCATCGGACGCGTCGACGACGACGGCGATGGAGCGCAGGACCGACAGGACGTCCCCGACCCCGCGGGCCAGCGGCGGCTCGTCGACGACGGGCGCGTCGTCGAGGCTGCGCTCGGACCAGCGCGCCGCGAGCACGGCGACGGCGCCGACGACGAGGCCCGCCGCCCCGCCGAGGCTCGCCGCGATGGTCGCATCCACGACGTCAGGGTACGGGGGTCCGCCGACCGCTCCCCGCCATCCGGGGCCCTGCCGCGCCTCCGGACGCCCGAAGTTCACCTCGGCCACGTCTGCGGTTCATCCCCGGGTGGGATGGTTCCCGGGCGACGGCGCGACCGACCGCTGCCGTCGCGCGCCGACGCACCCCCAGCCACGAAGGACCCCAGCCGTGATGCGCAAGGCCTACCACGAGGAGCTCGACCGGATCGCCGAGAGCCTCGTCGAGATGACCCACCTCGCGGCGTCCGCGATGAGCCGCGCGACGACCGCCCTCCTCGACGCCGACGTCAGCCTGGCCGACTCCGTCATCGCCGCCGACGCCGAGATCGACCGGATGCGCGAGCAGGTCGACCTCCTCTCCTTCGACCTCATCGCCCTCCAGCAGCCGGTCGCGACGGACCTGCGGGTCGTCGTCACGAGCATGCGGATGAGCAGCGACATCGAGCGGATGGGCGACCTGGCGCGCCACGTCGCCAAGGTCGCCCGCCTGCGGTACCCCGCGTCCGCGGTCCCGCCGGAGCTGCGCGGCACCTTCCGCGAGATGGGTACCGTCGCCGAGCTCGTCGTCGAGAAGGCCGGCTCGGTCATCGCGGCCCGCGACGTCGACGCCGCCCGGGACGTCGCCCGCGAGGACGACGCGATGGACCGCCTGCACCGCGACCTCTTCACCCACGTGACGGGCGGGGACTGGGCCCACGACACCGAGACCGCGGTCGACGTCGTGCTCCTCGGCCGCTACTACGAGCGCTTCGCCGACCACGCCGTGTCGGTCGCCGAGCGGGTCATCTGGATCGTCACCGGCGAGTGGGGCGACGAGGCGGCCGGCGGCCACGACGAGGTCGGCGAGCACACCGTCGCCTGACCCCCTGACGGGCCGCGACGACGCGGCTACGCTCGAGGCGTGGACGACCAGCGCCGGTCCGTGACGGAGGACTACGCCGAGGAGCTCGAGGAGCTGCACGACCTCGAGGAGGTCGAGGACGCGGCCGGCGGGGCCGGGGCGCCCGCGACCGGCAAGGCGTGGCAGCACGGCTACCCGTACGACAGGAAGCTCCCGCGCGACGAGTACGAGCGGACCAAGCGCCGCCTGCAGATCGAGCTCCTCAAGCTGCAGCTGCACGTCAAGGAGACCGGGGGCAAGGTCCTCGTCATCTGCGAGGGGCGTGACGCCGCCGGCAAGGGTGGCGCCATCAAGCGGTTCATGGAGCACCTCAACCCCCGCGGCGCGCGCGTCGTGGCGCTCGAGAAGCCGACCGAGGTCGAGACGACGCAGTGGTACTTCCAGCGCTACGTCCAGCACCTGCCGAGCGGCGGCGAGATCGTCTTCATGGACCGGTCCTGGTACAACCGGGCCGGCGTCGAGCGCGTGATGGGCTACTGCTCCCCCAGCCAGTACCTCGAGTTCATGCGCGAGGCACCGGAGCTGGAGCGGATGCTCGTCAACTCGGGCATCCACCTCGTCAAGCTGTGGTTCTCCGTCAGCCGGGAGGAGCAGGCCGCGCGCTTCGCCTCCCGCCAGAACGACCCAGTGCGCCAGTGGAAGCTCTCGCCGACCGACCTCGCGAGCCTCGACAAGTGGGACGCCTACACCGAGGCCAAGGAGGCGATGTTCTTCTACACCGACACCGGTGACGCCCCGTGGACCGTCGTCAAGAGCAACGACAAGAAGCGGGCCCGCCTCGAGGCGATGCGGGTCCTGCTCAGCGGGGTCGACTACGCCTCGAAGGACGTCGACCTCGTCGGGGTCCCGGACCCGCTCATCGTCGGCCCGGCCTCGCGCATCTTCGAGCCGGGTGAGCACACCGAGCGGGTCCTCCCGCGGCTCTGACGTCGGCCTGGCCCCGTCGGCGGGTCCGGACCGACCGCTCGTCGCGAAGGGCTGCACACGATCGCGTTCGTGGGTGATCATGGCGGCGTGACGCAGGACGAGGGGGACGGGTTCGAGGGGTTCGTGGCCGCGCGCTGGCCCGCCCTCGAGGCCGTCGCGCTCGCCGCGACGCTCGACCCGGACCGGGCCCGCGCGGTGACGGCGTCCACCGTGGCCGCCCTGCACGGTCGGTGGTCCGACGTCGTCGAGGAGGGCGCGCCGACCGCGGCCGCGCGCACCGAGCTCCTCGCGCGGATGCGGACGCTCGGCGAGGCCGGCGGCACCGCGGTCCCGGAACGGTTGCGCGATGGGGTGCGCGACCCCTCCGCGCCCGACGACCCCGTCCCCGGTGCCCTCCTCGCTGCCCTGGCCCACGAGCCGGTCCCGGTCCGGGCTGCGCTCGCCGCCGGTCCGCTCTGGGAGCTGACCGACGAGGAGGTGGACCGGCTCGTGCCGAACCGCGGCGGCCTCGGCCGGGCGGGACTCGGTCGCGCGCGGGGCGCGGACGACGACACGCTCGCGGCCGCCCGACACCGGCTCCTCGAGGGGCACCGTGGCGCGCTCGCCGCGGCCGGGGCGGCGCCCGCGGACCACCGCCTGGACATCGACCTCGCCGACCTCCTCGACCGGCTCGCCGCCACGCTGCCCGACCCGCCGGACCCCGCCGACCTCGTGCGGGCCCGGGAGCGCGGCGTCCGCCGCCGTTCGCTCGTCGTGGTCGGAGCCCTGGCCGTGGCCGGTGTGGGGGTGGGCGGCTGGGCGGTGGCGTCGCGGCCGACGACCCCTGACCCGGTCGCCCGGGGCCCGCGCCCGGCCCCGTCGACCGCCGGGCCGGACGACCCGGCGTGGGGCTCCGTGGACCGCTGGCCTCCTCGAGGAGCACTCGCGCGGGACCCCGGGGTCCAGGCGATGCTCGCCTCGGACGCCGAGGGTGCCCGGCTGCTCTTCGCCGGGGACGTCGAGGACCGACGGCTCGTCGTGTCGACCGACCCGTCCGTCGACGCCGACAACGGGTTCGTGGTGCGCGCGTGGGGCGGACCGGCGGGGACCGCCGCGTCGCGCCTCACCACGCTCCAGCTCGGCTACAGCTGGGCGGGGGACACACAGGACGCCGTCGGGCTCGCCGTGCAGTCCGGCCGACGCTTCGTGCTGCTCGCGCTGACGCGTCCCGGGGTGCGCGAGGGGCGCTACTCGCTCGTCGTGCGCCCGACCCCCGGGGGCCGGGTCGACCGTACGTGGACCAGCTTCGCCGTGCGCGACGGCGTCGCCACGACCGTCCTGCCCCGGTCACCCGGGCCGGCCGCCCGGCTGCAGCTCGGCGCTCTCGACGGCCCGTTCCCCCGCGAGATGACCGACGACGACATGGTCGTCGGCCCGGGCGGGTTCACCGAGAGCACGGTGGTCGAGCTCGCCGCTGCGTTCGGCGTGCCCCGCCGCTCGCTGGAGGTCGAGCGCACCGGCCACGTCCTCCCGGACGACAGCCTGCGTGACGTCCTCGGGGAGAGGGGGGCGGCCTCTGCGGAGGTCGTCGTCGTGCGGACACCGGACGGGGCCGTCGTACGGTTCGCCTCGTTCCGGAGCGGAGGCGCGGGCGGCGGCAGTGCTGAGTACGGAGACGCGCCCCTCGTCATCCCGGCCTCGGCGGTCCGCGCACCGTACGTCACCCCGCTCATGGGGTCGGACGAGCACCTCAAGTACTTCGTCACCGCCCCGGCGCGCGCCGCGACGGTGCAGCTACGCACCCTGAGCGGGGCGCCGCTGTGCCGTCCGACACCGGTGCGGGGCGGCGCCGCGCTGCCGCGGCTGACGACGGCGTTCACCGGGGGCGACGTGCGGGTGGTGGCGCGGGCGGCGGACGGCCGGGTCCTCTACGACGACGTCCCGCCGCCGGGTCGCGACGTGCTCGACCTCTTCGACTTCTACGACGTGGGCAGCGGCTCGGGCACCTACTACGGGTGAGCCGGGAGCCGGAGCCGGGAGCCGGGAGCCGGGAGCCGGAGCCGGGAGCCGGGAGCCGGGAGCCGGGAGCCGGGAGCCGGGAGCAATGGTGCTCTCCCAGCCTCCTGTCGCCGCGGAAGGTTTCCCTTCCACCGCGGAAGGTTTCCCTTGCACCCCGCAAGGTTTCCCTTGCCCACCGAAGAGAGTTCCTTCCACGCCGCATGGGATTCCTTCCGCTCGGCAAGGTCTCCCCTGCGCGCGGAAGGGAAACCTTCCGCGCGGCAAGGGATTCCTTCCACCCGGCAAGGGATTCCTTCCGAGGCGCATGGATCCCGGGAGCACCTATGTGACCCGGCCGCTCTCAGGAACGTGCCGTGACCCCCGACCGTCCGGTCCGCCCCACCGGCGGGCGCGCCGGGTGATCATGGGCGCATGACGACGAGCCATCGGGCCGACGCGGATACCGCCGCCGACGCCGACCGCTTCGTCGCCGCCCGCTGGCCCGACCTCGAGGCCGTCGCCCTCGTCACCCTCCTCGACCCGGTGGCCGCCCGCCGAGCCACCACCGACGCCCTCGTCGCCGTCCGCCGGCGCTGGGCCGACGCCGTCGAGGACGGCGCGCCCACCGCCGTCGCCCGCCGCGAGCTCGTCACCCGCCTCCCGCACACCCCGACCCGCCCCGGCACCGCATCTCAGGCGCAGGAGGCACCCGCCCACCTCCCCCAGCTCGCGGCGCTCGTGGCCGACCCCGACGACCCGGTTCCCGCCGCCCTCCTCGACGCCCTCGCCGCCACCCCGCCGGAGCAGCGCCTGGCCCTCGCCGCCGAGGTCCTCTGGGACGACGGCCCCACACCGACCCCGCCCGTCGCGGCGGAGACCCACCACCGGATGCTCGCCGCGCACCGGCAGGCCCGCGCCGCTGTCGGCCTCGCCCCCGACGACGCACGGCTGCGCACGGACCTCGACGACCTCGTCGTCCGCCTCGCCCGCTCCCAGCCCGAACCCCCCGACCCCGCCGCCCTCGTCGCCGGCCAGCACTCCTCGCGCTCCCGCCGCATTGTGGTGCTCGGCGGCCTCGCCGCAGCCGGCGCCGCCGCGCTCGCCTGGGCCGTCGTCGACCGACGGACGAGCAGCACCACCGCCACCCCACCCCGCCCCTCGACCGCCCCGACGACCGCCGGCCCGGACGACCCTGCCTGGGCCTCCGCGTCCCGGTGGCCGGCTCGCGGCCCGCTGCGCAGCGACCTCGGCATTCTCGCCCTCGTCGCCCGCGCCGGCCCGGGGACCCGCCTGTTGTGGGCGGGCGACCTCGACGACACGAGGGCCGTCGTCGCGACGACCCTCCTCGGCGAGCGTCCGTCGAGCACCTCGGTGCGCGTGTGGACCGGCCCCGCCCGCGCGCCCGCCGAGCGACTCGACGAGGTACGCCTCGGGTTCGACGCCATCCTCGGCGCCGAGGACGTCGTCGCCGTCGGTGTCCCGCGGGCCGAGGACGCCGCCCTCCTCGTGCTCACCCGGCCGACCGTCACGTCGGCGCGCTTCTCCCCGTTCGTCCTCCCGACGAAGACCGGTGCTGTGGAACGCGACTCGCTCCCGGTCCGGCTCCGTGACGGCGTCGGCGCCCTCGCCGGCAGACCGTGGGGCATCGCCGGGCGCGTGGCCGTCTCGGCCTACGACGGTCCGCCGGTCACCCCCGAGGACTGGAACGCCGCCGCGTTCACGTCGGCCACCGCGGCCCCGCTCGACGGCCTCCTCGACCAGGTCGCCTCGGCCACCGGCCTTCCCCGGCGCGACCTGCGCGGCGAGGTCCTCTGCGACTCACCGGTCGTCGGCAGCGTCCTCGACACCGCCGCGGACTCCCCCACCGGCGGCGACGGGCGCGTCCTGCTCAGCAGCGTGCGGCTCCCGGGCGGGGGCGTCGTCCGCCGGCTCGACGTCCGCGACGACGGGCGCTCGGGCCGCAGCGGGTTCCTCGTCCTCCCGGCCGTCGCGGTGGCGTCCGACCAGGCCGACGCCCCGGCCGTCTACCGCCTCGACGACGACCCGCCGGGCACCGGCCGCTTCCTCGTCGTCGTCCCCGAGGGCGGCGCCACCTGCCAGCTGCTCGCGACGAGCCCGAACGCCTACCCCGTCTCGAAGGTGACGCCGATGAAGCGCCGCACCGCGGTGGTCTCCGTCGTCAACGCCGACGACGCAGCGGCGTTCCGCCTCGTCGTGCGCGACGCCGACGGCCGCCTGGTCCACTCCGGCGTGCCCCCGGTCGGCCAGGCCCTGCTCGGCGACCGGGACACGGGGTGGCTCGGCCTGCCGGCCAGGGGCACCAGCGGCGAGGTGCCGGTGCTGCCCAACCCGGCCTGAGCCGTCCGACCGCGCTCAGCGACCCTGGTTCGCCACCGCCGCCGCCGCGGCCGCCGCGGCCTCCGGGTCGAGGTACTCGCCGGCAGCGGTCGGCATGAAGTCCTCGCCGAGCCGGTAGACCAGCGGCATGCCCGTCGGGATGTTGAGGCCGGCGATGTCGTCGTCGCTGATGCCGTCGAGGTGCTTGACGAGCGCGCGCAGGCTGTTGCCGTGCGCGGTGACGAGGACGGTCCGCCCGGCGCTGAGGTCGGCGCGGAGCTCGTTCTCCCAGTAGGGCATCATCCGCGGGATGACGTCGGCGAGGCACTCGGTGGCGGGCACGTCGACGCCGGCGTAGCGCGGGTCCCCGGTCTGGTCGAACTCGCTGCCGGTCTCGATGGGCGGCGGCGGGGTGTCGAACGAACGGCGCCACAGCATGAACTGCTCGTCGCCGTACTTGTCACGGGTCGCGGCCTTGTCCAGGCCCTGGAGCGCGCCGTAGTGACGCTCGTTGAGGCGCCAGCTGCGGTGCACCGGCACCCAGTGGCGGTCGCACGCGTCGAGCGCAAGGTTCGCCGTCGTGATGGCGCGGCGCAGCACCGACGTGTGGACGACGTCGGGCAGCAGGCCGGCGTCACGCATCAGCTGCCCGCCGCGCACGGCCTCGGCGCGGCCCTTGTCGGTGAGGTCGACGTCGACCCATCCGGTGAAGAGGTTCTTCTGGTTCCAGTCGGACTCGCCGTGGCGCAGGAGGATCAGCGTGTGCTCCGTCATGCCGCCAGCCTAGCGAGCCGCGGACGACGCGGGACCCGCCATCCGCCCGCGTGGACACCCCTGCGCCGCGGCCCGGAGCCGGACCCGCAGCCGGGTCAGGCGGAGCCCTCGCGCGGCGGGTCGCCCGGCCGCTCGAGGATGTGCCGGAAGGCCTCGAGGTTGCGCAGGCTCTCGCCGCGCGAGACCCGCCACTCCCACTCCTTGCGCATCGAGGAGAGGAAGCCCATGACGAGCAGCTCGTTGAACGGCTCGTCGGCCGCGGCCAGGACGACCCCGAGCAGCTGGTCGAGCTGGTCGGCGTCCACCCCCGCGGCCGGCACCCGGCCGGTCACGAAGACGTCACCCGACCGGTCGACGGCGTACGCGAGCCCCGGCAGGCGCAGGTTGCGGCTGAGGAGGAACCGGTAGACCTCGCCGTGGTTCTCGTCGGGGTTGCGGATGACGAACGCCGACACCGACAGCGCCTGCTCGCCGCAGACGAGCGACACGACGGTCTTCAGCTTCTTCTCGCCGGGGAGCGCGACGACGACCTCGTCGTCGCGGGCGCCGGCCTCCCACTCGAGCCCGGACTCGTCGAGGAACGCCCGCACGGTGGCGAGCAGGTCGGGGGTGCTCACGGGATGACCGCCTGCGGCACACCGGCGATGCGCTGCGCGTCGTGGATGGAGACGTCCTTCGGCCGGGCCAGCGCCTCGCCGTAGACCTCGAGCAGGCGCTCGGCCGTCCGCTCCCACCCGAACCCGCGGGCGTGCTCGACCGCCCTCGCGGACAACGCGTCCCGCAGCCCGGGCTCGAGAACGACCCGCCCGAGGGCCGTCGCCCAGTCGGCGGTGTCGTGCCCGTCCACGAGCAGCCCACCGTCCCCGACGGCCGTCGGCAGCCCGCCCACGTTCGCGGCGACGACGGGGGTGCCGCAGGCCTGCGCCTCGACGGCGACGAGCCCGAACGACTCGTTGTGCGACGGGACGGCGACGACGTCGGCCGCGCGGTACCAGCGGGCCAGCGTCGCGCGGTCGACCGGCGGGACGAGCCGCAGCCGGTCACCGATCCCGAGCGAGGTCGCGAGCGCGTCCAGCCCCATCGGCGTCCGCTCGCCGGCGCCGCTCGCCCCGCCGAGCACCGCGACGACGAGCCGCTCGCGCAGCGCGGGGTGCCGCCGCACGAGCTCGGCGGCGGCCCGCACGAGCACGTCCGGCGCCTTGAGCGGCTGCACGCGCCCGACGAAGAGCAGGAGCACCGCGTCGGCGGGCAGCCCGAGCTCGGCGCGGGCCTGCGCGACCGGGCCGGGCGTGAACGTCCCGAGGTCGACCCCGGGAGCGGCGACCGCGACCCGGGCCGGGTCGGCGTCGTAGAGGTCTACGAGCTCGCGCGCCTCCCGCTCGGTGTTCGCCACGAGCCGGTCGGCCGCCTCGACGACCTGCGACTCGCCGATCTCGCGGCCGCGGGGCTCGGGCTCGTCGCCGTCGGCGAGGTGGAGGTTCTTGACCCGGGCCATCGTGTGCATCGAGTGCACGAGCGGCACGCCCCAGCGGTCGGCGGCGAGCCACCCCACCTGCCCCGAGAGCCAGTAGTGGGAGTGGACGAGGTCGTAGTAGCCGAGGGGCGCGTGGGCCGCGACCCGCATCATCCCGGCGGCGAAGGCGCACAGCTGGCCGGGCAGGTCCTCCTTGGAAAGCCCCTCGTACGGGCCGGCGGCGACGTGCCGGACGACGACGCCCGGCTCCACCTCGACGACCTCGGCCTGCGCCGCGCTCGTCGTCCGCGTGAAGAGGTCCACCTGCGTCCCGAGGCGGGCGAGCCGGCGCGCGACCTCGAGGACGTAGACGTTCATCCCCCCGGCGTCCCCGGTGCCCGGCTGCGCGAGCGGGGAGGTGTGCACCGTGACCATGGCGACGCGGTGCGGGCGCGGCGCACCGGTCGGGTCAATCATGGGAGCGAGTCTTCCACGCTCGGCCGGGGCGTGTCCGTGACGGTCACCACGGCCCGCGGCGACCACACGTGGATCCCGATGCGGCCGTCCTGGCGCAGGTCGACGGCGCGCGGGACCTGGATCGGGGCGATGGAGACGTCGGTCCCGAGCACCCACGTGAACGCCGGCTGCTCGGTCTCGACGGGGTCGACCCAGTACGCCCGGGCGCGCAGGTTGCGCTCCGGCAGCGCCGGGGCGATGCCGACGGTCGCGGGTCGCCAGTCGAGGTTGACCGCGACCGCGGAGGCACCACGAACGGCGACGTCCATCCGGATGCGCCCGTCGGTCGGCTCGAACCGGATGCGCAGCGGGAGGCTGCCCGTCCCGTCGTGGACGACCCCGCTGTAGGTGACGGTCTCGTCGTCGCGGCTCACGGCGTCGATGCTGACCGCCGAGTAGACGCGGGAGACCGTCTCGCGCGGGTGGTCACCGGTCTCGTCGACGGTCCCGGTCATCGCGACGACCGGCGCCCCCTTGGTCACCGTGTCGGCGAGGACGGTGCTGCCCCGCGAGAGCCGGAACCCGCGGTCGTAGAGGGTGACGGTGAGGCCGGCCCCGAGCGACTGCACCCCGAAGGCGTTCTGGGAGACCTGGAGCAGCCCGGGCTCGGCGTCGACGATGCCGATGTCGCGGGCGAGCACGCGAGGAACCCACGAGGTCAGCCCGAGGACGAGGGCGGCCGTCAGCGAGAGCACGAGCGAGACCATCGACAGGCTCACCCGCTGTTCCCGCCCCTCGGAGCGCCACCACGTCAGCACCGCTCAAGGGTATGTCGGCCGGCCGGGCACCCGGTGCGCGGTGGACGTCCCTCGACGGCGGGCGGATGCCGCGCTGCGTCGCCCTAGGCTGGTCCGGTGGCCGGCCAGCGACCCGTGGGTGTCATCACGCGCGGCACCACCAACCCCAACCGGCTGCGGCGGTGCGACCGCTGGCTCGCCGGGCCGCAGGGCTGGCGGCTGCGCCGGGCCGGGCCGGAGCCCGTCGTCGTCGACCTCGGCTACGGAGCCTCGCCGGTCACGGCCCTCGAGCTGCACGAGCGGCTGCGCCGGGTGCGCCCGGACGTGCAGGTCGTCGGCATCGAGATCGACCCGGCCCGGGTGGCCGCCGCCCGTCCCCTCGAGCGGCCGGGACTGCGGTTCGTGCGCGGCGGCTTCGAGGTGCCCCTGCCGGCCGGCGCGCGACCGGTGCTCGTGCGCGCCTTCAACGTCCTGCGCCAGTACGACGAGGACGAGGTGGGGCAGGCGTGGGCGACCACCGTCGAGCGCCTCGCACCGGGCGGGCTGCTCGTCGACGGCACGTGCGACGAGCTCGGCCGGCTCGCCGCGTGGGTGGCGGTCGGCGCCGACGGCCCTGAGACGCTGACCCTGTCGTGGCGGCTGCGAGGGCTCGAGCGGCCGGGGGTGGTCGCCGAGCGGCTGCCCAAGGCGCTCATCCACCGCAACGTCCCCGGCGAGCCGGTGCACACGCTGCTCGGGGCGCTCGACGACGCGTGGCTGCGGCAGGCGCCGCTCGCGTCCTACGGCGTGCGGCAGCGCTTCATCGCGACGGCGACGGCGCTGCGGGAGGCCGGCTGGCCGCTCGTCGACGGCCCGTCACGCTGGCGGCTCGGTGAGCTGACGCTCGCGTGGTCCGCCGTCGCGCCTCACCAGGGGCCGTAGGGACCCTGCCGGCCGGTGCTGCCGCGGCCCGTCACCTGGTCGAGGGCCGGCTTGACGTCGGCGAGGTAGACGCCGGAGCCGATGAGCGCGGCGATGCCGAGGAGCCCCAGCGCGGCCGGGCTCGCCACGGTGGCGAACCCGATGAGGGCCGCGACGCCCGTCACGAGCATCCAGAAGTTCTTCGTCCGCTTGCCGGCGGCGACGAACGCGTCGGGGCGGCGGCGCAGGCAGTCCACGAGGGCCCAGAGCTCGACGCCGAGGGCGGCCACGGAGAGCACGAGGTAGACGATGTCCTGGGCGGACCGGAGCCAAGTCATGCCGACAGCCTAGGTGTCAGACGTCGAGGACGATGGTCACCGGGCCATCGCCGACCAGCTCGACCTCCATGTGCGCCCCGAAGCGGCCGGTCGCCACCTCGACCCCGCGCTCGCGCAGGGCCCCGACGACGGCGTCGACGAGCGGCTCGGCCACCGGCCCCGGCGCCGCGGCGTTCCACGACGGCCGGCGGCCCTTGCGGGTGTCCGCGTAGAGCGTGAACTGGCTGACCACGAGCACCGGTGCGCCCTCGTCGAGCACCGAGCGCTCGTCGTGGAGGATGCGCAGCTCCGCGATCTTGCGGGCGAGCGTCGCGACCTGCTCGGGCCCGTCGTCATGGGTCGCACCGACGAGGGCGACGAGCCCCGGCCGGTCGATCGACCCGACGACCTCTCCCTCGACCCGGACGGCCGCCCGCGAGACGCGCTGGAGGACCGCCCTCACGCAGCGCCCTCGTCGAGCCCGACGGCGACGACCGCCCCGACGGGGGCGCCGTGGCCGAGGACGGGTGCGTCCTCGAGGCGGGTGTAGGCGTCGGACGCGACGCCCAGCCGGCGCAGCACCGCGGCGAGGATGACCGGGCGGGCGCGCTGCCCGCCGTCGGCGACCTTGAGGGCGATGCCCCGGCCGTCGGGCAGACCGACCGCGTAGACCGACTCGGCCCCGTCCTTCGCGACGACGCCCTCGGTCCCGCGGATCAGCGCGGTGACGTCGCGCCGGGTCCCGCCGAGCATCTCGGGGTGCGACCGGATCGCGTCGGCGACCCGGCCCTCGTCGGTGGCCGGGTCGGCGGCGGCGATCCGCCCGAGGGCCCGCGCGAGGCCGGCGAGCGAGACGGCCATGACCGGTGCGCCGCAGCCGTCGACCGCCGTCGCCGCGACCGGCTCGCCGGTGAGGTCCTCGAGGGTGGCGTCCATGAGCCGCTGGAGCGGGTGCTGCGGGTCGATGTAGGTGGCGGGGTCCCACCCGGCGGCGCGGCAGGCGGCGAGCATCCCCGCGTGCTTGCCCGAGCAGTTCTGGGCGATGGACGAGGCGGCGCGGCCGGCGGCGAGCCAGGCGTCGCGCTCCTGCGGGTCGTAGGGCAGGTCCGGGGTGTTCTGGAGGTCGGCCTCGGTGAACCCGGCGGCCTCGAGCATCGCCCGGACGCCGTCGAGGTGGAACGGCTCGCCGCTGTGGCTGGCGCTCGCGAGGGCGAGGTGCGGCGGGGGCAGGTGCAGGCCGGCGCGGAGCATCGCCAGGGCCTGGACCGGCTTGTTCGAGCTGCGCGGGAAGACCGGGTCGTCGGCGGCGCCCCAGGCGTGCTCGAGGGTGCCGTCGGGCGCCGTGACGGCGACGCTCGCGCGGTGCGCGGACTCGACGACCCCGCCGCGCACGACGTGGGCGAGGACGGGGGCGTCCGCGAGCGCGGGCGGGGTGGGCATCGCGGAGGACGCGAGCGAGGAGGCGGGCAGCGGGGCGGGTGCGGCGGGGTCGGACACGCCAGCGACCCTAGCGCCGGTGGGTCCCGCCGGGTGCGCCCCCACCGCCGCCCCACCCGTCGAGTGAACAGGACACGCCGCGCGGGCTGCTGCCCACACGGCGTGTCCTGTTCACTCGACGGGGTCGGGCCCCGGGAGGTGGTGCGAGGGTCAGTCGCCGACCTTGGCGGCGCCGGCCTCGACGGCCTTCTCGACGGCCTTGACCGTCTTGCGCGCGCTCGTCGTCGCGGCCTTCGTGGAGGAGGTCGTCTTCTTCGCGGCCTTCTTGGTCGTCGTGCTCGTGCGCTTGGCCGCGGTGCGGGTGCGCTTGGCGGCGGTCTTGACCTCGGTCTCGGCGACCTTGGCGTCCTGCTCGACGGTCTCGGCGACGACGTCGGAGGCCTTCGCGGCCTCCTTGCGACCGACGGTGACGGTGGCCTTGGCGGAGCGCTCGACCTCGGCGACGGCCTTGCGGGCGGTCGTGACGGCGCCCTTGGCCTGCGCGACGGTCGTCTCGGCCTGCGCGACGAGGTCCTGCGTGGCCTGCTGGCGGCGGAGGCGGGCGACGATGTCCTTGCCGCGGGTCACGAGGTCGTCGTAGCCCTCGGAGACCTTGCCGCCGACGACGAGGCCCTGGTTGACGGCGAGCGCCGGAAGCTCCTTGACCTGGCCGGCGACCGTGGTGACGCGGGCCTGGATGGCGGCCGGCGCGAGGTCGGCGCGCGCGGCCTCGGCGCGCTTGGTCATCTCGGCGCGGCGCGCGTCGGCGCGCTTCTGGGCCTCGCGGACCTTCTCGACGGCGAGGTCGGTGGCGCCGGCGAGGGCGTAGAGGGGGGTGGTGTCGACGGTCTTGCGGAGGTCGTCCTTGACGGCCATGGTGGGCTCCTTCGTGGTGGGACTGCAGTACTGACGGTGTCTGGGTGGCCCGGCGGGCGGCGCTGCCGTGGGGCGGTGCGGCCTCAGGGCCGGGCGTCGTCCTCGACGTAGGACTCGTAGATGTCGAGGAGGGTCTTGCGCTGGCGCGCGGTGAGGCGCGGGTCCTCGGCGATGGCCCGGCGCACGTCCGGCGCCTCGTCCGACGAGGGCGCGTGCTCGGCGTCGAGGATGCCGGCGCGCACGTAGAGCGACTCGGCCGAGACCTCGAGACCCTTGGCCAGCTGCTGGAGGATCTCGGCGCTCGGGCGCTTGAGCCCGCGCTCGATCTGCGACAGGTAGGGGTTGGACACCCCGGCGAGCTCGCTGAGCTGACGCAGGGAGAGCCGGGCGGACCGGCGCTGGTCGCGCAGGTACTCGCCGAGGCTCTCGCCCAGGTCGTTCAGCGGGTTCTTGCTCATGCCCCCATTCTGCTTGCTCCAGTTAGCAAAATGCAAACTCGGGCAAGCGTGAGCCGCCCCACACCGCCCCGACCTTCCCCGAACGTGGGTG